>JAFGIB010000258.1 GCA_016929805.1 Deltaproteobacteria bacterium | reverse complement strand
GTTGGCCCGGCTTGTCCCCGGCTCGGCCGCAACGCTCTGAGCGCCGTGACAATTCACCAGTAGCTGTAAAACCGGCACCAGTTGCCAGTCGGCCCCGCCCGGGCCGCGAGCGCCTCTTCAGGCCAAACCCGTATCGGTGCGACGCCGCGCCCAGGCTATACGCGCTTACGGCGTAGATATTTTTCCGCGCGCCGCGACCTTGCGCCTTCCCCGCGGACCGTGGTCACGTCAAAAGCGACGGCTCGAGGCGGGTATCCAGCCGCTCGGGACCGCTTCGCCCGAGCCTACCGTGAAATCTTCCACGATGAGCGCGATCGATCAGGTGCCGTACACACCCCTCCGCGCTCCGCCAGTGCCCGATCCCGGCAACTTTTTTGTCTTTTGCATCGCTGCCGAAAGGACACCGTTGATCTCGCCGAGGTACAGAACATGCTTCTGCACGACGCGCCCGCCTGAGACGCGTCGATTCTCAACCACGCTGAAGTACCGGTGTTCTTTTCCGTCTTTGAATCGACACTTAGATCGCAGAAACATGACAACCGTTATCTGACTTACGATCCCCCTTTTCAATAGGGTAGGTCGGCACTACAAGCGATATTCGAAAAGCGCGCTCAATATTTACGCGGACTTACGTTCGAATAAACGTCGTTTTTTCCCAAAACCGAGGGTCAATAGACGAAGTCGGGCTAGCGCCGGAGTGGATGAGTGTCACGCAGGATGGTCAGCGCTGCGGCGGGTAGCTAGAGGCCGAGGATGCGGCGCATTTGCGGCATCAGGTCAGCGACCTCCCGCGCGTGCTTGCGCAGACGTTCGAGTACCGGCTACATGCGCTCATGTGTCCCCTTTACCGCATCACGACGCGCGCGACGCTGCTGCCGACGGGCGTCACAACGTTCGAGCTTCGCGGAACCGATACAGAAGAAGTATTTGGGAATATTTCGGTACCCATCGGGCTAGTTTCCCTAAAGATTACCGCGTCATATAATTTTTACAGGAAAACGGTAAGTCTTTGCTGGCTCAAAGCGCTGAATAATGGGCGTCGGGCCGATCAGCCCAAACGCGTCGACAGTCTTTACCAAACCGACGCGATTCGGGTACGAGCATACCGCCTCAAACGTTCAGTTTGCGGTCGTCGGTATCTATCGCAGGACAAGGGAAGGTATTACGCCGTAAAAATCGATATTATTTTTGCTTCGAGAGACGGCGAGCAACGACGAGCGAAGGTCGCAAGACAGGCTATGCGTTTGATCGTGCAGTTATTAACGAATGCTAGCGGTTCTTTGGATTGTGTGGAAACGATGTTCGAGGTCGTCATATGGACGGCGACCAAGGCTTTTAGGTCAGAAGCATCACGAAGCGCTAAAGCAAAAGCACGGTATTACGATACAAGAGCCGCAGCGTTTGAACTTGAACGACCGGCGGCCAGATTGTTTTTTAAATAATACGTGCGAACGCCTGGCCTAGGAAATAGGAACCGAACAACCGACCGGGCAGTTTCTTTCTAACCGCATTCGTGCGCGCAACTTTTATTGAACGACAAGCAAATTTATGGTAAGAAGCTGACGCACACTTCTGCTTTTTCGAACTTGGGATATGCGGGGCGTGACGATATAAGAATACATAATGCGGTGCGGCAGTAAAATTCGATGATAGTGTTTTATGATGAATAATATAAGCCGTACTACATAGCCAGGAAATTAAGATTCTTTCAATTTTAATAAAGAGGAGTTATGCCTCGAGTAAAAATCATTGGCGCTGGTTCTATCGGAAATCATCTTGCACACGCCTCGCGGTCGTTAGGCTGGGAAGTTACGGTGTGCGACGTCGACAAAGCGGCTCTTTCTCGGATGAAAAATGACATTTATCCCCAACGTTACGGGGCGTGGGATGATACCATTGCGCTCTATCATAGCGATGACGCACCTATCGGTAATTTCGATTTCATTTTTATAGGAACACCGCCCGATTCCCATTTACCCTTGGCAATGGAAGCGTTACGCGAAAAACCGAACGCGATTCTTATTGAAAAACCGATATGTCCACCCTCGCTCGATCTTACGAACGATTTTTTTCAACAGCTGACTAAATCGACGACAAAGGTTTTCGTCGGTTACGACCACGTCGTAGGACGCGCGGCGGCGAAGGTAGAAGAAATTCTTAAAACCGGCGTAGTAGGAGATATTCAGACCATCGATGTGGAGTTCAGAGAACATTGGGGCGGTATATTTAAAGCTCACCCGTGGCTCTCGGGACCAGCGGATAGTTATCTCGGCTTCTGGGAACGAGGAGGAGGAGCGAGCGGCGAACATTCGCACGCCGCGAATCTCTGGCAACATTTTGCGCGTATCGCCAATGCTGGGCGAGTCACGGAAGTCGATGCGATGCTCAATTACGTATCGAACGGCGAGTCTCTATATGATAATATTTGTAGTCTTCACCTTAGAACCGAAAACGGTTTAATGGGACGCGTTATTCAGGACGTAGTAACGGTTCCGCATCAAAAAAGAGTCAGAATTCAAGCATCGCTTGCATCGATAGAGTGGATTATAAACTATGATCAAACGGGCGACGGCGTATTGCTGTTTCGACCAGGGAAAAAAGAAGAACGATTTCCTATACCGAAGACACGTTCCGACGACTTCATTGAAGAGTTAAAGCACATCGACGGATGTCTTAAAGAAAAGTCTCGCGCCGGGAATTCGGGAATATCGATAGAGAGAGGGTTAGACACGATGATCGTCGTGGCGGCCGCTCATTTGTCTGAGAAGACTAAGTCTCGCGTCATCATTGATTACGGTAGCGGCTATATAATGCAAGCATTAAAGGCGATTTAACAAGATAAAAATGCAATGGATACAACATTTGATTTTAATAATATATATGTCTTCGATCTCGCAAATAACCATCAAGGTCTGATTGAACACGGTCTACGTATTATACGCGAGTGCGGATCCGTGGCCCGCGAGAATCGCATTCGCGCGGCGCTGAAATTTCAATTTAGAAAGATGGATACCTTGATCCATCCTCGTCATTTGGAGGGGAGCTCGAATCGTCATATCCCGCGTTTTTTATCGACTCGTCTTGACTTCAAAGACTACGCCGAACTTGCTCAGGAAGTAAAAAAGTCCGGGATGATTACCATGTCTACACCCTTCGACGAGGACTCGGTTGATGACCTAGTTAATCTTGATATCGAGGTTATAAAAATTGCGAGCTGTTCGGCCACCGATTGGCCCCTCCTTGATAAAATCGCTACCTGCAATAAACCCGTCGTCGTCTCTACGGCAGGGTTATCCTGGGAGCAGATAGATAATTTAATAAGTTTTTTCGACCATCGCCGCGTTCATTTCGCTCTGATGCATTGTGTCGCTATTTATCCCACTCCCGATGAAAAACTCCAACTCAACCAGATCTATCTATTGCGTCAACGATATCCGAGCAAGACGATTGGATTTTCGACCCACGAAAGACCTGACGACTTCGCTCCGGTTATGGTCGCGGTAGCAAAGGGAGCGCGTATCCTAGAGAGACACGTCGGTATTGCTACCGACGAAATAAAGCTCAATGCCTATTCCTCTACGCCTGAGCAGCTCGACCGTTGGATTAAAGCCGCTTCTAAAGCCCAAATCCTGTGTGGAGCCGACGAACGGCTTCCATCTGACGCAAACGAAATTAGCTCGCTTCAGTCCCTACAGCGCGGCGTATACGCTCGACTTCCCATCAAAAAGGATGCGCTTATTGAACGAGGTAATATTTATTTTGCGATGCCGGTGGAAGAGAATCATCTGGTAAGCGGCGATTGGAAAGAGGGTATTGTAGCTCAAACCGCGATCGATCGCGATCAGCCGCTACTTCTATCTGATATAGCAATTCCAGATGATCCGGAGAGAGCTGTGTTATTTAGGGCCATTCATACCGCAAAGGCCATGCTAAACGAAGCACGTATTGCATTACCGACCGAATTCGAGACAGAGTTCTCGCACCACTACGGTATAGCGAATTTGCTAAAGGTTGGAATTATTATGATTACGTGCGTTAATAGAAGCTACTGCAAAAAGATTATCGTACAACTACCGGGGCAACGTCACCCGATGCACTATCATAAGCAAAAAGAAGAGACTTTTCAGGTACTTCACGGCATTCTAGAAATGCAGATTGAGGACCGTCGTCGTACGCTCTACGCCGGTGACATACAACTTGTCCAACAAGGTGTTTGGCACGAGTTTTGGACCGAGAAGGGCGTAATCTTTGAAGAGGTATCAAGTACGCACTTTAGTAACGACTCGTTTTACGAGGACAAAAGAATTAATCAGCAAGGAGTGGCTCGCAAAACAATTGTCAATCAATGGGGTCGGTATCAACTCTGAATAACGCATTCAAATCTCTGGTTTATCGTTGAACCGAATATGGATTATGCGTCTGATTTTGATAGAACAGTATTAAATACAAACGCTATCAAACCAGACGCTCGTTTCCGAGAATTTCTACAAAACGACGCCGATAGAAACATGGGTTGGTTCCGGTGTAAGCGACTTTCTCGATGGAATAGCCCGAGATGCTAAACGAAAAGACCATACTCGCCGTCATCCCCGCCCGCGGAGGAAGCAAAGGCGTCAAGCTCAAAAATATACGCTGTATCCGGGGTAAGACGCTTATTAGTTATGTTGGCGATATTGTACGCGAAGTGGGTTTTTTTGATCGAGCTATTGTTTCAACCGATCATCCCGAGATTGCAAAGGCTGCTAAAGACGTAGGCCTAGATGTTCCTTTTTTTCGTCCGGAATCGCTCTCTGGCGATTTTATTAGCGATTTTCAGGTACTTCACCATGCGATAACAGCGATCGAGCGAATAGATAATAGGATCTATGACGTGGTTGTCATGTTACAGCCGACTTGCCCTTTACGGAAAGCGAAACACGTAATAGACACGGTCTTTCTCCTCGATGACGGGAACTGGGATGCGGTTTGGACGGTGTCTCCTACCGATCTAAAATATCACCCGTTCAAATCGTTATTATGTAGTCCGGCAGGTCAATTATATCTATTCGACGATCGAGGCAAAAATATTATAGCCCGTCAGCAATTAGAGCCTATTTACCATCGCAATGGCGCTGCATACGCTTTTCGTAGATGCTGTCTGTTAGAAAAGAAAACGATATTACCGGAACGAACGAGCTTTATAGTTATACAAGAACTATTGTTAAGCATCGATACCGAAGAAGATTTCCAAACAGTCGAGCGCTATCTGTCGCGACCCGAAAATGTTGGAGCAAACAATTAGACGGCCCGTAATCGGCTACCCCCCTAAGACGTGGTAGCACAGAGCTCCACAAAAATGCTAACAACAAAGCGCCGATAAGCCGTGCAACGAAGGCTAACTGTAAATATATTATACCGGACTGGAAGTGAGCACGCCCTTAGATCGCGTTATGTTTCGCGAGCGAGGCGGTTTGCGCCGACGGATTTTTTGCAACGTTAAGGTCTAGTATGAGGAGATGACTCAGGTTTTAGGCTCAAATCATAAAGAGGTACCGAAGAATGGCCTCCCCTTTCGAGGCATCTTAATCTGATCTTATCTTATCTTGACTTCTAGGATTCGTTAATAGCATAGACTAGATCTGGCTGCTTGTCCTAAAGGACCTTTTACTGACCTTCACGCATCCCTTTTCTAATCATCAGGACCTTCTATGTTCGTGATTCATCTCTTTTGGATATGCGTCGCTATTCCAGGATACGCTCTATATAAACAGATGGCGTTCGAAAAAAAAGAGCAGTGTATTTTAGCTGTACTCTCGGTGAGCTACCTTTTTTCGTTCGCGTTACACACACCTGTATCCATTTTATCTTATTGGTTAGAGCTACCTTTGTCCGTTTTTTCTTCGTTTTTTGTTATATCGATACTCGCTTCGATCGCGTTGATTATCGTTAAGGGCTGGTGGCGCGATCTAATCATAATGCCCGGGAAGGAGATGTTGCCGAATGCAATAATATTCGCGCTTTTTTCTATTTTTTTATATAGTGCCGATATTCGTGGATCGTATTTAATGGGCGATGCGGAATTTCACGTCGCTCGTATTCAGTTCTTATTTGCAAGCGGTCTGAGTAACGCCGATCCGTTTCTAGGCGAGGGGTTCTCTCCTTGGTACCATACCAATATTTTTCACGCGTTTATAGCGAGCGCGGCGCAACTAACCCGTTGTGACGTTCTCGATATTTGGTATCAGAGCTCTCCCTTTGCGACCCTCATTAACGCGTCCGGAATATATTTTTTGGCTTTTATCGTGTTTGATAATAGATGGATTGCTTGGATCGCTACCCTGGTTTTTCTCGGACATAACGTTTCTTGCGACTACATGATCTATCCGAATAAGGTGTCCACCTATTGGCTACTATCCGTCGGAATCGGAATGGCGCTAAAGATGTTAGATAGCGGGTTTTGCGCCAAATACATCCTTTCCTTGGCGTTATGCTTTTTAGTATTAGGACAGGTTCATTCGCTATACGGACTTTTTTTAGGCGTTGTCCTTATAGCTTATGCAACCGTGCTTATCGGTATCCAATCGGTCCGTAACCGCGCCGTACCGTATCATTTGATTGGAATGATGCTAGCTGTATCGATGTCGATACCCTTTGCTCTGATTTCTCGATACGCGTTCGTACAGTCGACTCATTCCGCGGTCGAGGCAGTAGACGAAGAAGAAGCGACATATCAAAATCGAAACGCCGATGAAGCCCCAGGTCAAGGTAATGAAGATAACGCGCGAACAGACGAAAGAGTGAACGCGAGAACCGTACCCCTGGCTAACATCCTGGGTTCTTCGGAAGAACAGTTACTTTTATTAGTAGCCTTTACGCTTGGATTATTGTCAGGCAGAAAAAAACAAGTCGCGTCGTTATTATTTATAATAGGTATTGTTATTGTTTTTATCAGAGTTCCTTCTTTATATAATATAGCGTTACGCATCGCGGGCTCGGATTGGATTGTAATGAGATTTCAAGGCATTGTATCCGTCTCGACGGATATTATGATTCCAGCGGGGCTATTCGTGCTACTGGCAGAATGCGAACGCTATTGGTTTATAAAAACTGTAGTGATACCTATCGTCATGATAGCGACGTTTGGTTTATCGATATCCGATTGTTCGACAATGGTCGACTATGAAAAGGCAAAAAGCGTAATCGTAAAAGTCGTTAACAGAACAGATAAAAGAAAGCGCGCTCTTCTCGATCGACTGAAAAATAGGGGGAACCTACTCAGAGAACACATTCCGGCGGGTTCTTACGTGCTGGCCGATATCACTACTGGGTATAAAATCGCAATCTCGCATAGCGTAAGGTTGTTAAAGGTAAGAAAGAATGTCGGTCGTGTACATGATAAGGAAGAAAGGGCGGCTGATTTACGCTCCTTGCTTGATAGGAACACGGAGAGAAAAAAAAGAATCAAGCTACTCAAAAAATACCCTATACAGTTCTGGGTTTACATCGCCAGAACGAGAGGCGCCCGGAAGAAATACGCGTGGATTGAAGAATACGGTACCTGCGTTGGCACGAAATACGGTATGAAAGTGATAAAGATCAATAGCGAGATTTTGAGATGAAAACGACGGACGAGCCTATCCGGGTCATTGCTCGACAATAATCTAATGGACCGGGAAGAGGGAGAGAAAATTGCACCGACGGAGTTTTCTTACACGTGGGGTACATAAGTAGACGATCTACTTCAACAACTCGAAGCATTTTTCCGGCAGCTTGCGGCCGCCGGTGACTTTCGACTGGTAGCGCTTGCGACCTTTGTCGCGATCGCTTTTTGCTTCCTCGCTGAACCACCAGTCGATTTCGTCGCAGCCGTCTCCCGCGGGAACCGCGCTTTGCCTGACACAATCGGGACTGTCTTCAGGACAGGCGAGTCGCACGTGAAGGTGATCGTCGTGTCCGTACCACGGCCGGATCTTACGCAGCCAAGTCCGGTCGTCACTCGGCTGCGCGCATAGCTCGCGCTTGATGATGGGATGAACGAATACCCTTTCGACGCGAGGGTCCTCGGCTGTCAAGCGCAGCAACCGAGCGACGGTCGAGGCCCATTTCGCCTTAATAGACGAGGTCTTGCCGTCTAGAATAGAACGCGCCTTAATGCTCTCGCGCTCTTTTTGCGTGAGCTTTCGTTGCTCCGCCTGCTTCGGGTGCCAATACCAGATATCCACGTCCAATCCGGTCTCGTGGCTCGCGTGCCCGCCCGATGCCCTTCCGCCCCGTGGTTGACTTAAGTCTCCTAAAAGCACCACTTCAAGACCCGCTTCGCGAACGGCCCGGCCGAGTCCTACGATAAAATCCAAGAGCGACGGGTGGCCGTAGTAGCGTCTTCGGCTCGGGTGCATGACCTGATAGCCCACGCCGTTCAGCGGCAATGCTTGAGCGCCTTGTAGACAACCGGAAGAGTAATCGCCGATTGCCCGCGGAGCTCCTTTGGCCGGCGTTTTTACCTCCGCCCAGGGATTGCCTTGCGAGTCCGCCGAGGCGGTTAACGCCATCGCGGCAACGAGGGAAAAAATCAGCCGAATTCGCCAAAAACGCATTTTTGAGTTTAACACGCGATCGACTCCAAATAAAGCTCCAGCGCAAAGAGATCGATCATAGGACGAACCAACGCGCGGAGATAGTCACCCCAATTCCGGACATATCGAGATCGATCGCGGGTAAGAGCGGCGGATAGGGCGGGTCCGAAGGGTGTAGCTCGGCGGTTTTCATATAGCGAAAACGAAACGCGGGCGAAAGCGAAACGGCATCGGTCAGGCGGATGTCAGCGCCCGCTTGCAGATGAAATCCGCCTCCCAGAGTCGTCGAGTAGCTCGCGACCCGCCCGCGGCTGTAAACCCAGCGCGATAACGAGTAAATGACGAGCGTCGGTCCGACCCCGGCGAATAGATAGATTCCCGCATCGATGGGATAATAGCCGCCTACGAGAAGCGGCATTTCGAACAGGTGATTGCCATAGGATAGAACGGCCGCCTGATAGGTGAATTCGAGGTCCGCGCTCGCTCCGTTGTAGAGATAGCCGAAACCGAGCTCGGCCCAGAAATAGTAGGGGAAGTAATAGCGGCCGCAAAGCTCGGGTCCAAACACCCAGTCGCTCTTCAATGATCCCCCTATCTGTAGCTGCGGATTGCGAGCCCCGATTTCTTTCCGGTATTGCTCAACCGCGTCGTGAAACGCGCCGAGATCGCCCGCCGAGGCGTTGAATCCCAGCGAAAACGCCAAGCGATTGGGCCGCGCCCACGGTTCATCGGCATAAACCCGACCTGTTTGAACAAGCCGTCCCGAGGCGACAGAGAGAAGCGCGAGGCAAAAGAGCGACAAACGCATGGTTTAGGGTAACTTCTACAGACGACTTTTTGAAAATATTTACGACCGCGTCAGGCCTATTGTCGCGGCGGCCCGGCGTCGAACGGCGGAAGATTCGCGCGATTCACCGCGAATACGATAGATCGCCGTCGGTCACGTCGGCAGGGCGATTTCTTTGGACCGGCCCCTCAATTCAAGGCGAATCGGGCTAAAATCCAAGAGCGAACGACCTGTCGCTATTTCCGGTACACGTCCAATCGCGACCGAGATGTCATACTCGTATTCGGGTGGCACACTTTGGCACAAGGTGCCTGCAGGTCCGATGGCTGAAAACCTTTCGTAATACCGCCATGTTAGCGCTTTGTGGTCTAAATGGCATAAGGCTTGCTTATTCTCGAAGAAGCAAACCGATCAACAGACTCAGAACCACGATGCCCATGCGTGGCGGCAAATAACCGGGAGGGTTATCATGCAAAGATCACGAGTTAATATTCTATTCGCGCTATTTATAATATTTATTCCAATCAACGCTTGTGTTGAGGACAGCGAAGCGGACAATGATGACGAGGGCGCCGCGGACGCCGGCGCGAGTTACAACAACGGGGAATCGAACCAAAGCTCGTCTTCGGACAAGACGTTAGGCCGATACGGCGAAGAAACGGAAGCGCCGATGACCAACGGATCGACAGGGACGCTGGACGCGGGAGCGATGAACGCCGCGCGCGGAGGCTCCGGCGGCGGCGCGATGACCGCCGGCTTAGGAGGCGCTGGCGGCTGGACGGCGACTGAAGGCGCCGCGCCGATGGACGACGCGGATGAGGCGCTGATCGAGCCCCCCCCCGACACTAACTCGGGCGATAAATATGAAGAGGTCGGGACCAACCCCTTTGTGCTCACCGCTTACGACCCCTTTTCCACCTTTGCCGCGGACGTGGACAGCGCGAGCTACGACCTTTTCCGTCGCGACGTCACCGACGGATTTTTACCGCGACCCGCGAGCGTGCGCTTGGAGGAGTACGTCAATTACTTTACTTATGACTACCCGGCGCCGTCGCAGGAGGATGAGCATCCCTTTTCGATCTCTCTCGCGGCCGCTCCTTCGCTGTTTAACAGCCAAACCAGGTTGCTGCGCGTGGGCATACAAGCTGTAAAACCGCCGCCGTCGGAGAAAAAGCCGGCCAACGTGGTCTTCTTGATCGATGTATCGGGCAGCATGAGTAGCTCGGACAAGCTTCCCCTGGTGCAATCCCTGCTCACGCAGACGCTCGAGGTGCTCGGTCCCGACGATACCGTTGCGATCGTGACCTACGCCTCGGGCACGGGCGTGCGTCTCACGCCGACACCGGTCTCGGAAAAAACCGCGATCGCGGCCGCGATCAACGGCCTTTCCGCGGGAGGCAGCACCGCCGGGGCCAGCGGCATCGCGCTCGCCTATGAGCAAGCCGAGCAGGGTTTCATCGAGGGCGGGATCAACCACGTGGTTTTATGCACCGACGGCGACTTCAACGTGGGGCCGAGCAGCGATCAAGCGTTGGTCGATCTCATCGAGCAGAAAAGGCAAACCGGCATTACGCTCACGGTGGTCGGTTTCGGCAGCGGGAACCTCAACGACAGCATGATGGAAAAGGTCACGAATGCGGGAAATGGAATCTACGCCGTGATCAGCAGTCAAGAGCAGGCCGAGCGTTATGCCGCCGAACGGATGTTGAATACCATGATCCAAATCGCCAAGGACATGAAAATACAGGTCGAGTTCAACCCTGAGACGGTATACGCGTATCGATTGTTAGGGTATGAAAACCGGGCGATCGCGGACGAAGATTTCAGAAACGACGTCATCGACGCGGGCGAGGTCGGCGCCGGTCACCGGGTAACGGCGCTCTATGAGCTCGTGATGGTCGGAGACGAGATACCTGATATCGAAGGCGCGCCCGAGCCGCAGGACGGCGAACCGGTCGAGGGTGAGCGCGAGATCTCCGCCGAGAACATGGTATTGGTCAAGGTCCGCTACAAGGAGGTCGACGCCACGCAAGAGGACCCGGCTTTTGAGGTTTCATCGAGCTTACAGCCGGAGCAGATAGCGGACGACTATTCCAACGCCGATATGGATTTTCAGTGGGCCATCGCGATCGCGTCCTTCGCGGAAATTCTCAAACACAGTCCCTATGCAGACCGAGGGCGGTTGGATGAGATCGAGGAGATCGTGACCGAGCAGACGCTCAGAGACGTCGACCGCGAAGAGTTCGTCGAGCTTTTCGCGATTGCGAAACCGCTGATCATAGCCGAGACCGATTCGTTGTAGCGTGTTACGCCTCCATTTTCTCCCCACGCGGCCGGGGCTGTGCTCGGGTAATAACAGCCCCGGCCGCTTTTTTTATAACCGGTCACGGGTGTGTTGCTGTTTGACTCCTGAATACTTAACGCTTTATCCGCGCTTTTTTTATTAATCGAACGAATAGGTCTTGCGAATAATGCGAAAAACCCGAGCGGTATTCCGCGGTCAAGGTCGCTTTATCCGTTTGAGGCGCGTCGAGCATGGTCAATCAGTTGAGCAAAAGCGCCCTGTAAACAATTCGGCTAAAAGGCTTAATGCGACCGACGCCGTTGCGGTCTGTTCCGATTCGACTACACCTTAACGTTGCAAAAAACGTCGAGCGGAAACGCGAAAAAAGCGATGAAATAAGGGCGCGCGGAACTTTTCTTGGACCGCAGCTTAGTGCACCCTAAGTGAGGTCCAAAAAAAGTGAGCACGCCCTTAGTTCGCGCTGTTTTTCGCGAGCGAAGCGCTTTACG
>JAFGIB010000257.1 GCA_016929805.1 Deltaproteobacteria bacterium | reverse complement strand
CCCGCGCGCTACGGCGTTTTCATGTTCGTCGACTAATTTTGGTTAATGTCTATGGCCCCTGCCCCTGCCCGTGCTCAAGTAACTCAAAAATGAGAAAAGTATTGACTTCAACACGATTGCACCACGTAAGGTTAGTGTCTCCCGGTAAAAAAAACAGGCAAGGGCATGGGCACGGGCAGGGGAAGGTTGGGCTGCTTTCAGGTATCTTCATCTGCTCGCCACGGCTTTTTGAGAAGATACATGAACCGAGGATAACCGTGAAACCGCGGCGCGTAGCACTTATCGGTCCAGATCAACAGGAGAACCTCGCTTTGCAGTACCTCGCGTCCGCGGCTGAGAACGCGGTACACCAAGCGGATTTAATTCCATATTCGAGACCGCGACTCGGCGGCGGCGGCGTTACTTCCGCGCCATACGCCTTCGCTGTCGCGGCATTTATAATAGGATGAATCGCGAGCCCTAAGGCTCGCGCGGGGATGGGTCTATCTATTAGACCCAGCGTAAAAACTCGTCGAGAGCGCCTCTTTTTCTTTCAAAGCTGTTTACCAGCGCGTCCCGTTCGGGCCATCCGATCGCCATGCCGACGATGAGCTTTCTGTCCTCCGGAATCGCCAGCAACCGATGGGCGATTTCCGGATAGTTAATTGAAGCCGCTAATAGACAGGTCCCTAATCCCTCTTCTTCGGCTAAAAGACAGATGTTCTGAATCAAGAGACCGCAGTCGAGCACGGTGTACTCGAGGTTCAGCTCTTTTTTAGCGACGAACATCAGCAGCGCCGGGGCGTCGAACAGATAGTTCATCTCGCCGTAGTATTTGATACGCCCTTGTTTGTCTCCTCTCTCAATTTTGAGCGCGGCGAGCACGCTTTTTCCAACCTCTTGATAACGGGTGATCAACGGTTCGGGCCACTTTTTCGGTGTATCGATGTCGGGCTTGGATTCCTTGCCGTCGAGCGAGGCCTGTCGATTTTGCCGCTTAAACTCCGCCAACACCGGCCCGTCCACCGCGATGATTTCCCAGGGTTGGGTGTTTCCCCAAGAGGGCGCCCAAATCGCCTTTTTGATCATCGCCTCGATCGTTTCTCTCGGGACCGGCCGAGGCGAAAACATACGGATACTTCTTCTCTGTTCAATCGCTTGTTGTAGCTGCATTAAGCCTCCTATAATCAATCCTTGCATTCGCAGCCGTCTGCCGACGACGCGCTAGGTTTTTATCGCTTTTTCTATCTTCTCCCACGAGTCGCGTAGCGAGATGGTGCGATTAAAGACCAGATGTTGCTCGGTCGAGTCGAGCGAATCGACGCAGAAGTAACCGAGCCTTTCGAACTGGTATCGCGCGCCTTTTGGGGCGCCCTTGAGACTGGGCTCGAGCTTGCAATTCGTCATCGTCTTGAGCGACTCGGGATTGATGTGATCGGTGAACTTGGATCCGTCTTTCAGGCTCATCGGGTGCGGCTTATTGAAGAGTCTATCGTAGAGCCGAACCTCCGCTGAAATCGCGTGCGCGGCGGATACCCAGTGCGAGGTGCCCTGGACCTTGCGCCCGTCGGGCGCGTTTCCTCCGCGCGACTCCGGGTCCCAGGTACAGTGAATCTCGACGATTTCCCCGGTTTTTGCGTCCTTGACCGCGTTGACGAATTTAATCAAACAAGCGTATCGCAACCGGATCTCTCTTCCCGGAGCCAGACGAAACCACTTTTTAGGCGGCTGCTCGCGAAAATCGTCCCGCTCGATATAGATCACCCGCGAGAACGGCACCTTGCGCGATCCCATCGAGGGATCGTCGGGGTGATAGGGCGCGTCGAACTCCTCGCTCTGCCCCTCCGGGTAGTTGTCGATTACGATTTTTATCGGATCTAAAACCGCCATCACCCGGGGAGAAGTCAGATTGAGCTGTTCGCGAAGAATATATTCCAGCAGCGAGACATCGACCACGCCTTCCTTTTTGGCGATGCCGATGCGCTCCATGAAGGTCTTGATCGCGTCCGGGGTATAGCCCCTGCGCCTCATGCCCGAGAGCGTGGGCATCCTCGGGTCATACCAACCGGTGACAAAGCCCTCGTCTATAAGCTGCTGCAGATAGCGCTTGCTCAGCACGGTGTAGCTCAGGTTGAGCCGCGCGAACTCGATCTGTTGCGGATGACACGGGACCTCGAGTTGGTCGAGAAACCAGTCATACAGCGGTCGATGGTCCTCAAACTCGATGGAGCACAGCGAGTGCGTGATGCCCTCGATGGAATCGGACAAGCAATGCGCGAAGTCATACATGGGATAAATGCACCATTTGTCGCCGGTGCGATGGTGCGGCACCTTGAGAATGCGATAGACGGTGGGATCGCGCATGTTCATGTTCGGCGACGCCATGTCGATTTTCGCCCGCAGCACGTGGCTGCCCTCCGCCAATTCGCCCCGCCGCATGGCTTCGAACAGCCGCAGGTTCTCCTCGATCGGGCGATTGCGATAGGGGCTGTCGGTGCCCGGCCGTCCGAATACCCCGCGGTATTCGCTCACCTTGTCGGGCGGCAGACAGCAGACATACGCCTTGCCCGCCTTGATGAGTTGCACCGCGTACTCATACAGCTTGTCGAAATAATCCGAGGCGTAGTACAGCCGATCCTCCCAATCGAACCCCATCCAGCGGATATCTTGCTTGATCGATTCGACGTATTCGACCTCTTCCTTGCTCGGATTGGTATCGTCGAGACGGAGGTTACAGGTGCCGTTGAACTCCTCGGCCATGCCGAAGTTGAGACAGAAGGCCTTAGCGTGACCGATATGCAGGTATCCGTTCGGTTCCGGAGGAAAGCGCGTGGCCACGCGTCCCCGGTTTTTATTCGACTGGATGTCTTGCACGATAATATCGCGAATAAAATTGGCTGAGGCTTCGCGCTCGCCGGGAGTTTCCTTGGATGGCCGCGCGCGTTCTGATCTGTCCATGGTTTATGTCCTTAGGCTAGAATGGGTATGATCTTGGGCTCCGCCAATAAGCTGCTCGGATGCCGGTTTTTGATCTCCTCGACCGCATTCGCGATTTGGCGGTGGGTGCAGGGCATGGTCACGATGGAAAAAACCGCGTTGCTCGCGTGATAGCGATTGTGGCTGACGGTATCGATATTGATCTCGTATTTACCGATCGCGGTGGTGACGATGCCGGTGATGCCCGGGACGTTCGCGGTTTCAAAGGTGACGTTGTAGGGAAAGACGAGCTCGTCGAACGATTTCAATTGGTAAGCGTACAACGCGGGGTTACGAATCGCCTTGTCGCCGTAGCGCGCGATGAAAACGATATCCGAAACGATCGCGCTGCCGGTCTCGAGCGACCCCGCGCCTTGGCCGATCAGCGTGCTCTGCTGCGCGTATTTATTTCTAAGTTGCACCGCGTTGGTCGCGCCGTTGATGCGAGACAACAGATTACCCCGTTTGACCATCATCGGACGAACCGTGGCGAATACGCTCTCTTTTTCCCGTTTAGCGTAGCAAATGAGCTTTATCGAACAGTCCATCTCATTGGCGAACTCAAAGTCGTCGCCGGTGATCGATTCGATGCCTTGAATCTGTAGGTCGTCGGAGCCGATATCCAGTCCAAAGATGATTCGAAGCAGGATGGTCAACTTGTGTCCCGCGTCTCCCCCGTTGACGTCGAGCGACGGGTCCGCCTCGGCATAGCCGCGTTCTTGAGCTTCCTTGAGCGCGTCGGGGTAACCGCGCTGCTCGGCCTCCATTTGAGAGAGGATATAGTTGCTGGTTCCGTTCATAATTCCCGATAACGAAAGTATTTCATCGCCGGTAAAGCATTCGTTGATAGCCTTGATGATCGGAATGGCGGCGCAGACCGCGGCCTCATAACCGAGCGCGCGTTTCTGCTCTGCAGCCGTTATAAAGATGGCCTTGCCGTGCTCGGCTAAAAGCGCCTTATTCGCGGTCACCAAATGCTTTTTATGCCTTAGAGCATCGTGCGCGAGCGCGACTATTTCAGGGCTTGTCCCGCCGATGGTTTCCACGACCAGATCGATGGATTCATCGGACAGTATATCTCGAATGTAACGGGCTGCTTCTCGCGGGGTTAGCTCTTTTCCGCCGCCGCAATAATACGCCGGGTCGATCCCGTGGCGTTGAGCGGATTGCGACGGAAAAAGGTCCACGATCGAGGCGATCTCGATAGTCCTACCCGCTCTTTCAGCAACTCGCTTACATTCTTCGAGCAGGATTTTCGCTACCCCGCCTCCGACGGTTCCACATCCTAGGATTGCGACTTTAAATGGTTTCATACCTTTTTTTCCGACTGATTCGCTAAAGGTTCGCGTAAGCCTTCAAATCTTACGTCCAGTGAGGCGAAATCATTGGACTTTCGGATATGTGTGTCAAGCGGGGAGGGCGGCTGATTCGCCGCGCGTTCGGCGATAGATGTTCTGACCCCGGGCCGGGCGCTAAAAACGGCGAAACTCTAGCTTAGGGTTCACGAAGCTGCGGTCCGAAAAAGGTTCCGCGCGCCCTTATTTAATCGCTTTTCCGCGCTTCCGCTCGACGTTTTTTGCAACGTTAAGGTTCTCGATTTCCCTTGACGGGATTGGAGGTGGAAAACGAAAGTATGCGAGCCCAAAGAATGACAAAACTCATTGGTGGCATGCGCAGACGATGCGGGCTAACGAATAAGAGGCACTGGAGTCGAAATCGGGCCTATCTAACCACCACGCATTGCTTTCCCATATATGGCAACCAAGCCCCGGACCTTCGTTGCGGCTACCTGCGGCGACATCAGCCGAGTACCCAAGCGCATTCAAGATAGCGCGACAATTCTCCAGGCTGCCGCCTTGAGCGGAGGAACCGATATAATTCGCTGTAGTCGGATCGAAGCCCCTGTGGTCGGTACAAAATCGTTCGCAGCTTTGGTTGGTGCCGGTCAGATACCAGCAACGGTTAAAAAGCCGAGAGCCCCGGCATTCGCGTGATCCGGTACCGGCGTCTCGGCATTCTCTGTCATCGTATACGCATCCATTATTCGGATCGCATCTATCAATTGTACAAGCTATCCCGTCGTCGCAGTAATCGTCATCAGGTCTATTGCACCTTCCAGTCTTTGGATCACAGGTATCGATGGTACAAGCTATCCCGTCGTCGTCACAGATTCGATGAACGAGTTCGGTTCCGCATTCGCCGTCGTCGCACTGATACCAGGAGCATTGTGAATCGCCGTTACCGCACCGGGTACCGTCTGCTAAGGGACGTCCCTGTAGGCAGTTGTTATTGTGATCGCGGCATCCGTCAGAGGTGCACGGATTGCGGTCGTCACACGCCTCGCCGCTAACGAGCCTATCGCAACTGCCTTGCCTGCACTCGTACCAGGAGCATGCTGAATCGCCTTCACCGCACCAGGTGCCGTTCTGATAATCATTGGGTCGACACACTCCGTTTCCGTCACAAGTATCCTGCCTCGAGCAGACTGTCGGGCCTTGCCCGCAGAGAGAGTCGCGCACCATGAACCCTTCATTTACGCAATTGCCGTTGCCGTCGCAGTAGTCTTGGTTTTCGCACTGAGCGGGTGCAGGTCCGCAGGCCGTTCGCGAACCATAATGGTTGGCGACGCAATTTCCCCTGCCATCACATGTGTCCTGCCCCGAACACTCTGTCCGAGATGATCCACAATGGGTTCCCTCCGGGGTATGATTCCGTATACAGTTGCCGGAAGCATCACAAGTGTCGTTTGCGAAGCACTCGGTTTCCGCATCGCCGCATATCCGTCCGACGGCGACCGACCATTCGTTTTTGTTTATCGCGGAATCGCAGACGAGACACGGGTTCGCCGTGTCGTCATCACCATTTGGGATACACGTTCGATTGATAATGCAATCCGTTTGACCGCATATCGATACACACGCATTGCTGGCTGCATCGCAATACTCGCCCGCGCCACACGTTGGTGTACCGAGTAGACACGAACCATCGGCTTCCGAGCAGATTTCAAGGCCGTTACAATCGATTCCGTCGTCGCAATTGCGACTCGTACCACTGCAAACAACACCGACGCAAACATCCGATACCGTGCAGAATTTACCGTCGTCGCACAGCGCTCCCGAATTGGGTGACCAGGAATCAGCGGAATGCTGAGGCGAACACATCTCGCATTGGTTGGCCGGGTTGACCGTGCCCACCGCGTGACAAGTTCCGTTGATTTCGCAACCCGCACATTCGGAAACGCACTTGTGGTTGACGCATACTAAACCCGCTTCACAGTGACCGCACTGCACGGTATTGCCGCATGCATCAACGATCGTTCCGCACTCCGCGTTGCATTTCATATCCACGGTTTTTTCTGTCGTTTCGCAAAAGCCGTCGACGCAACGGGTATTGAAGCACGGATCCGCGAAATTGGGACAGTCCGACGCCTCAAGGCATTCGACATTGGCATCGATGGCTGAAGTCGACCTATCGATTCCCGTACCCTCAAGACGTTTGCCGTCAGTCGACGCGGTTGGCCGATCAGCAGGTCCGCCGTCAGCCGACAGGGTTGATTGCTCAGTGCCTCCTTCCGTTTTGATTGCGTTGCCGCTTTGTCGATTATTGATCATATCGGGATCAAAATCCGTTATCACCGAACACCCAAGATAGAGGGTTAGTACAGCCAAAACGACGACAATTAAAGCCCCGAACCAGATGTACTTAGATAGAATAAAGACAGAAACTCTTTTCATCATCGTATACCGGCTTCGTGTTTGCTTGGCGGCCTTGTGAGGGCGTTATTTGAAATTTGAAACTCGAGCACCGATCGGTTTGAAAACGCCATGATTCCGCGGTCTATCAAAATCATCTGCGGTTTCGTCCCTCCTCGAATTAGCGTTGCTATTCCTTCGTCGGGACCAATTCCGCATCTGACCTCGCTATCCTCGCGAATTCAAAGACATTTCAAACCGCTCGGTGCTCGAGGAAGTATCTAATCGAGCAAAGCCAAAATATCAATACCTTCATTCTGTTTCGGCTCCTTAATAGATCGGTAGAGAAATTGCGCGTCAATCGAGCCAGGTATCACATCCAAAACCATAAGATCGCGGCTACTCACGTTCCTTGATAGCGAACTAGGATGCTGAACAAGTGCTCAACCATCTTCGCCGATACAATCGTAACGTGGGGACGGTAACGTGCGGGCTACGGGGTGAAGCACCCTCTCGATTCAGGTTGGGTTTAGGGTCCGCGAATAAATCACCTCGGGTTTCGCATCCCATTTTCGGGCCATCTTCGCCTCGATCCAATTCCGCGAAAGCCTCGAAATAGCTCTGCTCTGACGATTCTACACATCTCGATCGAGAATTGCAGGCGTCTGACGGGCGCTGGGGTTGAGGATCCGCGCTCCAGCATGCGCCAAGCCGTTCGGTAGCGGATCCTTTTCAGGATGAGCCGAGTTGCGGGGAAGCGTGGCCGCAATTCTTGTAGTCGCACTGACCCTCAACCCCAGCGCCTGTCGGTTCCCTCAGGAACCGAAGAAAAACGAATAATATGTGATGAATCATCAAAGCTCTGCTATTCCTCCCGTTTCGCAAAATCGGTTCGAGGCAAATCTGACCTAAATCTGGGCGCCAAACGCAACATCTATTTTGACGCGAGTCCTAAGGATGTCTTGTTTCGCCTTCCGCATTCGATTTTGTATTCATTTAGTCGTTTTATCAGTGTGTGTCGACTGATGCCTAGCATTTTTGCCGCTCGGGTCTGATTCCCGGCACAACGCTGAAGCGTTTCGATAATGATCTTCCGCTCAAGGTCTATTACTTCGTGATTTAACCGGTCCGCAAGCGGCAGGCCGGATTCGACCGATTGTATCGTAAAACTCGCCATTTGATTGATCGAATCGTCTTTTAAAACCCTTTCCAATCGAGCTCGCTGTTCCGAACCGATCGGAAAAACACCCGATTTAGTATCGTTATTCGCAATCGAAAGGTGCTCGAGCTCGATCGGACAGCCGCCACTCATGAGTAGAGCGTTCTCGATCACATTTTCTAGCTCGCGTATATTTCCAGGCCAGCAGTGATTGCGCAAACGCCAGCTGACTTCTGCAGGGAGACAGCCGACGGGATTTTTTCCAGAACAGGCACAAGAATGACGAATGCACTCTAAAGCCAACGGTTCGATTT
>JAFGIB010000256.1 GCA_016929805.1 Deltaproteobacteria bacterium | reverse complement strand
TGACTGGCGGGGTAGAGTGCGGCGCGTGAGGCGACCCGAGTACTACTTCAAAAACACGCCCGAAGAAATCGAGTACCGAATCGTCGCTCCTTCGCAGTTGGTGAACGTCGACATTGAAGCATTGATCGGCGACGTTGAGACCGCTATTCGAGAGCGACAAAGCCAAGCAGCCGCGGACCTCGCGTCGCAGGGGCGCAGCTTCAAGGGCGTCAATGCTATCATACACACCGATGTCTTTGACTCACCGAGCAGCCCAAGAGCGGTGGGAAAACTCAATCCGCAGATCGCTGCGGGCGGCGATGGCGAAGCGCTCGAACGAGCCACTGGAGCGTTGAAAGCTCTCCGAATCGCCTATCGGGAAGCCTGACTAGTTTTCAAGCGAGGCGCCAAGGCGGCGCGATTCCCTGGTGGCACGCTGCTCATGCACAGACGTTACGAACTTCCCTGTGATCCGCTCGATGCCTCGTGCTTTTGCCAACTCGCGGTCACGTAAACATCCAGCGCAACTAACTGACCTTCCTCGATGCCTGCTTTTGTAGATTCACGACCGAAGCGGTCTATCCGCTGCGTCCTTTCTTTGCGTTATCAAACCCACCAGGCGTTCTCGGTGGCTGCGTGGCTGCGCCTTTCGAGCATAGATATGTTTGGCGGCCGTTGCCCTCCGAATTCTACTCCGGGAACGTATCTTCGGAACTTGCGATTGAGCGTCGCTAGCCCAATCGCGAGCCACGGCTGGGTCTGTATTCTAGATCTGACGAAGACAGTATTAATCTGTCCCTTCTGTATCTTTAAAATATCATAATCTATTGATTTTATTGAATAAGATCTTAGATCATGCGTAACGGTGTATACTGTCACAGAATACGGTTTGTTTAAGACCTATGTGGCGCCGAAGTGTTTTCTTTGTCATTCTAATAGCGTGTCCCAGCGATGCCCCATCGATGTCTTTCGGTACTTGGATTACCGAACCTTCTTAGAAACGTTTTATCGAACCAAAAAACCGCACGGGTATTCCTACCGTAAGTTTTCACAGCGCGCGCATTTGCGTTCCCCTAACTATCTTAAGTTAGTTATTGAAGGAAAACGGAACCTCACCGCGGCAATGGCGAGCCGCTTCGCTGATGCCTGCGGTCTTCACGGCGACGCCAAGGAATACTTTGAAAAACTGGTCGAGTTTAACCAGGCTAGATCTACTGAAGATCGAAACCGAGCCTATCATCAGCTCACTTCTTTTAGCCGATATCGGAGGGCCCAGAAGCTTGAAGTGGCGCACGGACAGTATCACTCGAAATGGTACTTACCGGCGATACGCGAGCTCGCCGCCCGGACCGATTTCAAAAACGATCCGAACTGGATCGCGCCGAGGCTCTTGCCTCCCATCACTTCGCGAGAAGCCGCTCAGGCCTTGGAATTACTGCTACGTCTCGGATTACTGCAGAGAGACGACACCGGACGATTATTTCAGGGATCACCGGTTCTGACCACGGGCCCCGAAACCAAGGGCCTGCACATCGTCTCCTATCATAAATCCATGATGATTAAGGCCGCCGAGTCAATCGATATTGTCGCGCCGAGCGAGCGAGATATCTCGTCGTTGACCATGTGTTTAGGACCAGGTGGATTGAATAAACTAAAAGAGCAAATTCAGGCATTCCGAAACGAGTTGATAAAGCTCGCCGAAACCGAGCCCGACCCAAGGCAGGTTGTGCAACTTAACATACAGCTTTTTCCGTTATCAAAGCGGGACGACGACCAAGGAGAATCCAAATGAAGCGATTTAGCCCATTGATCTGCTTAGCGGTTTTTTTAGCAATCGGGATGTCGGTTGGGTGTACAGTAACCGAAACCGGCAATCCTTCGGTTGATACTAAGTCGATCTATCTGCAAAAAGCCGACTCGGGCGTACGAATGGTGGGCGAGGAAAAAGCGGTGATGCCGGGAGACAGTCAACTTCGCATTGTCAACTTGGACAATTTGTCGGAACCCGTAGATATTACGGTAAATAAGGACGGTTCATTCGAGGTTCTTCTCGACGGGTCGATTGAAAACGTCTTTCGATTGCGATCGTTATATCGCGGGCGTCGATCCGAACCCGTGAACTTGAGCGGGGTTGAGATCGAGGAGCCGGAGTGTATTACTTCTGAGCCTTCCGATCGATTGGATTTCTCTGATACCAAGCTTCAAAACACTTCAGAGAAAGAAATTGTGCTGACCAACGCCTGCGACGAAAACGTTCGGTTGATAGAAGAAAGTATGCGGTTGCGAAGTAACGCCATCGAAATACAGGCCCTGGATTTACCGCGTGTAATCAAACCCGGAGAAAGCCTAAGCATCGAAGTGAGCTTTACCCCGACCTTGCCGGGAGAGTACGAAGCCATAGCGGTTTTAGTGTTCGAATCGCAAGGAAGAATGGCCATCGATATATTCGGCCGAGCATCGGGTGAAAGTAGATCTCTGACTTCTCTAATCGAAGCGAAAGCAGGTGTTTGTTATGGGGCGAAAACCGATTGCAGTAGCCATATCGAGCCGATTTTGTCGGGCTATGTTCCGGCAAAGACGGCCGTGATAGAAGAAATCGCTAGTATCGATATCGAGTGGTTTAATGTCATAGAGGAGGCCGATTGTCCGCTTCCGCCCTGTTGCCTTTTTTCGCCTCAACTTGCCGTAGCTCCTGATGGTTCGGTTTCAATCGCCGCGAAAGTGACCATGGATGCTACCTCAAGCTTTCCGGAAAACAGCGGTTTTTGGTTCGCCCGTTATTCGGCCGAAGGAGAGTTACTGAAGCAGGCTTTTATCGATTTTGCGATTCCCTCGCCGTCGGGATATACAGAGTACACACCGTCCCTCGCGGTCGATTCCGAAGGGAACACCTTTTTAGCGGTGCTATCCCAACTTCATCCGAAAGACCAAGTTGCCGAGGACGGAGAGCTTTCAGTTTATAAATACAGTCCTGAGGGCGAATTGTTAGGCGTACCCATAACCCGCTATGGTGTTAGATATCCGTATATGTACGGGTTCGGCCGCGCTTCGAGTATCTTTATCGATCCGCAAGACAATCTGATATTGGTGAGCCATTATCGAAATCGCGAGGCGCCTGACCCTCCTGAACCGCAAGACCCGGCTATGCATGAGGAATATCCTCCGGCAACTAAAGTTGATATCACCATGTACGACCGCAACGGAAATCTTATATGGAACCAATCGGGTTTAAACCAAGAAGCGACGTCTACCCGCATAGGGGAGTTAAGGTTTGATGCCGAGGGAAATATCATCTTAGCCGTCGACCAGAGTTATGGCGATGAGCAAGCGCGGCAATGGTCGATCGCGCGGTTAGACGGAAACGGAAACTACATTTGGACCCGGGCTCTTCCTGATCCGCAAAGCGGCAGCTTTGGAGAAGTTCATGTCGCCGCTTCAGGCGACGGAAGTAGCTCGGTCCTTTATACACTACTTCTCGATGATTTAGATGAAACCACTAATGTATTTATGGATAGCTATAACGCGAACGGTGGAGCGACCTGGTCATGGGAATTATCGGGCGATTATATAGATATACCAGCTCTACAAAATTACGGATCTACTTTAAACATTATAAGAAATACTGATGGAACATCAATCGTTGCATTACAGGCTGCCGGGTCGAAGCCGGTTATATATTCGTTTTCTTCTGACGGCGAAAGCTACAGCGTCTCGGATATCGATCTCCCGGAATGTAGCGCAACCACGGATGCCGCTGATACGAGTAGTTGGCCACTTTGCGTTGATCTGGCGCTTTATAGTTCTACTACTAGTAGTAAGTATTTTACCGCCGGCAATTTGGTTTTTGGAAAGCTCGGCCAAACAACGGAGTGAACCATGCAAAGACAGCGCACCAGAAGAAACTCTTTTCTAATGGAATGGAAGAGCTCCGTCGGTCGTGTAATCGGATTATCTATCCTGTTATTCGGTTGCGCGATATCGGCCTCTCCGGATAGCCAAGACGCGGATGTTTTAACGCAAGATTCAAATGCAACCAACCGTATTTACGACGCCGCGAACGCCGATCTTTCCCCGTCGTCGCGTTGCGGTAACGGCATTATCGAATCGAACGAGGCATGTGACGATGGAAATGTTGATGACGGCGATTTCTGCAGCGCTGATTGCCAATCGGTCGACCTGTGCCCGAGGGGCGTTCTTGCCGGGGATTTCAGGCTTCCCAACCGGTACGGCTGGGACTTTTCAACTATCGCCAAGTGTACGCGTGTCGCGGGTACCTTGATCGTGGCGGATGCGACATTAGGAGCGATGGAAGGGGCCTGTAATATTGAAAGGATTGAAGGCAACTTGCATTTCGGTCGTTTTTACGGCGAGGCTGCTATGACCCGGTCGGAAAACGAAATCGGGCTTACGAGTATAAAAGGCCTGAGCAACCTGAAATCGGTCAACGGCGATCTTATCATAGACAACACACGTCTACGCGATCTCGAAGGATTTGAGAATCTTAACGAGGTGGGAGGTGATTTGATAATCCTAGACAACGGATCGCTAGACAGTTTAGCTGGAATGGCTCATCTGACCCGAATCGGGGGACGGTTAGTCGTCGAGGGGAATGCGTTATTGTCTGGAAGTTTGAACGGACCTCCGATGCTGATCGAAGTAGGGGGGGATTTAATTATTGGCGGGAATGAAATCGTGGGCGATCCTAAAGAAGCATGGGCCGCCGGCAAGGACGTTCTTATCGAGACCCATTTAGTAAGAATCAATGGCCTGGAAAATCTCAAATCGATAGGAGGAAGTTTGTACGTCAGGGAACCGGAGTTGACGGATTCAGCTAGCCTCGGCGGTCTTGAGTCGATCGGCGGATCTTTAGTAATTCAACCATTCAGTGTGTACGACTTACGTAACCTAACGACAATAGGAAAACATATCGTTATGGCAAATACAAATGCCACGGATATTTTGTTAGAATTGACCGATCTTAGCTTTATTGGCGGAGATCTATATATAATAGAAAATTATCAGCTTCCAACTTGCACAGCGATCGATTTCAAAAACCGGCTAATTACGCAAGGTTTTTCGGGAAGCGCCGCGATTTGCGGTAATATGGAGGACGATTGCGGTTCAGAATCATGTGATTCCGATGCGTTTGACGGCTGTCGGTCTATTATATCTTCAATCGTACATTCGGAAGGCTTAATATGATTAGAAATTGCAGCTCTAATGCGGATTATCAAGTTTGCTTAAGGTCGAAAAAGGAGAGTATCGGTAGTAGTGTTTTTACACTTCACGGGGTACTTTCTTTTTTGTTTCTATTTCTTCAAGGGGGATGCTACGATTCAATAGGTCAGTCCGAACGAAGGCAGCAAAAGCCGGATAGCGAGACCATTGATCTTATTGGTCTTACGGATGGCACCGATAGTGTTGCCAATACCCGTACTTTGGACAAATTGTCGCCCGATGAATCCCGAGAAGTCTGCGTAGCGGCCCTAGGAAAGATAGACTTATGTGCGAGTAGAGGATACAAAGAAAACACGGAGGAATCGTGTCGACAATATGTGGAAGCTTGCCGATCGAAGAATGGCGACTTCGATCTCTATGCGTCCTGTAAAACGATGGACTACGGCGAGCCGGGAACTTGCCCCGTTACCCCGTCGGAATACTTTAGCTGCATCGAGGCGTTTGAGCAGATTCGCAACTGCGAAAACCTGGGTAAAGATCTGGTTGCGCCCAAAACGTGCTGGAAGGTTATCGATCAATGCGGATTGTTGGCCGACGAGTTCGGTCGAAAGCCCGAGCAAGTGCCGCAATGTAGCGACACCAGCGCGCCAGGCGACCCGGTTCACGATAAGGATATCTATGGAGCATTAGGCTGTTTTCCAAAACCCGGACGCTTTGTCGTATTGGGAGATAGCATTTCCAAATGCGTCAGTTTTTCAGAGAAAATCGAAGACTGCAACTGCAGCTGGAAGCATATCGCGGGTTACATTAGAAACAACTACGCCCCGGATCTGAGCATCGAAGGCTGTTATCCCTACGATGAAATCAGAGGGACGATCAAAGATGTGGCGAGTGATATACAGACCATAAGAGGAGGGTCCGGACATATCGCGATATGGATTTCGGCTATCGCGTGGGATCTGATGGATCTCGGCGAATCCGTCGAAGAAGCGGTGCCGGGCTGGCTCGATGACTGGCAGAGGGTTTTCGAATACTTTGGCGATCGATCGCGCTTTCCAGACGGAGCTACGTTTATGCTGAATAGTATTTACAACCCGACCGATGCGTGCCCCGACTCGGAGAAAAATACGACCTATTCTAATCTGTCGCTGGCTGAAGATTATAATATTCGCTATGCAATTGAAAACGTTCTCGTTTATTTCGCGCAAGAACGCGACGACACGATTACCGTCGACATCTATCCTGACTGGTTGGGACACGGATATAATTTCGACGTGGCAAACTGTCCTTATTACTCTTCTGAAAAAGAATACTGGATGTCGGATCTCCTACATCCGAATAATACCGGGTACCTTTACATCGCGGAAAAATGGAAGCGCGCGATCGACCGCATTTACGGGAAGGATTGCCAAGGGCGCGCGCAAGAATAGTTCTGAATTCCTTGGGGAGAGGCAATGTCCGAGGCATTGTTGAAAATCGAATAGCGGTAAACATGATCTACGCGGCCTTTTTCGATTGGTCAATGTTATCGGAATGCTCCTGCGGCGCCCTAACCACGCCGGATTTTGCTTTTTTGGCCCAGGAACTTCAGCTTAGATCGAAGCCATTGTCAACGGCCTCGATCTAAAACCATTCCGCTAAGAAACTCTCTCCGGGACTTGTTGATCCAACGTCTTTCAAAACAGAGCTTCTCGGGCACGGGCAGGGGTACGGGCAGGGGCACGGGCACGTTTATTTCTAAAATCGCCAAACTCGAGACTAGTCTTCGAGTGCTCGTTGGACCGCGGCATGACGCGCGAGGACGTGGGGCTTGAGGGCATTTCCCCCTGTTTCGAGCGATTCTTTGAAGTCGTTCTCTCCGTCCAGAAAGGTGTACGGTTCAGATTCTCGCTCCTCGGGGCCAACCACGTAGGGAGCGATGAGATCGTGATACGCGTCTATGCGATCGTTCATCTTCTCCACGCTAAAAGCGCCTTCAACGACCTCCTGAAGCTCGCTACGGTATGTGGCGCGGTACTCGGCGTCATCGAGCAGAAATCGGATCAAGGGCCACTCTTCTCCGATTTCGTCCAGCATCACGGATCCCGAATCCTTACCGTCGACGGTTTTCTCCATCATTGATAAGTTAAAGTCCCAGGGAAACCAAAAAAGTCGGCCGCCGTCGTCGGGAACCCCATAGATGTAATAATTATGCGGCATAAAACCGTAGCTATCCCAGTTCTGCATGGCCTGGTTGATGGCGAGGTATTTCAGGAAAGATCGGACATTAAAGCAGGCTTCGAGGTTTTCACGCCACTGTTGCGGATCGCTTCGATCAGCGTGTAACGCGGCGAATGCCGCCTTTACGTCGCTCCAATCCGCGTAAGGGTTCGTCCGCTTCGGGAAATCGATCGGATCGAATTCCCCCCACATGGCTCCCGGTCCCTCGGGTTTGTACATGTTGCCCCTGCCTTCGCCGAACTGGTCGTTGGGCATTTGGTCCGAGGGATCCTCGATCATGGTGTATAGACCCAGATATACGGAACCTTGTCCGTGGTCCATGTAGATCCGTGCAAACGCGGCGCGCGCCGTGGGAACCCCGCCTTCTCGAAAAACATCCGCGGCCAGCTTATCCCGAATCAGCGACGGATCGTCGAACGCGTTTGAAAAGGTCAGCTTCTGAAAGCCGAAAAAACGCTGGTTACGGACTTCCAGATGCTCCTCTTCAGTTCCAAACATATCGAAGTTCAGACGAATGGCGATCTTGCGCACGGAACGTTGCCAAGCGTTCTTAAGCGAGGCGTTGCCCTTGTATCGCATACCTACGTACCACCAGGTCAACCCGTCGAACTCTACGGTAACCGGTACAAATATGGGGGTCTCGACTTCCTCGTCCGGGTTGCCCCCTGATAGCTTCGCGTCCAGGTCGTCCATGGTCGCCTGGTAGTTATCGGGGCTGATCGTGATGTCGAAGCGATGCACCACGTCGTCGCCGAATAGCTTCTCGTAATCGGGAGCCACGTGGTTGCAGTGGCTCTTCAAGCCCCAGCCTTCCGGGCGTACCGGGGCCGGCCCGTCTCCTTCACAAATACCGACGTTCTTTTTTTCTGCATCGGTTCCCGAGTCGCTTTCCTCACCGGCGTCGTCTTCGCAGCCGGCGAGAGATAGAAAACCCATAGTAAATACAATAGTCAAAATAAGAATGCGCATCGTTGTTCTTCTCTCCTAAAAATCGAAGCCGGTCTTCACATGCTAAAGGCGAGCTGTACTATAAGTCTATTGAAATCGGCGAACAGCCCCGGCCACTCATTGGGCCACAAGCCATCTTTGCGAGAACCGTCGATCATCGCCTCGTTTCCCTGAGTCAATACGAACTCGCCTTCGATCATCAGACGGACGTGTTTTCCGAGGTGCAGGTTCACTCCGGGTACCAACTGCCACATCCGCACTCTCCAATCGTCCATGCTCCTCAGGACGGTCAGAACCTCCGCTCGAAAAACCGGCTCTACCCACAAAGGCCATCCTTTAATTAATTTATATTTGTAAGAAAGCGTGAGAAGTGCGGACCAAATTTTAGGATAGCGTTCGAACCACCAGTTTTCGCCCAGCATGCCCTCCAGAACAATCCGCAGCTTTTCGACACGAAGGGCGGCATCGATACCAGTCATCCAGGCGAACCCGGCCATCCACTCGTGCTCGGCCATGAAATCGTACTCGCTATAGCCGTTGGGATACTCTCTGGGATCCACGGAGGCGAAGTTGTCCCGGTCGATCAGTCCGAGCAAATCCTCTCGGTCGAGGTATTTGAACGAAGCATTCGCTCCGAGCGAAATCCATTTGACCGGCCTGGTTTCGAGCCGAGCGGCGATATCCTTACTACCGCCGGGAGCGATTTCCTGCGCGTTCTTGCCCATTCCGTTAAACACGCCGATCGCGTAATCGAGTTCGATTTGCTTCAAGAGGCGACCCTCGAGCATAAGGCCGATGTCCCTGTCACCGTATAGCAGATGCTCGGTGATATAGTCGTTGCCGATGCCCCGGTTGATGAACGGGAGCGTTTGGCGCGACGTGAGCTCGACCCGACTGAAGGGTCTCTTGAACTGTCCGATCCGCGCCCCGATCCAATACCGTGGCTGAACCCGTACATAGAAATCTCTGAGAAGGGCCGTGTCTCCCGCATCCTCAACGAGTTGGTCCGCATCGAGCTCGATCTGGGCTTTCACCAATTTCCACTGCGTCCAAGTGAGCTGAAATCGGGCGATGTTGATACGAAACTCGTTGGACGGTTGATCCGGCTCGTCACGCAACATCCACTGGGTATAAAGCCTGGCCCCGATATTCAAACCGGGCTCCTGCTTTAGAGCGCCCAGGTATTGATTCTCGTCTTGAGCTCGCTCTTCGGACCCGGCGTCATCCTTTTCGGGTTGTGCATCTTCGACCCCAAAGGACGCGCCCTTCTTCGAGGGTTCTTTAGCGGGCGTGGTGTCAGCCGAGGCCTGCTTTGATGTCGCCCTTTCGACAAGGGGCTCTGCAACTACCTCCGATTCAGCGCCTGCCGTCGCCGGTGGTTCTTTTTCGTTCAATTCTATTGGCGTTTTAGCAACCGCTTCGTCATCAGTTGACGGTTCGGCTTGCGCCGAAGCGGCCTCGCTTCCAATAAGCAATATCAGCAACGCGATGATGAAGTTGTGCGCGATGATCTCTTTTTTCATTGCCTCAGCGCCTCCTTGACCGCCTCGTGCCGCTTCTTCACGTGGGGCTTCAGCGCGTCTTCAGCTTCGGTAAGCGAGTTGGTGAAATCCTCTGGATCGTTCAAGTTGGTATAGGGCGCGGATTCTTCCGCCTTCGGGCCCACCACGTATGGGCTGATGAGATCGTGAAGGTAGTCCATGCGTTCGTATACGCGATCTATTTCGAAGGCTCCCTCAAGCGCCGCTTTTAGCTCGGACCGGTAGATCTTTCTATATTCCGGGTCTCCCAGAATGAAGCGAATCAGCGGCCAGTTCCATACCAGCTCGGTATCGTTTGGATCCGGATTGACGATTTCATCCAGCATGACCGAGCCCGGATCAACGCAGCCGGGCTGCGTATGCATGCGCATCGATTCATTCATGTCCCAGGGAAACCAGGTGAGGCGCCGGTTATCCGTCGGATCGGCGTAGAGATAGTAATTGTGGTGCATACAGCCGTAGGCATCCCAATTGACCATGGTCTGGTTAATGGCTAGCCACTTCAAAAAGCGCTTGACGTTGAAGGTCGCCTCCAGGTTGGACCGCCATATTTGCGGCACTTCCCGCCCAGCGTGAAGAACATGCAGCGTCCCGATTATCTCGCTGAAATCGGATTCGTTGAGCTGTAAAAAAGTCGAATAGGGAATATCGCTGCGCTTGAAGTACCTCATGACGAGAGATTGTCCGCCGCCGCCGGCGGCGCCGTCGAGCTCGGCGAGCTCATCCAGGCTCAGCCAAGCGGCCGGATCACCCCAGGGTTTATACAGTTTACCCCTATCATCTTGAAACTGGTTGTCGAGCATCCGGTTTGATGGATCCTCGATCATCGCATAAAGCCCGATATAGACCGAACCCTCGCCGAAGTCCAAATAGACTCTCGCAAACGTACCCCGGGGCGCCGGAACGCCGCCGTCCCGAAAAATGTCCGCGGCCAACTTATCGCGAATCAACGAGGCATCCTTATACCCGTTGGAAAAGGTCATCTTCTTGAAACCGAAAAACCGCTGGTTCTTGAGGTTCGGATAAATATCCTCAAATTTGTCGAAATTGAGTCGGAACGCGAGTTTGCGAATGCCGGCTTGATACGCCGCCCTGAGCGAGGAATGGCCCTTCCATCGCATACCCACCTTTTCCCAAGTCTTTCCTTCGAATCGGACGGTTACCGGCACCCAGATAGGCGCGGGTAACCCGTCCGGATCCTCGCCCGGACCACCTCCCGACAGCTTCGCCTCGAGGTCGTCCAGAGCGATGCGGTGATGCTTCGCGCTCATGGTGATGTCGAATCGATGCACCACCTTATCGCTGAACAGCTTGTCGTAATCAGGCTCGACACCGGTGCAATGACTCTCGACCTCCCAATTCGACGGGCGCTCGATTTTCGGGTCATCGCCGTTGCAAGAAACAGAATCGTCTCGGGCGCAAGCGCCGCCCTGGACGATCAGCAGCGCGATCGGCAGCCCTAATAAACGAAATAAAAGCGGATTTTGATACAACCGTGGTTTCATTTATGTCTCCGGCTATTGTCGTGCCCGAAACACCGATTGACTTTTCGCCGGCTATTCGCCGGCGGCGTCAGCACCCGCGTCGCTTGTGGCGCCCGGTTCCGAATCCGTCTCGTCTCGCGCGCAACGGAACCCGGGTGTCGCGGCGGTGTACGATTGAGCGCGGTCGCCCTCTCTATTGGATACGCGCAAACCGATTGCACCTAAACCATATAAACCGCCGCGTAGAGTGCGATAGGTGCAGTCTCCGCCTGCCTCCTCTGTCCACGCGGACCCGTCCGTGGGAGCGCTATCATAGGTTTCGTGCCAGCAGTCCTCCGTCCACTCCCAAACCCCCCCCAACGTGTCGTAAAGGTCGAAATCATTGGCCTGTTTCTGTCCCACGGGATGGGTTCTTCCATCCGCATTGTTCATATACCAGGCTATATCGTCTAAACACTCGGCGTCATCTCCGCAATAGTACTTGGTAGTTGTCCCGCCCCGGGCCGCGTACTCCCATTCAGCCTCACTGAGCAGACGCGCGTCGATTTGCTCGCAAAATTCTTTGGCGTCGTACCAGCTCACGCTTTCGGCAGGGCAGTTTCGGCAGTCCGGCCATTTACTTGGATTCTGCCCGACGACGCTTTCGTATTGGTATTGGGTAATCTCGGTTTGGGTCACTTCAAAAGGCTCTTCGAAGGTTACCGTGTGAGCCGGTTTTTCAGCGTCAGAACAACTCGTGTCCGCCGGCGAGCACCCCATCTCGAAGCTGCCCGCGGGGATCGAGACCCAGACGATTTCCTTGGGTTCGGAGTCGTCGATGACGCCATCGGCCGCATCCTTATCGCCGGTCGCCTCCTTTTTAGAGGCGTCTTCCGTACCGGCTTTTGTCGTTGTTCCCGCGTCCGCCCCGTCTCCGCTGTCTTTATCTTTATCATCGCCGCCGCAACCGATATCGGGAATTACGAAAGAGATAGCTAACAATAGTAGGCTTTGCTTAATAGTCATCATTTCCCTCTTTGATTTCCTGGTAATTTATTGATTGACCTCGTCGGCAGTAACTTTCCGATTATTTCTTATCCTAAATGCGGCGATCATACAACGATGATCACAACCAGCGACGCTCGAGCGTTAGTCGCCTTCTTTTTTTAAATCGATTATACCTCGGCTTTGCAAAAACTCCGTCGGCGCAAATCGCCTCGCTCGCGGAAAAGCGCGTGTTCACCTTAACGTTGCAACAAATCCGCCGGCGAAAATACCTTTTCGCTCGCGAAAAACAGCGCGAACTAAAGGCGTGCTCACTTTTTTTGGACCTCACTTGGCGATTTTACTCGTTTTTTGTCTTTGCACGACCTTTTTTGCGACGTTATAGTGTACTCAACTATTGTTAGGTTTTTCAGGCAAGGTCCGTGCTCGGCGAGCTAAATTCGCTCACGAAATTGAGTGTCTCAATCGGTCAAGGTCCATTAAGAAAAAAAGAGCAATCAATACTTTTCTATGCGATCTATCACCCGCCGGTGCTTTTTAGTCACTAACAGGAGCCTGTCCCGGTAGGCCTTGTCGCCGGCGGCCGATCTCTCGTCGCTTTCGGGGGCCTTCCGCGTAAGGCCTACATCCTCTCGCTTTCACGCCTTGCTTGACGCGAAAACTGAACCTATGTAGACCTTAACGTTGCAAAAAACCGCCGGCGTAAACCGCTTTCGCTCGCGAAAAACAGCGCGAACTAAGGGCGTGCTCACTTTTTTTGGACCTCACTTAGGGTGCACTA
>JAFGIB010000255.1 GCA_016929805.1 Deltaproteobacteria bacterium | reverse complement strand
GTAGGTGGCGCGAGCGATTTGATTGCGCGATATAAATCTGAGCGCGCGTATCTTGATCAACCCCCGCCGCCATTCTCCAAGACCGCAATCCGGATGGGCTGAATACGATTGTGTGTTTCTGACTCGTTCCCCGCCGCCATTCTCCAAGACCGCAATCCGGCAGGGCGCGAATGGTCCGTATGAATCCTCACTCCCGTTTCCGGTTTGCAACGATGCGCCGGGGGGTTGATTGAGGCAGTAGTCAAAGTACGGCAAAGCCCGCAGCGAAAACGAGAGTACAATTGTAAGCGTTCTCACCGGTTGGTTTGTTTTTCTTGTGGCTTTTCGCAATACGATCCTTTTGATAAACAATCCGAAACGGGCTTCATTGATTGTTATTTTCGGGGGGTCGCATCCCGCGAAAGGAGATATCCGTTTATCTCAAAGTCGCTATTTCCTTGATCGTAATTCTCACCGAAACAGATATAGGAGCTTGTTGGACGCGGGAAGCAAACGGCGACGGTAGCTTCTAAATTGATAATTTATAGATTCTTATAGGCTTTTAAATGTGTCAAAATTATAACGCTCATAAAGGATCTAGAGTTATTTATCGACGCAAAAGGATAAACGTAGCGGGAAAAGACTGGTATTGAAAACGGATTACACACCGGCGTGACATCGATGTCATAGTTTCGCCGCAAGATGCCGCGCTTCACGCAACTGTACGTTTCAAAAAATATCCAAATATTTCGTATAAACAATAGATCGTTCTATCATTATCAATTTTGGTACAGTCTATGCTTATTCTATCGCCGTTTCTTATACTAACTTTTTTATCTGGGAGGGTAAATGAATGAAAACGTTTCGACTTAGGCTTGTGAATAGTTATTTACTTTGTACTTATTTATTCATGATCTTATCGGCTGCCCTCGTATCGGGTTGCAGCGAGGAAGACGGTAGTTCAGAATCGATAAGCGCTAACGCAAACGCTTCGACTAACGATGGTATGGATGGCGGTATTGGGACCGGCGGGGAAAGCGTTAAAAAATCGGGGAGTTTGAACTATCTCAGTACTATTATTGACGCGGGATCCGACGGACAGTTATGGTATCCATGCCCGAATCCTTGCGACGATGATAACGACGCGGGTTGCGACGGCTACCATTATCTGCGTTGTTGGATAAAGATCGAGAATGAATATTTCGAGGGTACTTGCAAAGAAGTAGAAACACAGACGTTTGAAGGTTGCATTTGTGTTCCCGATCCGTATCCCAAATTCTATCCCGATGAGGTCGATCGGCATCCGTAGGAAGCGTCGGGATGGTGACGGAACCATTAGCGACACGCTAGACGCGAGTATATCAATCATAGGTAAAAACAAAAGTGCGATTGGGATCGGTGGTTAGCAACGCATTCATATCGTCTCGATGTTGGGCAATGTCGGAGACGGGGTAAATTATCTTGCTTGAGTAAACCTTTGTATAGGTGCGATACTCGATTATCGCTTGTAGTAGAACAAGGTTGTGCGAATAGGTAGACTTATTTACGATAGCTTACCCCGTCCTCCTTAGTAGAGAAATCTGCAATCCTCAATAATTGCCCGACTAAATAGGCAGAACGCTGCAGGCGCGAGATCAAACTGACTAAGCTGAACGAATAATAAAGAAATAGATAAGAGTTGTGAGTCGCGCGCTGTTTACCAACTAATCCCGTACCATCACTCATCCCGCCCGTTTCCGGTTTGCTGCGGTTGTCGAATGCTCATATGCAAAAGTACAAAATGTTATTACGTACAGTAGGCTCTTAGAATCTCGACTGAACTGTTATTGAATGTAAACGGCTACAATCTTCATACACGCGTTCGCTTCTTGCGATAGTGTTCGGAACTTCTGCTTTATAATTACTAGAACGGTGAATTCATGGTTGCGACTTTCATCGTCGGTGGCGTTTTTCATAATCTTAACGCGACCCTCCGCGTTGCGTATGTTTGCGTTGATCAGTTTGAGCTTGGCGTTGAGGCAGTTATTTCGAAGGACATCGCCCTCTTTTCGCTCGTCGCTTAGCATACTGTTTACCCGGCTGCTTAGTTTTTTACCGAATGCAACGATTTCTCTTCCTTGATCGATTTTTTGCTCGGCGTCTTCAATTTTTTTTAGCTCAGTCGCCGCCGTCTGCACCAACCCCTGCTCTTCAAGTTGGCCGTAGGATCGCAAAAACGAGCGTATGGCTCTCTTCTTATCTTCAGTACTATAGCTTTTAAGTCCTATGAGGTACTTCACTTTCGTCCAGTTCCGCTCCATGGCTATCACCAGCCGACGCCGCTGTTCCACGAAGCTCGTAGCTTGAGAACACGCGGTTTCGGCTATTTTGCGGTACGGATTAGGGTCTTCGAGTTCGGACAGGTCGCACCACGCTTTCTGCTGCTTTTCCCCCGTAGGATCGTTTTTGGTAGCTGCTCGGGCCGCTTCTACCTTTTCTTTAGCCGCCAGCAGCTTGAGATAGGCTTCCTCTCGTTCTTTCATCTCGTCGATGCTCAGCTTGTCCAGATCCATATCGTCATAGATCGCGCGGCGATCGAGGTCCGGAAGGTTCGGGGTGGGCAAGTTGCCTTGCACCAAGACGTCCGGGTTAAATTGCACATCTTCTTCCTCCAAAAGCATTCGCGCTAGCTTTGAAATGTCCGGTCCGGATTCATTGCCGATTGAAAGCACGTAGCTAGGCTCTCCGCCGTGTAGATTCGGCGTTTGCTCACGGCCGTTAACTAGTGCCCCAATGGTATCGCTCGCGTAAGCCACTGTCTCCTTAGCCGTTATTTGTCCGTCGCCGTTCTTGTCACCCCAGCCGCGTAACGCGCCAAGCGCTAGATACGAAAACGCGGGCTTGGCGGCGCCGGGGAGCGGGCCTGCGTACTGGTCGCCAGCGGCTGCGGTCATTACGATCGCACGACCCACCGGGGGAAGATCCGCGTTACGCACTGGCATAAGCCCCTCGATTACGGCGTCTCCTCCACCTGTACGACCGCTGAAGCAGGCGTCCAACACCAGCACCGGCTGTCCCTGACTCCGTTTTAACACTGCAAGCGCGTCTCCGCGTCTGAGGCTTCGGGACTCCAGACTCTCGGCAGTCTGCCGCACGTCCACTCCGAGTAGAAGACCATCGCCGTTTGAAGGTGCACCGTGACCGATGAACACAAACCAGACTCGTCCGCCCGGCTGCGCCTTTCCCGACACGTATTCGAGAGCAGAGAGGATTCCCTCGCGCGTAGCATTACGCTGGGGCAGCAGCTTTACGTTTCCGACCGGGATTTTCAGCATTTTGGTGAAGAAATTATACCACGCCGTAGCGTTTTGTTTGGCGCCGGAAATACCCGGTATTAAGTCGTAGCGCTCGATGGCAACGACCGCCGCCGCGTCTCTCTCTCCTCCACCCGAGGGCGTCCACGATTCCGTCAAATCCGGCCAGGGCAAGTCGAGTCGAATGTGGCTGAGCCCAGATACCCCCCATCGATCACCATCTTTTCTATGCTTTTGCGTCGCTGTATTATCCGAAGCATTCAAGCTTGGGTTATCTTCTGAGCCATATACGTTCCGCGCGCCGCCGCATCCAAAAATCCAAAGCATCCCACTGACGATAAGTACTATCCGTTTCATGGACGTCCCCCCTCACGGCTTTTTCGAGCGCTCTCTACCACGTATCGAAATTCAGAGCGCACCCAACGTCTCGATGGGATCTCCTGCTTCTCTCTGAGCCTCTCGTAAAGCGTTATCGCGTACTCTGTCGAATCCTCGACGCTCAGTGCTCCCGCAGGCGGTAAGAACGCCTTGAAGTCTTCCTCCTCGGGAAAACCGTACACAATCATCTTTTCGTGTGATTCACATCCTCCCGCAGCTGCCATCGCCTCCATGGGCCATAGCTTAATCGATCTGCCGGCGGGTACAAATTCGGTCGGGATCTTTGGAGTCGGACGCAGCACCACGCAAGCCTCCGTTCCGTCACAGGAGATAACGATTATCCAGAGGTCTCGCGGACCCGCCGTTATGACTGGTTCGAACCGCTCACCCGGTTTGAGGTACTCTGGCATTATAATAGAGATCTCGGCCTGTTCCTCGTCCTTTACACTTCCTATTGTGAACGCCCACGCTTGGGGAGTGTCCCAAGTGAGAGTTGCCTCTATATCTTTTGCAGCACTTCCTTGTCCACCCGCCGAGAGAGTTTTCCAGCCTACGTTCGCGCCTCCCTCAAGCTTCTCGAGGTACTGGAACGTTCGTTGTCCTGTACCGATTTTAACACTAGCGATGAATAAATCGCCGCAGTTTCCTCTCGAGTCTGATTCTAACGTCTCTATGTTGGTCACCTCGGCTTTAATTCGCACTCCCTTTTTATATCCCGCTTTGAGTGCAATAAAACGGCTCAGGTTTACACCGGAGCCTGCGACGTCGTCGACTTTCTGATGGAACGTCCGCCTCCATTTTGACGTCTTCTTTCGCGGAGTGACTTTACAACCGGGGGCGCGAGCGTCGGAAATCTCGTAGCCACCGTTTGGGCGGCGGATCACGTGACGGCCCAAGAGCGTCTCCGGCTCACCAACCGGCTCGACTAAAATATGCTCCCCCGAGTCCATTATCGTACTCGGCATACCGATTTTCCCCGATGGCGGTGTCCGAACGCCGCCACAGCCTAACGACAGAATACCGAGGCAGGCTGAAGAAACCAACATCTTCCTTAGACTGACCATGCATCTCGAGCTTTCTCGGCAAATGCCGGCTAAAAAATACCAATGATTGCTATTTATATCAGTCTTTTCAAAATGTTAAGACGCGTTCCGCGACAGTCGATTCATTTGGCGAGTTTTCGTTTGGCGCCTCTAAGTTGTTGCTTTTTTTAAGAGTTATCGCGCGCAGAGGAAGCTAATGCGAGCGAGCGATTCGTTTGCGCGATTTCAATCTGAGCGCGAACTCTCCGTTCATTCACCGCCGCCATTCTCGGTGACCGCAACATAATCGATGAGCACGTCGTGCGGTGCGCGATCGTAATTGTGAGTGATCTCACCAAGTACATTGTTTTACTTATCACTCTATTGCTTCCCGCCGCCATTCTCCAAGACCGCAATCCGTTTACCGGAATGGCGGAGTACATCGAAGTCGAAGTTTTCCCGCCGCCATTCTCAAAGACCGCAATCCGGTGGGCGCGAGCCTGCAAAACACTATGGCTCGATTGCTCCGCGCCGCCATTCTCCAAGACCGCAATCCATCCGTCGATTCGCGTCATGCGTCGCTCGCCCCGGAAAAGCGGTAGCTTAATCATGAGCGCGCATCTCGCTCCGCCGCCATTCTCACTGACCGCAATCCGGCTTGAACCCTCCCGCCCGTTTCCGGTTTGCAACGGATCGCCGGGTGGTTTGAGTGGGGTACTATGCGGATATCGATCCAAGTGCTCGTATAGTGAAGTTCAAAATGTGTATGGAAATAGCAGCGGTATGTCCCGTGCGCTCTCGGGGAATACGATTAAACGTGGCGTTTTGTTCTCAGAAATATCGCGAAATCGCCGTCAATTGCGTCTGCTCTTAAATTACTGAATTTCTAGGAATTGAGGTGGCGCACTTGTCAGACTAACGATAGAATAGCCTCTCGTTCGCTTATAGTACCCGGGAGACTAGGGGTCTCTTTTATCTTTTTTGGCGGAGGTCTGATATGGCGATATCTTCTTTAATAATCGATCGGTTCAGGGCTTTTCTATTCGCGTTTCTCTTATTGATTTTCAGTGTAGAGACAACCAGCGCCCAAGAGTGCTTTTTCGATGACGACTGTCCCCAAGACCGGCACTGCAATGTTTCGAATTCGATGGAATGTTCAGGTGATAGCGAATCGGGGTCGGAACCGATTTGTTCGGCGGAAGAGCTGGTACCTGGCGTATGCGTCATCGGTCCTCCCAGACACTGCGAGCAAGACGCCGACTGCGGCGAGG
>JAFGIB010000254.1 GCA_016929805.1 Deltaproteobacteria bacterium | reverse complement strand
TCAAGAAGAACGCGAGCGGGAGAGGGCCTTCAGTTCTTACGCCGCCATTGTGAGGAGAGCGGGCTTCTGACCAGCCGTGGAGACGACCGCTTTGGTTTTCTGCACCATGGGTTTCAGGAGTTTCTGGCCGCGCGCCACGTGGAACATGAAAGGCTTCTGGACGTACTCGCGCAGAGGTTTGGTCAGAGCTGGTGGCAAGAGGTCATTCTTCTGTTGTTGGGTATAGGGGATCAAAGCCTGTTCGAGAGCTTCATGGCCAAGGTGCTCCGCCTGCCGGGAATCGTCGATCAAAGGGAGCTACTCGGCCGATGCGTGAGCGATGCGAAAGCCACCTCGATAAAGCCGTTTATCGATTTTGTAAGGAGAGGACGCGAAAGGCCGGACAACCAGTTGGTGGCTCTCGAAACGCTGGCCGAGCTCGACAAGGAGGCGGTAAAGAGGCTTAGGAAGGAGCTGCGAGGCCACCCTTCGCAAGAGATACGGATTTGGTTCGCTTCGCGACAGGTGGAATTGGCCCAGAAGGTAGCGATCGACGAACCAAGCGGGATCGAGTTGGTTCTAATTCCCGAGGGATCCTTCCTGATGGGCTCGCCGGACAGCGAGCAGGGACGATTCGATTGGGAAGGTCCGGTTCATGAGGTGACCGTGTCGAGCTTCTATCTCGGCAAATATCCGGTGACCAATGCCGCTTATGAAAAGTTCTTGAAAGCGAACACAAATGTTCAGGCGCCGGAATATTGGGGCGACGACCGGTACAACCAGCCCAATCAGCCCGTCGTAGGGGTAAGTTGGAACGAAGCTCGGAAATACTGCGAGTGGGCTGGATTAAGGTTGCCGAGCGAGGCCGAGTGGGAGTACGCCTGCCGAGCCGGGACTAGGACCAGGTATTACACGGGAGATTCGCAGTCGGATTTGGACAAGGCGGGATGGTATTACGGAAATTCGGGTGGAAGGCCGCATTCCGTGGGCGAAAAAGAGCCGAATCGCTTCGGGTTATACGATATGCACGGGAACGTGTGCGAGTGGTGCGAGGACGATTGGCACCATAGCTATGAGGGCGCGCCGGTGGACGGAAGCGCGTGGGTGAAAAATCCGAGGGCCGAGGACCGGGTCAGCCGGGGCGGCTCCTGGGGCGGCGTCGCCAGGGATTGCCGGTCGGCGTTCCGTGACGGCTGGGGCCCCGGCGTCCGCGGCGGCGGCCTCGGTTTCCGTCCCGCGAGGTCGTTCCCTTGATCACTTGGACCCTTGATCCCTTGATCAGGGTTTTCGCGCCGTAACGGAGCGTAGGGAGCCATTGGGCGCGCGAGCGAAGCGCGCGACCATGGCCTCCCGTAGCGAAGTGAAGGCGCCGAGAAGCCGCCTGTGCGTGACGCGGATAAAATTTTCACATATTTCGAGAATCTGGTAAAAACGGCCCCCGATGAAGCTAAAGGTTATGAATCTTCGATTCGATCCGAAAACCGTTGGTTTTGACGATAACGATTTACAGGAGTTTGCAAATGGGAGAGAGATTCTGAACGTTTACGAGCATTTCTTTTTTCACGATCAAATCCCTCGCTGGGTTTTGCTTATTTCGTATCGAGACTCTGAGATCTCACTTGGAGAGCACGGGAACTTTGATAAGAAAAAGGATTGGCGTGCGGATCTATCGGATGAAGAACGGATTCTATACGACGGGATTCGGCGCTGGCGTAACAACCGAGCGCAACGGGAAGGACGGCCGCCCTATATCCTACTTACGAATCAACAGATGGCCGAAATCGCCAAGAAACGTCCGAAAACCGTCGAGGCATTGAGAGAAATTCCCGGCGTGGGAGAAGCAAAAGCCGCGGGTTTTGGCAGCGAGCTGGTCGCGCTATTAGCCGCTCAATCAAGTAGTAAGAAAGCAGATAGCAGTCGCTCGGAAAAGAATCGCGAGACTCCCGATGGGACATGACGAGTTACCGCTTTTTGTGCTTTGGGAGAAGGTACTTGGAGATCTGTTGGACCGTACGCAAAAATTTCCTAAGAACGTACGATTCACTTTTTCTTCCCGTATCGACAATCTGGCATTGGATACGCTCGATCGAATTGTGCAGGCCTGCTACGCGTCCGGCGGCAAAAAAAGAATGCTGTTGAAAGAAATCGACATGCTGCTGGTTCGGCTTCGAATTCTGACGCGCGTTTGCTTTGAGCGCCGTTTTCTCGACCGCCGCGGATATGAACAGTTGGCTCGTAATCTTGACGAGGCGGGAAAAATGGTCGGTGGTTGGAGACGGACAATCGATGAACCGCGTAGGTCATCTGTTTGAGCGCGTGGCGGAATTTCACGCGCTTTGCGCGGCCGCTAGAAGGGCCGCAAAGGGCAAGCGAATAAGCCACGAGGCCGGCGAGTTTTTATTAAATCTAGAAAATGAGGTATTAGAAATCGAGCGAGAGTTGCTAGACGGATCGTACCAGCCCGCAAGCTATCGAACCTTTCATATCACCGACCCGAAGCCTCGAACTATTAGCGCGGCAGCATTTCGCGATCGCGTGGTACATCACGCGCTCTGCGCCGCGCTGGAGCCTACCTTGGAACGCTACGCGATTTCAGATAGCTATGCATGTCGCAAGGGGAAAGGGGCGCTCGCCGCGGTGAAACGCGTTCAGTCGTTCTCTCGACGTTTTTCCCATTTTCTCAAGCTGGATGTGCTTCGTTTTTTTGAAACCGCATGCCATGATGTTCTCAAATCACGGCTTCGAAGAGTAATTAAGGATCGGCGCTGCTTGTGGCTTTGCGATCAATTTATCGATGCGGGCGCTCCAGGATCTCCTCCCGGTAAAGGATTGCCGATCGGCAATCTCACAAGTCAACATTTTGCCAATTTCTATCTCGGTGAGCTTGATCATTACGTAAAAGAAGAGCTTCGAATAAAGGGTTACGTACGTTACATGGACGATTTTTTATTGTTCAATTCAAGACGCGAGGTTTTATCCGAGGTATATCGCAACGTAAAACATTTTTTAGAATCAAATATTGCTTTAAAACTAAAAGATAGTGCAACCATAGTTGGCTCGGTCTCTGTGGGAGTACCCTATCTGGGATTTCGAATATGGCCTAGGATAATACGACTCGACGCTTACCGTGCATCCCGTTTTCGAGCCAAGGTCCGTGCCCGCGTGCATCAGTGGCAGCGAACTGATATGGATGACGACTCGTGGTCGCGGTCGGTAACGAGCCTTAGCGGTTGGGCCGAACAAGCCGATACTCTAAGCTTTAGAAGATCTTTTCTTGATCGTTTACGCGACAACGGTATGCTGCCGGACTGAGGCACGAAGAGATAAAGGCCGAGAACCGAGTCAACCGGGGCGGCTCCTGGAACAACGACGCCAGGAATTGCCGGTCGGCGAACCGTAACAACTGGAACCCCGGCAACCGCAACAACAACCTCGGTTTCCGTCCCGCGAGCTCACCGCGACGGCCTGAAGGCCGGCGTCCACGGATTCCGGCGCAGTGCCAGGGTGCTGACCAGACTCTTCAAGCCGGCGTCGTAAGGAATTTATCTTACGGCCAAAGATGCACGTGTCCCGCCCGTGCTGGTAGTTGCGCGATGTTGCGTAGTCGAACGCTCGGGCGGGACGATTTATTTGAAAACTGCCGCTCGCTTGTTACGGGCAGTGAACGGGGGACGTTTTGTAAAATAGATTTTGATCGCGGGGAAAAGCTGGTATTTTTGCGAGCGAAGGAAGGAGAGCCGTGAAGGCGTTCGAGATAGAAGGTGCCGAGTCAATAGTTAAAAAAGAAGAGATTCTCTCTTTCGTGGTCGCGGTCTTTCTCTGCACGGACGATCACCCGGAAGGACGACAAACCGGCTCGGCGGTGATCATAAAAAAAAGATATCTGATCTGTTCGAAGCACCAGCTCCAAAGCTACGAAGCCTTTCTCGACCAGGCCTCCGTAGAGTCAAACGCACCTCCCTGGCTGTCAATACGACAAAACGGACAAGAGATAGGCCGGAGCCATTCCAAGTCTGTCCTGTACAAGGCGAACGATCTCGCTCTGATCAAAACAGACTCGCCTCTAAAGCACGAGCCGGCCTCTTTGGTGCTCGGCGTTACGCCGGCGATTATGGAGGGTTTGCAGAACGGGCGGTGCGCGGCGATTGGATTTCCCGCGGAATATGAGGGGGCGCGGCAGAAAATATTTCCGTTGGAAAAGATAAAGCCGCACGAGGGACAGAACGCTCACGGCCGTTCTGACGAGTTGTGGGTGCGGCCCGGGGTGAAAAGCGGCTGTTCGGGCGGCGCCGTAGTTGTAAAGCTAAACGAGCAGTGGCACGTGCTCGGCATCTTGAAAACGGGAAGCCGAGCTTCTGGCACGGCGTCGATCATCTCGACCTTGGTCACGTCTGACGCGGCAAAGGTTTTTTTACAGAACAACCAAGTGGACGCTGAATATCGCTACTGGGAGGATGTGGACGAGCTTCTCAATCGCTGGCGGGCATACCAGCACAATAAGCACGGGAAACTCGTGCAATGGTTCACCTCGGATCCGCAAACCAGGCCCGAAGAGCTTTACGTCGAAATCGAGCTCGAATGGCGCTATTCGCCTGAAAGGGACAGGAGCTCAGGGCTACGAGCGCGGGAAGAACTGCCGGAAAAGAACGACCGAGAGGCGCCGCGCACCTTTGAGTCGCTACAAAAACTCCTTGAGTATCAAGAGCAGGGGCGGCCCGGCCGGTTCGCGGTTTTGGGCGAGCCGGGAGCGGGCAAGACCACCTTGGCCAGGCATCTCGTACATCGGTTGACCGAAGCTAGGCCGGGCGTTGCTTTGCCGCTTTATATTCCCCTCGCCAGGCTTGCGGAAAGTCGGACAAACGATCCGTTTCAATGGTTGGATATGAATTCATTCGGTTTTCCCGGGCTCGGCGGTCGCCTGCAACAGATGAAAGAGACGCCGGGACGGCTTTGGTTGCTGCTCGATGGATTCGACGAGCTCGCGCCGGCAAACGTGCGATGGGTCATGGAGCAGCTCGATTGCTGGGCAAGCGAGTTAAGAGAGGTAGTCATCGCGGTATTTTCAAGGCCGGTTGGGTTCGAGGAGCTGGGCTCGTCCTTCAGAAAGGCCCGGCTCAAGCCCTTGAGCGACGCGGCGCAAAAAGAGCTATTGGTCAAATGGCTCGGGGATGAAAACGGAGATCGGATCTATGAACATCTCCGGCAAGATACTCGCATTCGAGAAAACGTGCGCAATCCATTGATGCTCTCCTTGATGGCCGCCTGGTGCAAAGAGAGGCTGGACAAGCAGGAGGAGTGCGCCGAGGGCGCGCGGCTCGTACCGCCCAAGATGCTGGTCTTATACCAACACGCGATAGAGATCTTACTTAGGCGGGGCCATTCAACAGGAGCCCTGCGGCGGGGCGCGAGCGAGGAGAAGGGCGGGGTCAAAGAGCCGAAGAGCGCCGAGGAGATACTACGAGCGCTAAGCCTACGGCTGCAACAGGTAGGCCGTGAAAACTGGCCCATAAAGGAGCTAGAAATACGCCTCGATGAGTCACTGGGCGGCCCTTCTAAGCAAGCCTTGAGATCCAAGCTCGACCGCTGGTGGAACGGGCACGAGACATTTCTCGTCGATATCGGCGAACGCTCCGGCATTCTGGCGCCGCACGACGGGCCTGAGGAGCCGTGGAAGTATCTTCACCGCACCTTCAAGGAGGTATTGGCGGCAGAGGCATTGACCGAGAACGGTTCCGGGGCTGTCACCACCCTCGCCAAAGAGCTCAAACCCGATGAGCTCGGCCGCTGGGGTGAGACCCTCGCCCTATGCGCCGGTCGAATGGATAAACCGCTAGATCTTATCGAACGGCTTGCGGAACATAGCGTTGATGCCGCTTTGAGAGCGCTGATGAACGCCGAGGGCATACCCCCCGAGCACGTACTCGGTTTTCTCTTTACGCTTGATGAAGACAACTGGGACGGCGACTATTTGGCCCGGCTATTAAAGTCGTGGTTTATACCGCCTGATATTGTCAAAAACGAGCTCACGAATGCCGCGACCAGAAAGCGAACAAAAACCCAACTAGCCTATTTATATTACGCGATTGAGCAATTCGCCGGTGTCTTAACCGAACAAGAGAGGGAGGGGTTTTTCCGAAAATCGGGTTGCTGGCCCAAACGGGGTAGGCCGGAGGAAGTGAGCAAGGTGATGTTTGTCGAGATTCCAGGAGGGGCTTTCTTCATGGGCTCGCCCGAAAGCGAAGACGGACGATATGGAGACGAAGGGCCACGGCACGAGGTGACAGTGCGGGGATTTCGACTCGCGAAAACTCCGATCACCAAGGAACAGTACGCGGCTTTTGATCCCAGCCACAAGAGCGATGGAAACAGGGAGTGTCCGGTAACCGTCGTGAGCTGGTGGCAAGCCTATCTGTTTACCAAGTGGCTGGGCGGAAGGCTTCCGAGCGAGGCCGAGTGGGAGTACGCCTGCCGAGCCGGGACTAGGACCAGGTATTACACCGGAGATTCCGAATCGGATTTAGACAGGGCGGGATGGTATGACGGAAATTCGGGTAGAAGGTTACATTCCGTGGGTGAGAAGGAGCCCAATAAGTTCGGGCTATACGATATGCACGGGAACGTATACGAGTGGTGCGAGGATGATTGGCACGACGATTACGCGGACGCGCCGGTGGACGGAAGCGCGTGGTTGGAAGATCCGAGGGCCGGGGGCCGGGTCTACCGGGGCGGCTCCTGGGACCTCGGCGCCGGGAATTGCCGGTCGGCGTACCGTTTCTTCTGGTTCCCCGGCTACCGCTACTACCGCCTCGGTTTCCGTCCCGCGAGGTCGAACCCTTGATCCTTGGACCCTTGGACCCTTGATCGGTGTTTTTGTGCCGAAACGAAGCGCAGGGAGCCATCGGGCGCGCGTGCGGAGCGCGCGCCCGTGGCCTCCCGGAGCGAAGTGAAGGCCCGCGCCCGCGGTTTTCTAACCGATCGATGCGGCATTGAACCGTCCTATAGTAGTGGGGCATTGCCTCTCGCATCCGATTTGTCGGACGTCCCGAAATCCGCGAGAGCGACTATCGCGCAGCTCTCGATAGCACGCCATGAGCGAGCTTGCGGTCGCGAGGTTGGCAAAGGGGCGGTAACGAGAGGTGGCCACGTGAGCGCACGCGTACAGATTACCGTCCGCGGCTAGGGTAGGCCACAGCATGGGACCCCGGCAAAACTCGAAGTCCGACTCGGCACAGGGTACCTCGGGAGCGATGTATTTGATCTCGACCCCCGGTACGTGCTCGGCGATGCTATCGATTCGCTCTTTCAAACGATATATTTCGCCGAATACACCGGATAAGTCTTGCCGCACCGTGATCAGCGCAACGCCCAGATCCCTGAGCTGCTCAAAGCAACGCTTCCAGGCCGTATCCTCGAAGGTCGCCGAGGTGGCCACGAAAGAGACCGAGATGATTAGCATGGTTGCCCGTCGCGCTTTCAGGTCAGCCACCCGTTCGAGATTGGCGAGAACGCGCTGATAGCCGTATCGTATGCCGGCACCCGGGCGCTTGAAGGTTTGAAACTGATCATCGTCAACGACATCCAGGCTCACGTTGAGGCGGTGCATTTCAGCCACGATCGGGGCTATCCCGGGCTTATTGAGCGCGAGACCATTGGTCACCAGGCGTACGATTCTCTCTTTCTCGAGCAAAAACGCCGTTCCTTTTATGACGGCACCGGGGTTTAGCAACGGCTCCGAGTCGCCCCCGCAGAAATGAAAGGTCGACGGCCAGAGCGGAAACTCTTCCGGCAACAAAGCCTTTTCAAGCAAGGCAACGATCGTTTCCGAGGTGATGTATTGAGGCAAGGGCTTGACAGACGAGCGGCCCTTTCGTCCGATACACCATTGGCAATCGAGATTGCACCGGCCCGACACCGGATGAATATCGATGGTATGAGGCGGCAGCAACACGCCGTTTTTTGCGAGCGACGCGTTGACCAGGTTGAGCCCGTTGAGTTGATTGGGATTCGGGGTTTGAAATCGATACATGGCGCTTCTCCATCTGCCGCGCGGGGCGGCGGTTAGGGTCTAAAGCGCCCTGCGAAATCCCGAGCCGGCGGAGTCGCGTCTTGCCATGTTTTTTTTGGCTTTTTAGTGGGAACAACTTCCAGAAACAGCCTCGTGCCGCAAAGCGGGTAGGCCGTGGCCCATTACTGGGCCAGGCCCCCCTCAGGCCCATAGGCGTTAACCATAAATAACAGCGAAAAACCTCGTAGCGCGGGGGCTTGTCCCCCGCAAAACCGTAACCCAACCACGAATTG
>JAFGIB010000253.1 GCA_016929805.1 Deltaproteobacteria bacterium | reverse complement strand
GGAGCGTGTTTAATAAGTTCCTCCGCTCGTCTTTCGGGCGGGACGGCCCAATCTGCGGCGTCGCTCGCTCCTCGAAATAGCGCTGCTGCTGCCTCGTCGCGGCTCCTTGCATCTCGGACCGTCGCGCTCCGAAATACTCGGTCGGACCTTATTAAACACGCTCTAAGCGCCGAGTATCAGAACGTTGATGAAAGCTATTATGACCGAATACATCGCTGCCTTTTAGCCGGGTTGCCGACGACTATCGGAACCAGGGACGAAGGCCGAGCATATCGAGGAACCGCGAGTCGAAGATTTTACGTTTTCCCCGGCTCAGGAACGTTCGGCCACCCACTAAAATGGGTCATGGCCTTTGTGCTGGTAGAAACGACCAAATTATACGCGCGACTCGTAGCGGAAATAGATCCGGCCTGGCTGGAAGATATCGCGCCTCATCTGTGCCGATTCCAATATCGGGATATTCACTATAGCCCGAAGGAGGGATTCGTATACGCGTTAAAAAGCGTCACGCTGGCCGGATTGGAGATTCAAAGGGATATAAAGGTTCACTACGGATCGGTCGACCCCGAGGACGCCAGGCGCCTATTCATCAGCGATGGAATGGTTAAAGGTGCTGTAACCAGCCGGCATCCGTGGTTGAAACGCTACCGGCAACTCTTACAGGAAGTTTCGGAATTGGAAGCGAGGATACGAAAACCCGAGAGCTTGCTGGACGAGAAGGCAAGCGCGAAGCGCTTTGACGAAATCTTGCCGCCCGGCGTCTGTTCGGCGCACGCTCTCGACTCCTGGCTCGATGCGAGCAAAGTCGATTTTTCTATCAACTTGCAAGAAATCGTGTCCGACGCGCTGCTTCTACAACAGGCTAAAGGCTACCCCGACACGTTGGTTTTCAATGCCCACGCCTTTAAGCTGATGTATAAGTATGCTCCCGGAGAGCTGTCTGACGGCATTTCTCTCATCTGCCCGTCGCAGCTTATTTGGCTATTACCCCAGTGGGCGCCTGACTGGTTGGTGCCCGGCTGGTTGAACGAGAAGGTGCAGTTATTCATCCGCTCGTTACCCAAACGGCTACGCGTCGCGTGTAACCCCGCGCGCCAACGCGCCGAGGCGTTCATTGACGGCGTAAACAGCGGTCTTATCGATTCGCGTAGGCCGCTATTGAACGCGCTGGCGGAATACCTTTCCGAGGCCTGTCAGATGGCGATTCTCCCCGGGGATTTTGACCCGAGACGCCTCCCCGCGCACCTCGTGATGAAGATCGTTGAAATCGACGATGCCGGAGATCCTATACAAACCCATACGAGCGTGCCGGATCGACAGGCCTACAGCTCGCGTTTGGCCTCGACGATATCCGCGCAACAAGAGTTGTCGAGCGAGGGGTCAAGCGAGTGGCCGGGATCGTCGCTTCCAATCGCGATGTTCTTGGATAGCGAGCAACAACTCATCGCATACCCCGCGTTGGCCGATGAACAAACGCACGTTTGCCGGAGGGTGTTTTTGGATGAACAAGAGGCTTTGCAATCGCATCGCGCGGGCGTCGTCCGGCTTTTTCGTCTACAAAATCCCAATCTGGTTCAACAGCTCAAGAAAGGCCTGGAGATATCGGAAACGGCAAGATTCGCGCTACGTTCCATCGAGCAAGCGAGAGGATGGCTCACCGATCTCATGGATACGATCATATGGGAGACGCTCTCGGACGACGAACGACAAGCGCCGCGCGATCCCCGGGCTTTTCAAACGAGAACCGCGCTCGCGCGGGAAAAGCTGGCTTCAGTCGCGACAGCCAAGGCCTCCCGACTCAATACGATCATGCTAAGCCGAAGCGCGATTCTCGAGAGCTGCGGAAAAGTTAGAGGCTGCGCCGAGAGCCTGCGTGATATCGAGGGGCAACTGGCGTTCTTGTTTCGCAAGGGCTTTATCAAGGACAATCGAATTTGGTCAGACTACCCGAGATATCTCAAAGCGCTCGAAATCAGAGTCGATAGACTGAGCTATTCAAGAGTTAAGGATTTAGAAAAACTAAAAAGCGTCGAGCCCTTTGTCGAGCGATTCAACCGGCGATGGTTAAAGACCGAGCACCCGGAGCGGGCTGTTCGCCTGTGGGATTTCGCTCACATGATAGAAGAGTACCGCATCGCCGTATTCGCCCCCGAGCTCGGGACTCGCCAAAAAGTGTCCCCGAAACGCCTCGAACGCTTTTGGGCGGAATGGGTAGAGAAAGAATCACGCGGATCTTTCTAGGATCTTTTTCCGCGGCATTCTACAATTGCTTCCGATGCGTTTTCGAAAGGCATTTTTTATGCGCCGATTTTCTCCTTTTCGCGTTCCTCTCGTTTATAAATATGATAAATCGCGCGGTCTTCTGAAACGCGAAACGACTTCAGCAGCGAGTACTTTTCCCTGACAAGCTGCTGGATCTCTTTCAAGCCCGCGACGCCGTAGCGCTGGCGTAAAATGATGAGCTCGGTTTTCGGGTTGTCTATCTTTTTTATCAACGCCTCGGGATCGGCGTTGCCCGATCGATAACGCTGGATGTTGGTATCGACCTCGTTGGCCGCGATTCGCCGCTCCGAGAGCAGCGCTAAAAGAGGAACCGTGCCCGAGTCGCCGAATATTTCGCCCCCCCGCGAGCAATTACTCCGGATAGTCTCGAGCATCTCTTCAAGCGGATCGAGCGTTCGGCTTTCGTGCCACAGTAAAAAGTTAATGGCGTGATAGCGCTCGCCGATGACGCGTTCGTCGCTCCAAAGGGTCGATTTAACCCATCTATTGACGGCGCCCGGCAGTAATCCGGGCTTCCAATCGTAACGATAAACGCGATCCCGGGGCGCCTTGCCCATGGCCCGCTGATAATAGCCGAGCCTGCTTTCCAGAGCGGGGCTGAAATACAAGCCGACCACGGCCAGCGCGACCAACGCCGCGCCTCCGGCAAGATCCGCTCGTGTGAGATTCGCCCGAGCGAGATTAGCGCGCGCGCGGATAAGCCGTAGCGCGGCGTCGATCCAGCTCGAAACCAGCCATCCCGCCGGTACCGCGGCGAAGGGAAAAGCGGGAATAAAGTAGTACATCCAGACCCGGTCCATGTTCAGAAGTATGAGTAAAAAAAAGACCGCCGTCGTCGAGCATAAAAGCAATAAACCGGTCCCGGGCTGGGTTAAAACCTCTCGCATCCGCTGAATCGCCCGCCGACTTTTTTCCTTTTTTTGATAAGCGCTATCTACTGAAACCAAAAGCGCGAGCTGGGCCAATACGAAAAGCAGAATGATCGCCGCGTTATGAAACAATACGCCGTCTCTCATCGACGCCAGGGTCTCATCCGCCATGGAGGTTTTTTGCGCGTGGTAGAAAAAGGTGTTGTCTAAAAAATCCGCAAACCCCGTCCAAAAGCCGATGCTGAAAAAGAAAGCGGCGCCGAAGGCCGCGCACCATTTTACGAACCGTACGCCCTCGCTCGGCAGGACGAAAAGCGCGAAAGCGGCCAAGACGACTACCCCGGGAATCGCGTAAAACCGGGTGAAAACCGCGGCCATAGACAGCGCCGCCGCGCTTCGCACGGCGCCGAAGCGAAACGCCGATACGCCCGCGAGAACAAGCGCGACCGTCATGTTCACTCCGGTGTAGTGAGAAGACGCGCGCAGCGGCTCATAGCTCAATAAATAGAGCGCGGTCGACGCTATCGAGGCGAGCGCGCCGAGCTCGCGAAAGACGACAACGCCGAGCAGTACCGCTCCTAAAAGACACCATAGAACCGGTAACAGTCGACCCAGTAGAAAATGGTAGCCAAAGAGCTTGAAAACAATCGCCGTGAATAGGGTTTGAACGGGCGGATGGGCCATGGAAAAATCGGCGTAGGGAACAGCCCCTTGAGAAACCAACTTGGCTTGATAGAGATAGATGTACTCGTCGCCCGCGTAGCCATTCATCGCGTACATTTTCAGCGTGAGATAAAACAGCGCTACCGCCAGCATGGCGGCGGTCCAGCCGGCAAACGCGATGGTTCGAGGAAACGCCGCCGCGGGCAGCCGCTGTAAATCCGCCTTTTTTATCCCCGCCGACTCGTCGGGCTCAAGCTTTACCTGATCAAACGCTCGCGGCGATTCGGGCGGCCGACCTGCTCCCGTCGAAGCGGCTTTGCGCGCTCGTTTTCGCTTCGTGCTCTTGCGGGTCATCGCGATCGATCCATAGCGTAACTCGGGCGGTAAGACTAGATGCTATCTGAAGTACAGCGGAGCGGAAATCATGGTGAGCCGCGCGGCGAGATTTGATCCGCGACCTACGCGGCCGTGTGTAGGTGCTTATTCGCTATCGAATAAAAGACTCGCGCCGTCGAAGTGGCTCGACGCGCGCACTAAAAGCGCGGTGCCGACGCCGGCCAACAGCTCTCCGACGTGAGCGACGAACCGATCGGTCTCGTCTTCACGTGGGGGTCTGAGGCCGACTATGACGAGATCCGCTTTTGACGAGACCTGCGCGATGGTTTCTGCAATCGGATGCTTTGCCGGGTCCTGCACGATGATATTGAGGTCCGCAGCTATTCTCGATTCGGATACGATCTTTTCGAGGTTCGCTCGAGCGGTCTCGGCCGAGCTCTGGTTTTCCACGGCGACGTTGATCCGAACGCCGGAGTCAACCCAGGTATCGGCACTGGTGATCAAATAGGCGAGCAGCATCATCAATTGGCCGTTGCGCTCCAGCCCCCCCCACCAAATATCGATGCGTTCGTGTTGTCCGAAAGAACGCTCGTCGTCGTGCTTTAGAAACAGGAGGTTGTGGTCTAGGGCCAATAGATCACGCACGAGATCCGTGAATTTATCGGGCTGCTCGCTCTCGTCGGCCCACCCCATCAATACCGTGTTGGGAATCATTCCGGACAGACCGTACGACTGCGAGGCGCCGACAATTCCTTGATAGATATCTTGCGATACGCTGACCCGGGTGAGCATTTCCGGATAAAAGGCGGTAACCAGGTTTCGCACTCCCGGCTCGAGCTTTCGGGCTCTAGCCGATTCCGCGCGGATATCTCCCTGGATCAGATAGAAATAGGTGCATAGCCCGCGGTTTTGTACGATCCAGTTGGCCAGGTGGATCAGGTATTGCCGTTCCGACGGTTCTCCGCCGAACACGATCAAATTGGGACGCCAATTTATCGAGTCCGTCGCTCGGTGGTGTAGCTTCAACACCCCTTTTTGCACCACTGCCGCCCAGAAACCGCCCCAGCTATCCTTCGGCGACGACCTAAATTGTCGGCGTTTCAGCACAAAAAAAATGCCGGCCATCAGCACGGTCGCGCCGGCCATCGCCGCGGTATCCAACTTGAACATCATGCCGAGACAGGTCAGAGCGCCGAGAAAGCTGACCCAGGGTGGGGTTTTAAAATCGGGACGAAAGCTGGAAATCCCGGACCAGGATTGCACCCCGCAGGCTAGACAAATAAAACCATAGCTGGTCAAAAAAAACATGGTGATGATCCGCGCGATCAGGTCGAGCTCACCGATGATGATGCCCGCCTCCGCGATAACGAAGGTCGCGATGGTTCCGATGCGAGGCTCGTTCAGCACGCCGTAACCCTTGGCCAAAAATTTGGGAACCACGCCATCCATGGCCAGGGCCTGTAGGTAGCGCGGGGCTCCCAGGACGCTACCGAGAGCCGACGACAGGGTCGCCGCAAAAATCCCAGCCACGATGAGCTGCGGTACCCGTCCGATGCGAAGCCAAATCATCTGGTCGGTCTTCAATACGGCCGTGTCGACGTTAAAAGCGAAAAAAACCGGGGTCAATAAGTAGACGAAAAGACCGACGAAAATCGCCGCCATGGTGCCGAGTGGAATCGCCCGGCGCGGATCCTTAAGATCTCCGGACATCGCCACGCCCGCGGTAAACCCGGTCACCGCGGGAAAAAAAACCGCGAAAACGTTTTCGAACGACTCCGACTCCGGGCTAAACCATAGCTTAATACTCTCCCCCGGCGGCGCAGGGGACTTTCCGATAACGAGCGACACGAGAGAGAGCGCGATCGCGGCTAAAATGAAATATTGCACGCGTAGCGCCAGCGAGGTGCTGAAAAAAGTCAAAACGGTCAGCGCTAGACAAGCGATTGTGCCCGTTATCTGTCGCGCCAGCAAAGTGTTCTTAATTCCGACGACGTCGAGAAAGGTTTCGGAAAAACCGATCACGTACAGGCTCATGCTAAAAGCCAGCGCAAAAAAGAGGGCAATTCCGATCGCTCCGCCGATCGGCAGCCCGAGGCTGCGTGAGATCATGTAGTAGTCGCCACCGATCTTTACCGTACGGTTGGTGGCGATGGAGCTCAAGCTCATACCGGTGGTGAAAGAGATGACATGCGCCAATAGAACAACCACGACCGCGCCGACCAGCCCTCCGTGGCCCACGACCCATCCGAACCGCAAATACATGATTACGCCCAGAATGGTTAAAATCGCTGGTGTAAATACCCCCTTGAAGGTGCCGAACTTAGCCTCCTGGAGCGCGCCGACCTCGGTTTTAGCAACCGATCTTTTCATGGGTTTTCTTCGCCCTTTCCTGAGCTATTGTTACTCATATACCTGGTCATAGTAAACCGAGAGTTTTTTAAGAGAGCAATGGTTTGCGCGCAATCGCTCCTCGCACCCGGGGTTATCGCGCGTCGGAACCGAGAGGATCTATGGGACAGGACCTGAAATTTCTCCTCTTATAGATTAACAAAGAGATTCACAAACGGCTTTCACTCGACGAGGGCAAGATGAGAATAGAAAAAGATACCATGGGATGGGTTGAGGTACCCGACGGCGCGCTATACGGCGCGCAAACCGCGCGCGCGGTTGAGAATTTTCCGATCTCGGGCGCGACCATAGGGCGGGAAATGATCGCAGCGTTAGCGCTGATCAAGAAGGCCTGCGCGAGCGTCAACCACGAGCTCGGTCGGATCGAGCGGGATATCGCCGAGGCGATAATCCGCGCGGCTGACGAGGTGGCGCGCGGCGAGTTGGACGGCCACTTCCCGGTGGATGTCTTTCAAACCGGGTCGGGTACCAGCAGCAATATGAACGCCAACGAGGTCATAGCCAATCGAGCCATCCAGCTTTTAGGTGGCGAGGTGGGAAGCAAGCATCCGGTTCATCCAAACGATCATGTCAATCTGGGTCAGTCGAGCAATGATGTCTTTCCCACCGCTATCCACCTGGCCGCGCTGAGCGCGATTAAACAAGCGTTGATACCGGCGTTGAAGCGGCTTGAAGCCGATTTTTTAGAAGAAGCTCAACGCTTCGACCGCGTGGTAAAAATCGCCCGCACGCACCTGCAGGATGCGACGCCGATTCGCTTGGGACAAGAGTTTTCCGGCTTTGCCTCGCAGCTAGAGCACGGAGTTGACTCTTTGCTGTGTGCCTGCGAGGGGCTGAGCGAGCTACCGATCGGCGGTACGGCGGTAGGCACGGGTATCAACACGCATCCCTTTTTCGGTCAGATGGTGGCGGAAAAGCTTTCGCGAATGAGCGGCTTTTCCTTGGTTGAGGCGAAAAACCACTTCGAGGCCCAATCAGCGCGCGACGCCGCGGTTCGCGCGAGCGGCTCTCTTCGATCGCTCGCGGTGAGCCTGATTAAAATCGCGGACCACATCCGCTGGCTCGCCTCCGGCCCTCGAATGGGGCTTGGAGAGCTGATTCTGCCCGAGGTTCAGCCGGGCTCTTCCATCATGCCGGGCAAGGTCAATCCGGTGATCGCCGAATCGCTGATCCAGGCGGCGGTGCAAGTCATCGGCAACGACAACGCGATTACCGTGGGCGGGCTTTATAGCCATTTTCAGTTGAATACCATGCAGCCTCTGATCGCCCGTAATTTACTAGAGCAGATACGCTTGCTTACCAATGCGGTCGAAGTATTCGACCAGAAGCTAGTCAAAGGCTTACAACCGAATCTACAGCGAATCGCTTCGATGCTCGAGCAATCGCTCTCCTTGGCGACCGCGCTCACCCCCTATATCGGTTATGAGAAGGCCGCGGAGATCGCCAAACTGGCGAGCGCCGAAAACAAAACGGTCAGGGAAATCGCCGAGCGCGAAGGCTTGATGCCGGCGGCCGAGCTCGATCGGGTATTGGACCCAAAAAGACAAACCGAGCCCGGATGGTGACCCACAGCACCGCGCCCAACGCGGATCAATACTCGTCCAAGTGATGCCACTCGGCGTTTTCAAGCCAAGCGCCGGGGTCGGGTCGAGTGATGAATTCGATGAGATCTTCGAGCACGCGGTAGTGAATGTGCTCTTCATCCGCCAACTGCTCGAGGATCGCTCTTTGACTCGGATCATCGGTCTTCGCCGCATTCTCGCGGTAGAACTTTTCGCTATCGCTCTCGATCTCCTGCGCCTTTTCGTACAGCGCCTTTTGATCGGCATCGACCCGGATATCCTCCTTGGCGTCTCTCATGCGAGCGAATAGATTTTTCACATCCGAAACCACGCTGTCCCGAGCCAGCTCGGGGCGGCTCCTTTTTTTCAGCGCTTCGAACAACCGGCGGTGTCCGACTTCCGCGTCGGCGAGTCTGAGCAAGATCGCCGCAATTCCTTTGTCGCTGCTTTTTTCCGCGAGCTCGCGATAGTAAAGCTCACCGTCCTTCTCCATCTGTATTGCGTAGTCGAATAGCTGCATGTCGATAGCCTCCTCGTCTATTTACCTTAACGTTGCAAAAAATCCGTCGGCGTAAAGCGCTTCGCTCGCGAAAAATAGCGCGAACTAAGGGCGTGCTCACTTTTTTT
>JAFGIB010000252.1 GCA_016929805.1 Deltaproteobacteria bacterium | reverse complement strand
GTTCTCTCAGAGTAAAATCGCTAAAAAATTACAACAGCACGATCGAATTATACTTTGGTCATAAAAATATGAGGGGATCTCTCAGGTCTGTACCGCTATTTCTAAATACATATTGTGGAACCATATACGATCCGTAAAGGGAATAAAACATCGGATCCCATCCATCTGCCACTAGGGTTGAATCGGTCCAATTCCCCCAAGGCGTATCTGACGCTCGGAAGCTAATGCCTCCATTGTCCATATCCAGATATAACATCATATACTTACCGTTATGCGGATTTTTTATCACCGAAAGCTCGCCCACATTTCCCCCAACGACAACATACGAGGCCTGATCCGTGCAATTCCACGTCGGCGCACCGTTTACATAGCCGCAAAAATACTCAAACTTGGTCTGTATATTGGTACCGCTCAGTTTAGACTTCGCTATTCGTGCTAAATGGACTCCTCCTTGCCGATATGCCTTTGTTCCATATACGTATAAATAACTATCTCCAGCATCCATCATCGTGCCCAAGACGAAATAGCTGCCGGCAGGGAAATTTCCTATGCGCTGTGGTGCCGGACTATACCAATTATCGTCGGTACTTCGCCAAATCCCGCCGTAAAAAGTAGTTGCAGGTTGCTTCCAGTTACCGACGTGCATAACCCATGCATATTGATTTGTACCATCGCTCCAACCACTGGTTGGAATCGCGGTCGTATCAGTGGAACTCCTTAACGGTATACAACCAAGCCCATCCGATTGATTGGTAACGCACCAGTTACCGAGGACGATATCCGTCCCAGGAGAAAGGTCTGATGACTGTGCGATAACATTATGACGCCAATTGGTTCGACCGCCGCCGCTCGGGGCATCAGCGCCGAAAGTATCGCCAAAAAGAAAATATATTTTATTCTTGTGGTAATACATGGCACCGATATCGGTACCATAGACTGCCGCCGGATACCCTTCTGTCGAATGTGGAAGATCAATGCCCCATTCAGACATCTCGGTGTGATTTCCGGTTAGCTGATAGAGCATTTCCGCGGGATTTACCGTCGCGATTTCAGGCGCCGCGGATTGCGCTGAAACGGGATCGATCCCGGTGATTCCTGAAACACCGGACAACGCGACAACACCCAGCGCAAACATGAATAGAACTCCCAAATTGAACACTCTTCTTTTTCTATAAAATCGATACATGGCTTTCCCCTAGCGTGGTAAAAAGTTTAAATTTGTTTTCGCGGGATCGCGAGAAACATCTCCACATACTACGCGAAATACGGCGCGATATCAGCTCGGATAATCATATCCGAACCTGGATACAGATATTTTACTGACTAATATAAACCTAAAATGATCTCCCTACTCGCTATTCGCTGTTTAGTCAACGTTTTTGTTAGAACATCTTTTAGCCACGATGTAAATCTAATATAGACAGAATCGAAGCCCGCCCTGATTATAAGCATAATCGACGGCGCCGATATAATATACAAATACCGTGCCAACGCGCGTTTCGATACTGAGAGTATGGTAAAGGTATAAGACGACGTTAGAGGTATATAAAACCGAGACGAAACGCATGACGAATATCACTTCGGGTAAGGGGTTGAAATGTAATGCCGGGCAAGTTCTCTCCGGCGGGCAACTATTGCTCGGGCAACAGTTGCTCACTAAGGCCAAGGTTCCGCGAACAGCAGCCATTTACAATCCAATTCCACCGCGTCGTCGAACGTGTCATAACGGAATATGAAACGACGACGGAATAAAGACCGATCGACTTATAATGAAAAAGATTCTATCCGTTGCTCGAGCGGCGATAAAAGCAGCTCGGAGCAAATAGGACAGCGGCCGATTCCACGATCGGTTGCGTATTTACTATTCGGGCTTACGCCGACGTTTCCTTTGGAACTATTTCGCGTCATAAGCGGGGGGCTTTTTGTCGCATATTACATCGAGCTTATCTTTACCTCGCAAGACTTGATCGGTCGATACGGACTTCTTGATGCGGAAGTCACCCGTAATCTGCTTTTCGATGCCTACATCGATTTATTTTTACCGCATGCCCCCGCGGGTGTCGTAGTCGCCGTTTGGGTAGTAGCCGCGATCCTTGCACTCTTGCTTTTGATTGGCTATCAAGCAAGGCTTTGCGCGTTTTTGTTATTTGCTATTTCGGTGTCTACGTTTCGTAGGCTATATATCGTGAGCCAATTGGACGACTTTATTATATGCTATCTATCATTTTGGCTCGCGTTGCTGCCGATCGGACGCGGGCTTAATTTATACCGAGCGCTGACCCGAGGTAAACTCTACCTTTCCGAAACCCTTGCGCTTTCGGTCGAAGGCGCTTCCTTAAGACTGTTTATAGCCAGTCTTTGCCTTATCTATTTTGATCTCGGGCTATTTCGCTACAATGTACCGGGGTGGCATTCTAATATGATCGTTGAATCGGCTCTCTGTTTTTATCCCGTATTATGGCTAATCGGTAAAGGTTCCAAAGCTTGGCTATTACTTTTAACAGCCCAGATAGGTTTACATACCTATTTACTCGTGGCAATAGGCGCTCCGTATACAAACATAGGCCTAATCAGCAGCGGACTCTTGTTTTTCCCTTCGCGAATTAACGGCCTAGTTAAGCGGCATAGTCGGCCGGTTATAGAGCCCGTTCCGAGTCGCCTCGGGCTATCCGCGGCGGTGGCGATCGTTTACCTCTTTCTCTCGGCCGGATTTTGGGCGGGAGGTCTACCCCATCTGCAAAGCTTGAGAAACGGAACCGGACGATTGTTACGAAAGACCAGCTTGCTGCCTCAATTGTCGCTACAATCCGCTTCTAGCTTCCGTATTAATGATAAAAATATCATCAGCTTTATAGATGCCGACGGAAACCCGATTATTCCCGGCCGGTCGTGGCCCAAGGGATTACGTTTTCGTCTTTTACAGAGTTACCTTATAGAGAAAGGATGGAGAGCCCTGGATGCGGAAAAAAGATACGAGTTAAAAAAGAGCCTGGTGAAACGAGGCGCGACGCGTATCTGTAAATACGATACACCCGCTCGAGAGCCGCTTACAATACGAGTGAGAAACGCTCGACTTGCACGGACTGAAGATTCTCTCAATCCTCCAGAAACAACTCTCGGCCTCTTTAGCTGTAACCGCGCCAAGGATGAAGCAGAATTTATCACCTTAAAGCTCGAGAAGGCGCGCGCGAATAGGAATCCGCAAGAATAGACGGGTATAGAGAAGCTTATACGGAAATGCCAGCGGGAAAAGAAAGGATTTGTAGCGATTGTAGAGCCTGTCTGTCTCATTGTCGATAATAATGGTCCAGAGTTGAGATTTTATCGTAAGGGTCTGAAGAGGGCACATTGGAAACCTACTTTGCGAAATTTGCGCCACAGATTCCGAATCTGATTGCGATTATTACCCGGCGTACGCTTCCATTTTTTTTCTACGCCTGCGTTTCACAACGTATCGGAACGAAGGCAAAACTTTTGGCGATTGCGTGCTACGCGGTAGCGATCGGTAGCGCGCTATATAGTGATCTTTTATCCTTAGAAGTGCTATTGGTAGCGGTAGTCGCGTATGCGTACTTCGCGCTGGTCGGACTATTCGTGTATCGAACGAGCGACATCGTGCGGGACGGACGGCTGACTAAACCCGCGCTCGTATTGCTTTTATCTTTTGCTTACGTTCTTCTTCCGGCCGTCGTATTTCCGTCGCCCCAATGCGTGCCGATCCAGGTCATCGGATGGGAAATGATCCTTTCGGCTTACAGCTACGGCAATGATACCGCTAAGACCAAACAACCACGTTCGCTTTCTGAATGCCTTTTCTTTTTATTGGTCAACCCCACCCTGGTCTTTTCCGAGCGAGGACGGCGCGTCGCGGAACCGAACGTGAACCGATCCGCTGTGGCCAGATGTCTACTTGGAATTACGGGGATTGGAGGTTACTTCGGCCTATTCGCGGCGATTTCAGCCTTTATCTCGTCGCGCATAGACGAGCCGGAGACGGCTTCACCAATTTTCGAGTATTATCGTTTTGTTCTCACGTATGGCGCGTATTCAGCGATGAACTACTTCGGCCAATCGGGCCGCGCCAGCCTTGAAATCGGTATGATGAAACTATTAGGTTGGCACGTGCCGGAACGTTATCACTATCCTTTTCTCGCCACCGGTCCCGACGCGTTTTGGCGACGATGGAACATCTATATTGGTAGTTGGGCGCGGCGATATATCTTCTTTCCTTTTGGGCTCTATGCCAAACGTCGCGCAAGGCATTTGCCGATGGTAGTGATCAAAGCAGCCGCGGTCACGGTCACTTTTACCGCCATCGGATTCGCTCACGACTTCAGCCGGTTTGCGGCGCGAGATTTTACTTGGTCTCATAATTGGCTCGTCGCGTTTGTTTTTTTTGCAACTATGCTCTTAATATGGATGGGTTTATCGGCTTCGATCGGGTCTTTTTGGGCGAATAGCAATAAATCGCGTAAGCGCTTTTATCAGCCGATAGTCGGTTTTGTATCGTGGCTGATATTTATGCAGCTTTTATTGATTATGGGATGGATAGCGTATTCTGACTTGTCCGGTGGGATCTTTGCGAGGTGTAGATGACGGTGCATGCGACCGAGGGCGAGAAAGTCCTTCTTAAAACCGATAAACCAAGCCGAGAGATATAATATCATATCCCCCTGTGTATTTCCCCGCGTTGACCACGCGACCGAAGCGCTGCGGATCTCTATCCGCCAGGGCCGACTGCCGCAGACGCGCGACTCCGTCGGCCTCTGAAGGCGAGGGCGCGTCCGGATCTTCCAGCACCACGCCTTCAGAGCCTCCAACCCGTTTGTCAAAACCTTTTGTCGCGTCCCTTGAGGATGAGTTGAAATAATCATCGTGCTCAGGAGGCGCGACAAGCACCTCTTCCTCGAAGATATGGGTGTAAGAGGTAATCGATTCAAAAGCGCCGAAGCTCGTCAGAATGCCCACGCCGATGCCGATACGCTGAAAGGCGAATAGATCGATATTGGCGTAGTCCGGATCGACTCCCCGGCTCTCGAAAAATACGCCCGTGTTGATGCTCGCCAAGCGCGGAAAGACGGAGTAACTGCCGCCCAGCCTTACGGCTATGGTATCCTTGAGATGGCGGTCGAAGTTGAATTGGTTAATCGTCGCCGCGTTGACCGGAATCGATTCCGGCTCGGGATTGAGAAAGATGATTTCGGCGTCTTCCTTTTCAAAGCCGATCGAGGCCGTGCCCGATCTTTTATTAAAGCTATAGGTCACGTCCAGCTCGATGTCCCACAACTCGTGGTACAACGGATCGCGCTCGGTGTGCCACTTTTCCTTCGCGGTTCGGCGCTGCCGGTAGAGCTCGGCGTAGCGGATTGCAAAGGTCATGGACCAGGGGAAGGGAACCCGGACCTTATCGAGAATTATCGGCTCGTTCTTAAAGGGCTCGCGCTCTGTAGCGTTGCCCTCTTGATAGGTGTTGGTGGTGTGTACGACCCGGCCCGAACCGTTAAAATCGTCCATCCAGCGGAAGCCGAGCATGAGCTCGAGCGAGGTGATCGGAGTCGCGTGAATGGAAAAGTTCAACGCCGGTAGGAAATAGTCGTCCGCGGACAAATCGACCAGCATGTCGGCGTGAGGCGAGGTCGTGGGATCATTGGCTTGAACCACTCTGCTTTCGACATCAGCCATGTAGGCCTGTAGCGAGAGACCGACTTGCAGCCAATGTAGCGGGCGATAGGCGACGCCCACGGTGGGATCGAGCCCGAACGCGACTTTTTGTCGTATCAGTTGATAGCGGGTCGGGGTCGGCCGCCCGCCGTCCTCTGTTTTGATGGTTCCGTCGCTTCCGCCCCACTGTATCCCGGTCATCATGGTGGAGGTGACAAACCCCAGGCCGATACTCAACCCATCGATCACGGGAATCACCAGCGCGACGTGGGGAAAGGGGATCACGCCGGCCGAGTTACACAGCTTGTCCATCGGATCGGTGGCGTAGGTCGCTCCGATAATCGGATCGCCGTTATCGTCGTACTCGACCTCGCCGCTGTCGCCGAATTCCGACACACCGGTACGCCGAACCGTGCCCCATCCGTAGTAACCGTATGGATCGACGCACATGTCGAGAAAGGGGATGTCGGTGTTGATCAGAAGCTGGACCCCTGGAATCAACGCCATTCCCGCCGGATTGAGCAACAACGTCATGGGGTCGTCGGGACGCGCCGCCGAGGCCCCTCCTCGAGCCGCCGCCTTGGAGCCACCGGGCAAAAGCTCCATACCACCGGCTTTAACCGAAAGGGCGATCGAGAGAACCACGGCGATGATGGAAATAGAAAAATAGATTCGCATCGTACGCTATATCTACCTTAACGTTGCAAAAAACGTCGAGCGGAAACGCGAAAAAAGCGATGAAATAAGGCGCGCGGAGCTTTTTTTGGGCCGCAGCTTAG
>JAFGIB010000025.1 GCA_016929805.1 Deltaproteobacteria bacterium | reverse complement strand
CCGCAGGAAAAACCGCAGCCATAGCAGCGCTATGGCGAGGATTTTTCCGAGGACGAAAGCCGCGAGCACGCCCGCGGGCGCGGCCGCAGTTGGCGGGTTTATTTCGACCGGCCGTCTTAGTGCGCGCAATTTCTCGCGAGCGAAGCGGCTTACGCCGGCGGGTTTTTGTAACGTTAAGGTAAACGCACGGCGATCTTGGCGGAGGCGTTGACGAGTTCTATAATCCGTAGTGAGCCTTCACGTTTCTTACACCGTTAGGCTTATTCAGCGCTATCTCTTCCGCCGCGCCGACCCGTATCCTTAGCCTCGGAGATGAGCGTGACTTTTCCGGCTCGATCTATTCTTACGCGGGCGTCCTCTATTCCCTCGTTCACGAGCTTCTCCGGCAAAAGGTCGGCGAGGGTTGCCGTGCTCTGCATTTCGTTGTCTACCGACACCGTTCCGGCGATTCGTTTCACCCCGGCAAAACCCACCTTTCCCGTGATCGCCAAGCTGCGCAATCCTTCGATAGATACTCCGGAGAATGAGTCCAGCACGTTGCTCACGTCTTTATAATATTCGTGATCGAGCGAGACCATCGGGAGTGTGCCATCAGGCTTTACCGGGCATATACGCCAAGACCGCGTGTCCAGCGAAAACCAATCGCTGTAAAATTGCAGCCATAAATCAAAGGCGTTCTTTACCGGAGTGAAAAACTTCGTTCGATACCGCTTTTCAACGTTGATCACCCTCACCATTTGACCAATGTCGTGCTTTTGCTTAAGAGCCAGAACGGCTCGGTTCTTGGTAAGAGACAGATACCTATTAAAATTGAGCATAACCGAGCCGATGGCGCCCTCGAGCTGAATGTACTCTTTGCCGTTCTGCCTTTTCTCATTTGCTATTAGATCAGGGCTGATTATTCTGTTGAGCTCATTTTCGCCGATTGCTTCGACGAGATCCTTTAGAAAAGGAACGACGACGCTCCAATTGATGATTACGGTATTCGTATTAAAATACTGAGCGCCGATTTCCCCCTTGGTTATTCCTATCTCGTGGAACAAATCGAGCTGATTATTCTTTTTTGCTTGAGCCTCTTCCAAAATAGCCGGATAGAATTTGTCTCCCGCGCGTACTATTCCTATCTGTCCGCCTTTCATATCGAGCCCGGTTTTTGTCGTCGTGACCATGGCTATCGGTACCCGATTCGCGTGCATCCAACCCAACATGATCTCGTCCGGCTCGTTATTGATGCCGTCGCCGTTGTAGATCGTGGAGATCAGGCTCTTTTCGTCCGCCGGAAGTTCCAGCGGAAGCCGGTCGTTTATCGCATCGACGAATCCTTTAACTCCCCACTGAGCGTGACCGCCCGGAGCGAGCCTGTCGATAGACAATCGATCGCTTTGTTTTTCGATCGTCGGGAGTATTCCCTGTATAAGCCTGTCTACGAGATCTATCCCCGGCTTTTGTTCTATCCACTCTCGATAACTCCTCGGGGCATCGACACCCGCTGATCTATCCTCAAGGCAAGCTCTATCGAGCAGAATCTCCATAGATCTCGTGGTCGCGTGACTCAGAAGCGGTTGGTATAGAATCCTTGAATAAACTCGGTTATCGGCGAGCGCCGAGAGCGCCAACAGTCTCGCCTCGGCAACGCTCACGAGATAGCGGCGATCCTGCAAAAAAACCTCGAAATACTCGTCCATCGATTTAGCCCCGAGCATTGGCTCGCCGGGCAGATCGAGCTCGAACCATTTTTGCGTTACAAATTTTCTTCTCTCAAGAGAGCTGCCTATTCCTCCGTCCATGGGATTGAACAGCGCGATCACCGACTTTGCCTGCTCGCGATAATCGCGATTGCGAGCGAGCTCTCCGTAGGTCACTACCCCCATCTCTCTTCTTTGCGATTCCTGAAGAAGCGCCGACGGTAAGAAATCGCTCTCTATCCGCATCGTTTCGCCCCCAATCCTGGGATTTCTGACTTGCTCCAGCAGACCGACGAAGTAGACGAAATCCGCATCGGAAAGCCTCATCCCTTTTTCGCGTTTGAGCGTTCGAGCGAGCTCGAAAAGCCGTCGAACGTCCGGTTCGAGCTGATTCGGCATCGCCGCCAGGTACTCGATCGTTTTGTCGCTGAGCCCGAGCTCGGCGCCGGCTCTGTTTAGGTCTTCAACGGACACCGTAATTATCTTTCTATAAGTAGCATCGATTTCTCGGTTTGATCTTTAATCGCGGCGTGTCGTAACAAAGCGGTGATCTCAGGTCGCGAGCTAATCTACCAGCTAAGCCGAGCGATTGAGGAACAAAAAGCGACTTTTCATCGCTTTCGAGCGTAAAGCGAGCCGTTTTACGATTTTTCGCAAGGCGAAGGTGCTTTCTTTGTCCTTTTGGCGCGAGCGACGATTGAATTGACCGCTTCCGGCCGGCCGAATTGGTCAAAATCCGGCGTTGGTTTCTCAATATCTGATTGTTTGTATAGCTTCAAGAAGAACCGGATCGCCAATACGCCTCGCCGTAAACGCGGCGCGGCCTCGGGCCGTACCAGCCCGACGATGAAAAAACGATTGAGCGCGAATTCGACGTCTATTTACCTTACAGGTTTATTAGCGAAAGGGCTCTCTCGTATTTCTAAATTTACCATCTCTCACAACCTTCCCGGCTTCGCCGCAAATTGAAAAGCGACCGCCGTATTTTGAAAGAAATCTCGGCGTAACGTAGTTTAGGCAAAGATAATAACCTCGGTTTCCAGTTTTTTCGCGACAACGTTCACCGCGGCGCACCGGTCGATCAACCGAGCAAGAACCAGCACGTCTACCGCTATGGTTGTGAAGCGAAAATGCGGGCGGCCACGCGTTAACCTCCGGGTGTTATGATACTTTGGTACAATCGGGAGAATCCTATGAAAATCGAATACCTGTGGAACGTGACGGTTTTATTCCTTTTATTAGCGACGTTCGGCTGCGGAGATGACGAGCAGCAAGGGACGCGGCCGAGCGACGAGGCTTCGGGGGGGGAAGAAATCGCTCCAGGATCGGGGGGCGCTACAACGAGCGGCGGCTCGTCGGGCTACAGCGGCTCGAGCGGACAAAATGCGGACGCTGCTCTAGACGCCGCGGCCGGGACCGAAGCCGGAATCGCTGATAGCGGAAGGGAAGCGGGATCCGCCGGCTCGGACGCGGCGGGCGCGAATGCCGACGGCGGCGCGCAGCGGGACACGGCGACGCAACCGGTAACGCTACCGGACGGAGCGATATCGACGCCGGGTCAGTACAGCGGCCTATCTGAAGAGATCTATAATGGATACGAATTGTCCTCGGAGTACGTGACCGTGAGAGACGGGACCAGGCTGGCGATGGACTTGTATCGACCGAAAGGCGCGAGCGGTCAAGTGGTTATAGACAAGCTTCCCGTATTATTTATGCATACGCCTTATAACCGACGTACCTTCGGTACCGGACTGTCGGGAGAAGTCTACCCGGGCGCCGCGGCGCGCCTGATCAACTACGGCTACGTGGTCGCGATCGCCGACTTTCGCGGAGTATATGCCTCGTACGGTACCAATCAGGGTTACAACCGGGGAGAGTGGGTAGATGCGGCGAGCCAAGATGCATACGACTTAATCGAATGGTTGGCTCAACAACCGTGGAGCAGCGGCAAAGTCGGCATGTGGGGCTGCTCGGCGACGGGAGGCAGCCAAATGCAGGCCGCTACCACCGCGCCGCCCTCTCTTAAGGCTATTTTTCCAATGAGCTGCGAATACGACGTCTTACCCTTCGGTGTCCCCGGTTGTATGGCGCCGGTGACCGGCCCGACCAGCGCCCCGCCGACACCCTCGTCGTCCGCGATGAGGGATCCATTCGCGCAAGCCGTGGACGATGACCCCCTCGGCGTTCAACTGCGGGAGGCGGTCGCTTCGCACGCGTTCAATATCGAAAACGCGGGCTACGTTCCATTTCGCGACAGCGTGGCGGAAAATATCCCCGAGCAATGGTGGATCAAGTCGAGCCCGTCGACTTACCTCGAGACCATCAATAACTCGAAAATAGCGGTTTACGCGGCGGCTAACTGGGATGAAGCCGCGACCAAATACGGTGCTTTTTTTACCGTTAACAATATTACGAATCCGACCAAATTGATCGTCGGCCCCGCCGGTCACTGCGCGTGGTTTACCGTAGAAACTCAGACCGGCTTCGATATCTCGGTGGAAGAGCGGCGCTTTTTTGATTACTGGCTAAAGGGGATCGAAAACAACGTGATGGCGGAGCCGAAAGTTTATTACTACACCTACAACGAGCCGGCCGGCCGGGAATGGCGCGGCGCGACCGAGTGGCCGCTGGCCGAAGAAAAGCGAACCCCCTATTACCTCGGCGAAGGCTCACTCGGCGTTAACGCTCCCACCGACGCCGCGGGTAATGACGAGTTTCGCGTGGTCTATATAGGCACTGACGTTCTAGCAAAAGGACTGTCTTACGAAACCGCGGCGTTGCAAGAGGATATCCGTATTACCGGCCACCCGGTGGTCGATCTATGGGTCTCTTCGACCGCGACCGACGGCGATTTTATCGCGACTTTACAGGATGTAGCGCCGAATAACATCGCGACCTCGTATAACATGCACGGTCGCTTACGCGCGTCGATGAGAAAGGAAGAGGACCCGCCTTACAACAATCTCGGGCTACCCTGGCATCCGTGCCGAGAAGCCGACGCGCAACCGCTCGTTCCCGGAGAACCGACCCGATTGCGGTTTGATATGCTCCCGATTTCTATCGTATTTAAGGCAGGCCACCGCATTCGCTTGGTGTTGAGCTTCGCTGACACGCCCACACCGGTGATAACGCCGGCACCAACGGTCACGATTTACCGCGATGCGACCCACCAATCCTCCGTGACCCTGCCGATCATCGATTCATAGGCGAGCATAAACATTAATCCTACTTCAGCGGGCGCTCACTCCTTTGGACTTCCCGTAGGAACGTGCTTGGCCGCGGTACAAAAAAAAGTTCCGCGCGCTCTTCTGGTGATGGTTAGCGAGCGAGCCTTGTGGACGGCTCGAGCCGACGGCCGAGTCTGAAGAGCGACATGACCGCCGGCTCGCCGCGATCTACCAGCCTTCCGATAGGTTGGTTCTGACCTCGAGGGTCGCGTCGATTTCCACGTACGTGTCGTTTTCCGACGTATAGGCAGGCCACGAGAAATCGGTCGTGCTCGGCTCGCCGGTTTTCGCGAAATTCGTCCAAATCGTCATAACCGTATCCACCACCGCTTTATCCGCGTCGCCAAAACCGGCAGAGGCGAAGACATCTTCCCTATCGCCATCGGTTCCCGTCACGCCGTCGCCGTCGAGATCGCCGATAACCAGCGGCTCTTCGGTGGCCGGGTCAACCGCGAGTCCCAAAAGAAAATGGCTGACCGCGCTTTGCGGGTAGTTGAAAACATAAATCAACTCCGCACCGTGATAACTCAACAGACCTTTAGCGGCCCAGCCCTCGGGGACTCTACTAAACTTATAAACATACTGTTTGGCTTTGCTGTAGGTACCGCGTAGCGCCATCTGTTCTTGCAGCCCGCTCAACATTCCTTCCATATCACCCGAGTTGACGCCCACTAAAAACGGAACATCATTCGGCAAACCTTCTTGTATGACCGTGGATAGATCTTTTAACATATAATGAGAATCGACATTGGGGCGGTGGGACATGGCCTCCATGCCCGTACCGGCGCCGCTCATCACTTCCACCCAGGTTTTTGCGCGCGCCTCCTCAAGCGTCGTAACGCCCCAGGCGGCGAAATCCGCCTCTCCTGCCGCTTCTTGGTCGGCCAATGTCGTACTCACCGTAGGACCCGTGCCGCTTTGACAGACGGCTTTGTGAAAAAGACTGGTCGCCAGCGGGGAGGCCATGAGCGAAATAACCTTTCCGCCGCCGCCGGATTCACCAAAAATTGTAACGTTACTTGGGTCGCCTCCGAAATTGGAGATGTTATTTTTTACCCAAGTCAGCGCCATGATCAAATCCAGTTGACCGTAGTTACCCGACCCGCCGTATCCCGATTCCTGGGTCAGCAAGGGATGCGCGAGATAACCAAACGGGCCCAAGCGATGATTCACGACCACGAGCACCACGCCTTTAGTCGGAAGCGAAGCGGCGTTGTTAAAAGCCTTGGTGTTGCCGGTTAATATGTCGAAACCTCCGCCGTGGAACCAAACCATTACCGGAACGTTCGAGGCGTCTTTCGGAGCCGTGACGTTCAAGTATAGGCAGTCCTCGCTCATCCCGCCTTCACCGAAGTTCTCGTATACAGGATTTTGGGCGGACTGATCGCTCCAAGCGACGGCGTCTCTTACGTCCTCCCAAGCATCGGGCTTTTGAGGCGGCTTCCATCGCAGGTTACCGAGCGGCGGCTTCGCGTAAGGAATACCGAGAAATTGCCAGGTATCGCCGTTCGAGTAGCCTTTCAGGTCGCCATAGCCGGTATTGACGGTCTTGCGTTCGGCCGTGGCTCGCGTAAAGAATTCCTGGGCGGCCAATGCCTTGCGTAAGGTTCTATCACGCGGGTCTGTGTCGTTGAATACAGCGGCCGTGTTCAATTCCGCCAGCATGGCCACTACAGACTCATCCGCCGCGAAGTCAGCGCTTGACGCCGCGAGGTCGATGTCGTCCGCATATTTCTCAACGATATTCGCGGTGGCTTCGTTGATCTTGATGCGGGTATTCAAATTGCCGTCTTCGTCCAACGACTGTATTAGAACCAGTAAATTGGTTACTTTTTGATCGCTAACATCGGCGGCGTTCGCCACTAAATCAAGCGTCGTAATATCTTCCTTTCCAACCGTTGAACCGAGCATAAAACCGCCTATAGAAAAACTCACGGTTTCATTGCTATTGTAGGTAAACTTTCCATCCGCGTCGGTCGTACCCTTCGCGGTCGGCGTTTCATAGGTCAAACCCTCCACCCGGCTCTCTCCAAAAAAACCGAATAGACTACCGACGCCTTTATCCGTAACGGCGCCGCCGTCCGAACCGCCGCCGCCATCCATAACGATGCCGCTATCCGTACCGACCGCGCTATCCGTGCCGCCGCCGCTGTCCGTCAAAGTGGCGCTATCGGCACCCACGCCGGTGTCTATAACAGTACCGCTATCTTTGTTATTGTCGTCATCATCCCCTCCACAACCTATTATTAGGACCGATACTAAAAACAAAATCGTTAGTACCCTCGCCCATCTATACTGATGTAAATGGATGCTAAAGGTTTTGTGCATATCTGCTCCTCCTTATTCTATTTTATTCTGTTTATCGTGATTGAAATAACTACGATTGGCAGCCGCGCCGCTATCTTCATTCGCGTCGATTAAATTATCCCGGCTGATAAGAAACCCCGTCCGTCCGTCCGTAGCTCCGGAGGCCAAAAACACCGTTCAACGCTCTATAGCAGCGAACGGATTGAAACGCAACTCATATCGCGAGAATAGAAAGGTCAGATGTACGTTCTCAAAAAGTCGTGGCGAGCAGATGAAGATACCTGAAAGCAGCCCAACCTGCCCCTGCCCGTCATAGGCATTAACCAAAATTAGTCGACGAACATGAAAACGCTGTAGCGCGCGGGCTTGTCCCGCGCTTATCAGACGACAACGGACGT
>JAFGIB010000024.1 GCA_016929805.1 Deltaproteobacteria bacterium | reverse complement strand
CCGCAGGAAAAACCGCAGCCATAGCAGCGCTATGGCGAGGATTTTTCCGAGGACGAAAGCCGCGAGCACGCCCGCGGGCGCGGCCGCGGTTGGCGGGTTTATTTCGACCGGCCGCCTTAGTTCGAACCGGGTTGTTGCGTTTCCTTGTGGTCCTCTTTTTTAGCGCCCTCGGTGGCGCCCGAAGGGGGATCGGCGGGTGGTTTTTCCTTTAGTTTTACGTCCTCGGGGAGGCTCATGTCCGCTGGTTCGATCGGGGCGGGCTTGCCCTTCTTCTCCTCGGAGGCTCCCTTACGAGCTTGCTCTTTGAGTTGAACCGCTTCACTCGCGCGCTGCAGCGATTTCTCGCTGCTAGACGCCAGATAGGCGAGGGTGGCCGAAAGCAGCATGAAGGCCACGGCGCTACCCACGGTCAAACGGGTCAGAAAATTTCCAGCTCCAGCTCCTCCGAATACCGACTGGCTTCCCCCTCCTCCAAAAGCCGCCCCCATGCCCCCTCCCTTTCCCGCTTGAAGCAGGACGACTAAAATCAGAAAGATACAGACAAATACATAAACGATTGTGAGAAAGGTAACCATTCGAACTATCCTGCGGCCTTGACAATTCCGATGAACGAATCCGCCGTGAGAGACGCGCCGCCAACCAGAGCGCCGTCGACATCAGGTTGTCCCATCAGCAAATCGGCATTCTCCGGTTTGACGCTCCCTCCATACAAGATCCGCGTGCTCTTGGCCAGCGAATCGTTGAACTGTTTGGCGACCAGGCCGCGAATTGTCTCATGCGCCTGTTGAACCTCTTCCGGTTCAGCGTTGACGCCCGTGCCGATGGCCCAAACCGGCTCATATGCGATGACGACGTTCGGTAAATGGTCGAGCGCTAGACCATCTAGCGCGGATCTCACCTGAGAAGAGACGATTTGAAGGGTTTTTCCCGCTTTTCGTTCTTCCAAGCTCTCTCCCACGCATACAATTACAGAAATACTGGATGCCAGCACGGCCTTCACTTTTTTATTCACGGAGGCGTCCGTCTCACCAAAGAGTTGTCGCCGTTCTGAATGGCCGACGATGACATAGTCGCACCCCACATCGCGTAAAAGGAGCGCGCTGACCTCGCCCGTAAAGGCTCCCCGGCTTTCCCAAAAGACGTTTTGAGCCGAAAGCTTGATAACGCTTCCCTTGATTTCGTCTCGCACGGCCGCAAGCGCTGTAAAGACCGGCGCAACCACGACTTCGCACCGCGATTCAGCGGCCAAGGCGGTCTTGATCTCTCTGACGAGGGCTACGGATTCGCCGATGGTTTTATGGAGTTTCCAATTGCCCGCGACCAGCGGGCGCCTGGTTTGATTTGTAGTGCTCATTTGATGCTCGCTAGTGCTTGAATGCCCGGGAGTTGGCGACCTTCGATAAATTCCAGCGACGCGCCACCACCGGTCGATACATGGTCGAATGCCTCCTCTAACCCCGCGGCGTTGATCGCGGCCACGCTATCGCCTCCGCCTACCACGCTGTAGCCGCGACAATCGCGAAGCGCCTCTCCAATCCCTATCGTCCCTTTGGCGAAAGCCGGTTTTTCGCACAGACCCATGGGACCGTTCCAAAAAACCGTATTCGCCCTGAGTATTTTTTCGCGAAAGGTTTTCACGGTCTCGGGCCCGATATCGAGCGCCATGGCCTGATCAGGTATTTCACTGCTCTTAACGACCTGACCGGCGGCTGCGTCGATATGATCGGCCACGACCACATCTTCAGGTAAAAAAACTTGAACGTTGCGCAGATCGGCACGCTCCAGCAGGCTTCTCGCCAAGGCGAGCTTGTCGTTTTCGACGCGGCTTTTTCCGACCGAGATCCCCTTCGCCGCGAGAAACGTATTCGCCATGGCGCCGCCTATTAGAAGCGTATGGACGCTTTCGAGGAGCTTTTCGATTACGCTGATTTTATCGCTTACCTTGGCGCCGCCGAGCGCGGCGACATAGGGCGGCTCGGGCTGGTCTCGCAACTTTGCCAAAGCGGTTAGTTCCCTCTCCATTAAAAGCCCCATCGCCTTTTCTTTCATCAATAGAGGTAACGCGTGCACCGACGCGTGAGCGCGATGGGCGGCGCCGAAGGCGTCGTTTACGTAGAGGTCAACCGGTTTGGCCATCTCCCGCGCGAAGCTTTCGTCATCGCTCTCTTCGCCCGGATGAAAGCGGAGGTTTTCCAGCATAGCGATCTGCCCCTCGCGCAAATCGGCGATCACTTTTCGCGCCGCGTCGCCCACGCAGTCGTCCGCCAACAAAACCTCGCAATCGAACATTTCAGCCACACGCGCCGCCACGGGCTCCATCGAATACTCTTGTTTCTTTTTCCCCTTGGGGCGGCCGAGGTGTGAAGCGAGCACGACAAAAGCGCCTTGATTCAACGCATGCTCGATAGTCGGCATCGCTTCTTTTATGCGCGTGGCGTCCGTGACCTCGCCGTTTTCCAGAGGTACGTTGAAGTCGACTCTCAAGAACAAACGCCGCCCTGCGAGGTCGAGGTCGCGGATGGATTGGATTTTTCTGCCTTCATTTGGAGTTGTCGTCATCGGTTTAGCTCTTTCCGTTCGAGAGGATAACAGAACAAACGACGAGAGAGTTTTTTTACTATAAAACTCTGATTTCTACCTTAAAAAATCGAAAAGCGGCCGGCGCGGCGGCCGGTGTCGAAAACGGCGGATATTTGCCATACCCGGCGCTATCTGGCCATCGCATTCGCCGCTTCCACAGGCTTCAGCTCTCGCGCCTCGACATAGCCGCGCATATTGTATACGGCTTTGCTGAAATGGCGGGTTATATTGTAGGAACGCGCTAAAAAATAGAATAATTCCGGGTGGTTAGTGGCGAAATCTCGATCCTCTCTCAGAAGTTCCTCGAGCTCTCCGAGAACATTCGGATGGTTACCGTTTTTATAGTGCAGGTATCCGTACAGAAAGCGAATAAACGGACCTGACTGCATGCGAAAGGAAATCGGCAATTTTTCCATCTGAGCGAGCGCCTCTTTAAAGTCTCTTCGATCAAAGGCTTCTTTCACCGCCTTCATGCCGACAGCGACTTGATCGTTCAAACGCGCCCGCTCGCTAAACCTTGGGACCATCTCCTCGAAGCTGAATCGCGGCTCTCCTCGCGGCGCGATCAACAAGGCAAGCGCTTTAAGCGTCCTCGCGCTGGTTTCATTGCCTCCGGCTCTTTTCGATAACTCGATAAAAGCCTTGGCCTGCGGCTCTCTTCCGTGTGAGACCAGCGCTTGCGCTTGGTTAGCGTAGTTTTCCGCGGCCTCGTCGCCGGAGCCAAAGCCCACGGCCCGTTCGCTCAAGCGACCGTAGGGCCAATCCCCGGCATAGACCGTTTCGAGATAACCCGAATACCTCTCGAAGCCGATGAGGTCACGAGGCGCGGAGAATTCGATAAGCGCGTTATCGTCGGTATTGAGCGGAACAGGTTCACGCCTACAGGTCGAGGGGGGACACGCTCGAAAATTATCCGACGCCGGGTAGGCTTTCCAACGCTTCGCTTCGAGCCGATGCTCCACCCGAGCGTACTGCATGATCTCCTCGCGGCTGGCGAAGAGAACTCTCGCGAGCAGGTCGAAGGGTGTTCGAATTGACGCGCGATCGACCTCTCGGCGTACGGCCGGCGGGGCGAGGTTTCGGGTGAAGCGCTCGAGGTCGAATAACAGCGGCGAGTCTGAGCCGAGTAAAATCGTGTCGCTCGCCAGCTCCTCCGCGGAAAAAGCGACGACGTATTTAAAGTGAGACGCGAAGGTACGGTAGATGATCTTCACGTTTTCCGGGCTCATTTCATAGAGCTGCACCCACTGGCAATAGATCCCCCGCGGCCGCAGGCGCCTTTTCGTTATGCGAAAATAGTCGGTGGTAAAAAGGTCCGACACCCCGGTGAGCCACGGATTCGAGGGCTCGCTGACGATCACGTCGTATTTTTTTTTAGTCGCGGCCAAAAAGTTACGGCCGTCGTCGTTGATGATCTTGAGCCGCCGCATTTTGACGTAGGGATAGCACTGTAAGGAGTATTTCAAATTGTTATCCGCGCTGAAAAACCGGGAACCCTCGATTACCGAACGTTCCAGCTCGACGACGTCGATCGAGCGCACCGCGAACTGCAAGGCCGCGCCCACGGTTACGCCCGAGCCGAAGCCGACGATGACGACATCGAGACCGGCGCCGCCTGTTGGATGAAGTAACAGCGGATAACCCGCCACCATGATTTGAGTCGTCATGTCGTCGCCGTTGGAGGCGTCGACCTTACCGTTATTCTTCAACGCGTAGTGGCGGCCCCAGCGCTCGACCGAGACCGTGGTCGATACGCCGTCGCGGTAGAAAACCAACTCGGGCTCGCCCCACGCTTCTTGATCGAGCACGCTCCTCGCGAGCGATATGCGGAAGGTCCCCAGGGTCATCTTGGTCAGGTTCCATTTGAGCAGCGAGTCAGCAGCGGTCGAAGCGACATATAGCAGCGCGATCGACGCCGGTATTAAAGCGGATAGAAGGTGAACCGCGATCCAGCGGCCGCTCGGCAGTCGCGCCGCGAACGCCGGCCGCGAGCGCGTTTCGCTCTTGTATCGATTGTCTACGGATAGATCGCCGGTATTCAACGGCGTGATCAGCAGCAGGATCAGGGCGAGGAGTAAATTCAGAGCGATACCGATATGCAAGCTGTTTTGCATTCCAAAAGCCGGCATCAAAACGAATCCGGGTAACCAGGCGCCGACGATCGAGCCGACCGTATTCCCGGTATAGACGACGGCCACGTCGCGGCCGATATTGCGGCCGCCGCAGCTCCAGATACGCATGGTCAAGGGAAACATCGCTCCCATGCCGAGGGCCGCCGGCAGCACGCAGAGGGCGGCGGTGAATGACATCAGTAACATCACCACGTTGACATTGTCCGGAAGCGAGTCGTACAAGGGAGCGACCATGCTGGCGAAGGTTAGCGAGATCTGGTCCGCCCAAAAATCGCTGACCAAGGTTGCGCCTCCGATGAAGAGTTGAATCGCCGCCAGCACCAGTATCCGGCTATGCCGAAGTACGACTATAAGATATAGAAACAGGCACAGGCTGCACACCACGGAAAACCCGATCTGCGTCAGCCGATGCGAGTCGACGAGTAAAACGAGCAGCGCGGCCGTCAGCGGTATCGCCAGGGTCTTCAATCCCCATGCAATCGTTTGATCTTCAGATGCCGTCGTCCCTTCTAAAAGAGATAATTCGCGCTGGCGCTTTAAAGCGAGCAGGCCGACGGCTAGAACCGCGAAAATACACACGGCGGCCCAGGCCGTCCAGACGATCGCCGTGTGGCGGACGGCTAACGGGGCGCACGCCAAGATCGCTAATAGCGTCGAGGTGATCGCGAGCAGAAAGGGCGTCTTTCGATTCGCTACGATGAGCGAAGAGGCAATCGCGCTGCCGGAGGCGATGCCAACCAGAAAGGTCATTAGTATTAGGGCAAAAGAATAGACTGAAGCGCCGATGGTATTTATTAGAGCTCGCGACCATACGACTTCATAGAGCAATGAAATCGCGCCGGAAACCGCGAAAACAGCGGCGACGACGATGCGGGATCGCGGCGAAACGACGTCTGTCGCCGGCTCCGTCTCGTCCCGAGAGCGCGAGGGTAGCGGCGATGAGGTCTGAACGCTTGCTTTTTGCGCGAGGGGCTTACGCATCAAACCGAGGATGAAAACCGCCAAAAGGAAATTGATGGTTACCGCCGTGGCGTTGGTTCGAGCGACGCCGAAATTCGGCATCAGAACGAAACCGGCGAGAAAAACGCCGACCACCGCGCCAAAGGTGTTGACGGCATATAGCGCTCCGACGCGCGAGCTCGCACGCGACTCGTTCTGCGTTGACTCGACGTAGTAGCGCGCCAACAAGGGTAGGGTGGAGCCCATGAGGGTGGTCGGAATGATAAGGATCGGTACGATGCACGTAAATCGCGCCGCCATGAACAGCGTCGACTCGGCTCCGAGAGAACCGCGTAAAAACTCATTTACCTCGGATAGCCAACCGTCGTTCCTGACCAGGACCGGCACCACCAGCCCCCAAAGAGCCACTCCCAACTCAGCGCAGGCATACGTCATCAACGGCCGCTCTAGCCGATCGGCGAATTTGCCGAACAACCAGGTTCCGAGAGCCAATCCGCCCATAAAAACGCTAACCACCGAGCTAATCGCGACGCTGGAGGAACCGAAGACGTGGTGAAGCAGCCGCGACCAAATGAGTTGAAAAATGAGGCTCGACGCGCCGGACAGAAAGAAAGCAATAAACGGGATAAAACGCACTGAGTTAGTTCTTTCTATTCATGGCCGTAAGTAATTCGGTCAGGGGCAAGGGCGGAAGCAAGCCTCCGGGTAAGCGAGGAAAGATCTAATTTACGCAACTTTTTCGAAAAGTCGTGGCGAGGCGACGTGTGCTGTCGTTTCGAGGAGCCAAAGGCGACGAGAAATCTCTGGTTGAGATTTCTCGCCTCGTTCGAAATGAGATGTCCGCCGCCGCTTTTTGAGAAGCTGCTGCTCTAGGATCTAAAACCGGGAGCCGGGCGAGTTGTCGTGAGTCGTTTCGGCTCTGACGAATTACAGTATTTGCGTATATTTATTTTTTCAAGCCGTTAATTCTTCTTTTTGTCTAATACAGGGGGTTAAAAACAACATACGAATGACGTGTTGGGGGGAGGGGGGGGGGTTTTCTCCGACTACTCGGTTAATTTTTCGACCATTTGGCGAATTTTGCGTTGCGGCGCGGAGAGCTTCTCGATTTCTCGTTCGAGAAGCCACGATAAGTTATCGTCGATGATAGGAGACGCGGCCTCTCTTCCGTGCAAGGCGATCGTTGTCGTGGCCAGATTCCACGCTGAAATCGTCGTTCCCGGGTGCTCCAAACCCAAGACGCGTTTGCGTGTTTCCAGCACCTCTTTTTCGATTTGATACGCCTGTTGTAGCTTTCCGACCCGTTTTAGCATCGACGCTAGATTGTTCGCAGAGGTCAAGGTGTCGGGGTGCTCCTCCCCGAGAACCCTTTTTCGGACTTCCAAAACCTTTTGCTGCAACGCGCCCGCCCGATCGATTTCACCTCGAGCGCTGAGGATGGACGCCAGGTTGTTCATTGAGGTGAGGGTATCCGGGTGCTCGGGTCCGAAAGCCGCCTTCCGAATTTGAAAAACCTTGTCTTCTAGATCGTAGGCCCGTCCCAGATCTCCTCGCGTCTTGAGCGTCGCCGCCAGGTTGTTCATCGATGTAAGAGTGTCGGGGTGTTCGGCTCCCAGCTCCCGCTTGCGGATCTCGAGCACCTCCTCTTGAAGCTTACGAGCGGCTTCCAGCTCTCCTCGCTCTTTTAGCATAACCGCCAGGTTGCTCATCGAGATCAGAGTGTCCGAATCTTCCGGTCCATTGAGCTTCTTGTGAATCGCGACGACTTGTTCCTGTAGCTCGCACGCCTGTTTGCACTCCCCCTGGCGATGCAGAGTCGCCGCCAGGTTGTTCATCGCCGCGATGGTTTGAGGATGTTCCTCGCCCAAGACCTTCTTGGAAATCGCGAGCTCTTCTTCTTGAAGCTGACGCGCGGCTTGAAGCTCTCCCTGTTCCTGTAGAATCGACGCGAGGTTCGTCATGGAAGCGAGCGTCTCTTGGCTTTCCGCGCCCTGAGACCGCGTGCGAATCATGAGCTCCTCCTCGCGCAATTTACGTTCCGCGCTCAGATCGCCTTGAACGCGAAGAATCGGCGCGAGGCTGGCGATCGAAGCCAGCGTCTCGGGGTGTTCCTCGCCCAGGGTCTCCATTCGGATCCTAAGCGCGTTCTCCTGCAGTTTTCGCGCGCCCTCGATGTCTCCCTTTGTCGCCAGCAGGATCGCCAAGTTATTCTTTATAGCCAAGGTTTCCGAATGGCTTGCCCCGAGCGATTTCTCCAAGGCGTCGTGCGCCGCCTCGTAGAGCATCTGCGACGCGTCCAAATCGCGAAGCGAGAAAAGCGTGGCCGCGAGCGCGCGTTTAGCTTTGATAGTATCAGGATGATCCTCTCCGCACAGCCGCGCTTTTAAGTCACAAAGGCGCTGTTGTAGCTCGCGCGCCTCCGAAAGCTCTTGCATCGCGAGAAGCGTCGAGACCAAGTTGAGCATGCTCTCGGTCGTGCTCGGGTGCTCCTCTCCGAGTCTGCGTTCGCGACTTTCTAGTATTTCGACTTGCAGCGAACGAGCCTTTTCAAAATCACCCTGCGCCTTGAGAGTTGTTACGAGACCATCCATCGCGGCGAGAACTTCATCCCACGACGGCTCGTCGTCCTCATTGATATCGCAAAGCGCTTTGCGGATTTCGACCTCGTGCTCCTGTAGCGCGCGGGCTTCATCGAGCTGCCCGTCGGCTCGAAGCCGTAGCGCGTACCGGTCCATGGCGTTCAAAGTCAGAGGGTGCTCTTGGCCGAGTTGCGACAGGGCGAATTCATACGCCTTTTTCTCCAGCGATCGCTCGGAAATAACCTCCGGTAATTCTTGCATTGAGCAAATGCGTTGCCCGACAGTACTCGCCATACTCGCGATATCCTCGGGTTGCTGACTAGGAGATAGATAGGTTAAAAAGCGGTCAAAGTGGGCGACGCAAAGCTCCTGCTCCCGCCGGTTTTCCGGTAGTTCGTGAGACTCGGGAATAAAGATCATGGCGAACATATCGCAGACTACGAAACGCTCGACCTCATCGAGACCGGCGTCAAGCTTGCGAAGCAAACTCGCCGTCAGCTCGTGCAGCTTTCCAAAAAGCGCCTCGTCCGAAGGCTCGATAGGCGAAACAAATCCGCTGCACAACAGCTCCCGCCGCACTTGCTCGCTTTGAGGCGCCTCGTAGAGCCTTTCGAGAATCACCGCGGGCAGAGGCTCCGGCGCCAAATAGGCGAACAGCCGCACCGCTCCCTGCGACGGCCGCGACAGCGTTTGGTAGCAGAGACGAACGGCCTGTATCGTAGCGTTTATTGCGTCTTGCGGTATCGCTTCGCATAAGTCTTGTTGAAGCTCATCGCCGTTGCGCGAGATTTCCGGGTTATCAATAGACGCGAGTATTCGTTCGGGAGAAAGGGCTTGGCTTCTTAGAGCTCGGTTGAGAAGGGTCAACGAGAGCGAAAAACAACCGGTCCATTTCGCTATCTTCTCGGCGTCGGACGGGCTAGGTCGCTGTTGTTCCAGCCCCTCGCACAAAAGCCTGATGGCCTCGTCGGAACTGAGCACGTCCATGCCGACCGCTTGCATCTCCTCAGCTTTTTAGGGTTGGAGAAAACGTAACCGTTCAAGGGGGTAGTGCTGTTTGGCTACGACGACGGCCGATTCATCCCGCAAAACCGGCTTGCGTCCTCGGCCCGGCTCGTCAGGTACAGCAAGTACCATCCTCGCCGGCCCTTCGGGCGCGCTCGGTTTTACGGGCGAATTGGCCGCCGACTTGTTTG
>JAFGIB010000251.1 GCA_016929805.1 Deltaproteobacteria bacterium | reverse complement strand
CTAAGTGAGGTTCAAAAAAAGTGAGCACGCGCTTAGTTCGTGCGCTTTTTCGCGAGCGAAAGCGGTTTACGCCGACGGAGTTTTTGCGACGTTAAGGTACTACAGGCGAATGCCTTCGAGCGCTCGCTGGATGCGGATTTTCGAAAGCTCCGCTCTTTTTAGCTGAAGAACTCCGATGTGCCCTTGCTGCGATTCGAAAACCAAACGACCGTTGTGTTCCTTACCGGCTTTAGCGATAACGGCTACTAGATCATCCAGATCATAGAGTTTTATCCCGTTGACCTGGGTGATCAGGGTACTCGGACGAAAGAACATCTCGGTCGCCGGCGATCCCGGCACCGTAAAGGTCACCACCAATCGCGGCTTCATACAGAATCGATCGCCGATCTCTATCAAGCATTCGGGTCCCATTTGAGTGGTTAAAGCTTGCGCTATTTCGTAGCTCAAGCGCTGCACGACCAAGCCCTGGATGTCGACAAAGGCTCGCTCCGCCACCAATGGTTGTGAATCGATACCGAATCGAGGCGCCGAGGTGGCCTCAACTTGTACGCGCTCAACTCGGCCGTTGCGCACGAATTCCCAAGTCACCGGCTCGCCCAGCGGAACCGAGCGCACCACGTCGAAGATGTTTCGCCTTCGGTCGACGTTGTTGTCGCCAACCACGTTGCCATAGCGATCGAAGCGGTATTGTCCCATTCCCGTGATGACATCGAGCCGGCGAATTCCGGCCTTATCCAACATACCTCCTTTGTAGACGCGAGCGACGATCAGACCTTCGGCCGTCGGTTTCTTCAGGTATTTGGCGGTGATTTCGCTGTTCGGGTGGAACGATGCGCCGGGATGGGCGAGCCGGGCCTCGCCCGAGCGCAAGAGTTGGGGTAGCAGCTGTTTGGCATAATTGATCGGCGTAATAAAGCCTATGTTGTCGGCGTTGACGATTATCGATGTATTGATACCGATGGTTATCCCTTGCTCGTTTACCGCCGGACCTCCGCTGTTTCCCGGATTGATGGCGGCATCGGTCACGAGTCGTTCCGCGGTAAACTCGTCACCACACATGAAATTGGTAATCTCCCCTCCAGAAACATTCGGTTCTGCCATGCCGCAAGGGTAACCGATCGCCTTGATCTGCATTCCTCTTTGTACAGCGTCCGAGTCGCCGAGCTCGACGTGGGGAATCGACCCGCCGCACATTTCACGAAAAATCGCGAGCTCTTCCTCGGCGATTCGAATAACAGCGATATCGGGTTCTTGTCTGACGACCATGCCGACGATTTCCGAGGAAAAGGCGCGCGCGCTGGTCATGAGCGAATAGACTTGCAGGTGAATCGCGTTTCTAACCACGTGGGTATTGGTTAAAATTAACCCCTCGGTCCCGTCGATTTTAATAATACAGCCAGATCCTCCCCAGGTACGGGTAGAGATGTATCTCGGATCGAGGATCGCCTGAGGGCTTTCGTCGTCAAAACCGTGAGCGTGAATCTGGACAACCGCTCGCGTTGCGCGATGGGCGCCACCTGCGGCTAAGAACGGTCTTTTGGGGAGCTTGGCCATACGGTGTTTTCAATCAAAGCGATTCGCGTACGCCGCCGAAATCGGAAACATGCATGAATTCGCACAGTTAAATGTAAGGTCCGGCGGCGACCATCAGCCGCTGTAGTCTCGTCTAATCGTCGCTCGAACCCGAGTTATTTCGGGCAACCGCTAGCGCTTGGTTAGAACGACGAGCTTTGTAGCACAATCCTCGGGCAAATAAATTCGGGCGGCTATTTTTTTGCCTCGCGCGCTCGAGCGCTCCATTGACGCACCTCATCGACCATGATGTGTCCCCAAGGACCTTGAGCCGAATCGACGACTTCCAGAATCGCGCTTTTACCGCGGAAAGAGGCGATTTCCCATTTTCGACGTCCAAGAAATTCGCAGTTGCGACCCGTGGTCGTGTAAATGGCTCTATCGTCAACCATCAGCGACACGCGTAACCGGTCTGTGTCGCGGCCGCCGCCGACGCGCAGTACCATGACGTCGCCTACCAGCGGAATCGGGGTCGAGCGAACCCTTCCAACCGCGCCGTCTCCGTATCGCCGATGAAAGGTTGATAGGTAGACGCCGGTGGCGCCCCAAACCCGTTGCTGATGAGGGCGGGTACCGCTCGCGGTCCACGAACGACGCATGTCGTCCGTCGCTTCCCAAATAGAGACATCGGAGTGATAAAACGGTATCGCGCCCGCGCTTTCCCAAACACCGCTATCATTGAGCGGATCTTTTTCCCAAATGCCGACTCCGCAGCGTCCGTCGGGCCCTTCGTCGTCCAGAAAGTAACCTTCTCGCGACAAATCTCGCGGGATGTACCCGAGCCGGACGAACTTCGGGTTTCGGCTCAATAGATAATTAATATCCGCTCTTTTTTCGTGGCCCGCTTTGCCCTTGCCGAAAGAGACAACCGCTTGGTGCGCCACCATCGGGTCGATTACACCGTAATAGTCGAACACCGTAAGACCCGCGAGAAAGCCCGCTGAGCCGATATCTCCCGTAACGATCGAGGCGGGCCTCGAATGCTTCCGTCCGAACCAACGCATGAAAGAATACACCTCGTTGATTCGATCTCTAAATTGGACAATCTCGATCTGATAAGGCCCTTTCTCAAGTCCCAGGCGCGTCATTCGGAAGAGACCGACCGCGACCAAAGCGAGCAACGTCGTTGTTGCTGTTTTGCCCAGCAAGCGCCTTATCCGATGATCCGAGCGTCGACGCCAGCGGCTTACTTGTTTAGCCAGTCCATCTACCACCTGTCCGGTCAACAGCCCGATAGAGGGTATCAATACGATGAAAAAGCGATGGCCTGGATAGAAATCTCCACCCACGTAGACCACGTAGGCGAGATGAAGCGTTGACCACAGAAACAGCACCCGCACCAATTGGTTGCCGAGCCAAAACGCGCTCAACAGCGCGAACACGGGAATCCATCCGCGATATTCGAGAAACTCGGTTAGATAGACAATTCCCCTTCGGATTGCCTCCAGCCGCAGGCCTTCCATCTTGAGATAAAAGGTATTCGGAAAAAGATAGCCGTAGTAGTTGTATCGCCAAAAGAAATAGCTTCCGTAGAACGCGATGAAAACCGAAAGCGTCATGCCGAGAGAGCGGGCGCGTTGCGTGTATAGCTCCGCTCGCCCGCGACGCCAACGCGCGAATCCTAAGGCGACTAAATCGTCGCCTAAAAGCGCTACCACGAACAACAAGGCATCGGGCCGACTCATGACGGCGCAAGCAAGAACGATACCGAGCCAAAAGCCGCTACCCCGTCGAAAAAGCAAGAGCGCGAGAAGGATCCAGAATACCACCAAGTGCGACTCTAAGGCTTGTATCGCCCAGACCGTGTAGCTGTTATCCGCAAGACAGATTCCGACCGCTACGATCAAGGCAAGCGGCTTTTCTTGCCACAGGAGCCGGCCGACCCGGTATACCAGCAACAGGTCTACGGCCGCCAATAAGATCGAAAGTTGCACCGCTACAAAGATGAAATCGATTCCCAAACTGAGACAGAGGCGATACAGCGGCGCGAGGATGACGACCCATAGAAAATTGGTATAGCCTTCAACCCGCTCGGAGAGATTAAAGACCACGCCGTTTCCCAGCGCGAGATTCTTGGCGTATTGCATCGAGATGAGCGAGTCGTCGCATACGTTATGGTAATAGAGACGCGACCACAGGTTGCACAACACGACCGAGCTTAGCGCCGCGGTCACTGCGATGGCTAATCCGAGCCGATTGCCGAGCTCGGCTGCCAGGCTGAATAACGGTGTCTTGGCCTTTGGCGGTTCTATGGCGTTGTCCTTTGGGAAGAGCGACGACATCGACGGGTACGAAGGTAATGAAAAACGCCAGCGATTGGCGCTCGAATACGAATCGGTACCATAGCACGGATCCGGTAGATATACTTGGATCGTAAAGCGAACATGCTAAAAGGCGACTATGGTAGCGAGAACTCGAGCGCGGCGTTTTAAGATTGCGTTCGCGGTAATTGTCGTTTTGGCTGTGGCGGTGGGTGTTGGGTTGCGCTGGCGAGCGCTTTTATCCGGCTTTGCATCGGATGATTATGTCGAGTACGCGATGCTCAAAGGCGTTTATCCGGTCAAGCGGGCGCCGCTCGATCTTTTTAACTTCGCCGATGGAACGGAAAAAGAGGCCGAGATACTGATGAACTTCGGCGCGCTTCCCTGGTGGGCGCACCCGAAACTGCGCTTGGCGATGATGCGTCCGCTTTCGAGCGCGCTCATCGTAGTTGATCACGCCGTATTCGGGGGGAATCCTTTTTATTTACATCTGCACTCGATGTTTTGGTGGGCGTTTCTGGTCGTATGCGCCGCCCTGTTGTTGCGCGAGCTTCTGCCGTTTTCGCTGACGGCCGTTGCGGTGGTGCTTTTCGCGATTGAAGAGGGGCACGCATTGCCGGTCGTATGGCTCGCTAACCGAAGCGCGTTGGTCTCATTGAGTCTCGGATTGCTGGGACTCTGGGGTCATATCCTTTGGCGCCGATCCGGGCACAGGAGGTTTTTCTTTTGTAGTATTGTGATGTTTTTTCTCGCGTTACTCGCCGGCGAATGGGCGTTTACGGTATTTGCATATCTATTTGCTTTTGAACTCTGGGGTATCGATGGACCGGCCCGCGAGCGGTTGCGCGCGTTTCTACCCGCCGCCCTTCTCGGCTTGATCTTTATCGTCGTCCAACATCAGTTGAACTACAGCACGCTCAATTCGAATGTCTATATCAATCCCATCTTTGAGCCCCTGGTTTTTCTTTCGGCCGCGCTGCGGCGAATTCCGATTTTTTTCGCCGACATCGTTTTCGGCGTGCCCGCGTTTTGGTTCGATGCCGGCACTCCCTGGAAGTCGTTTTTCTTATCGCTCGGCGTCTTCACGCCGGAAATCTGGAATCGCATTCCGGATTGGCAGGCCTGGCATCTCGCTATCGGAGCGCTCGCCGGGTTATTGGGTTTCTTTATTATTTCGTGGGGGGTTCGAAGCCCGGAAAATCGCGCTCCGAGAGCGCTTCGTTGGCTTTTCCTCGGCGGTCTATTGGCGCTGGTTCCCGGCGCCGCCTCGTTTCCCTCGACTCGCTTGGTGGTACCCGGCGTGGTCGGGATTTCCGCGGTTTGGTCCCTGGTCATTCTAGCCGGATATCGCTCGCTGATAAGATCGATAATGGACCGTAGGCTGAGACCCTTGCTCGTCGCTTTATCGATCTTGCTGTGTATGGGTTACTTCCAAGTATGGAAGCCAGCACAACAGACCTATCAGGATGTCGAAGCGCGCGTCTTTTCCCACGAATCGGTGAGGGAATGGATCCTGCAAGCGGAGATTAACGATTGCCGAGTCACGGAACAAGACATATTTCTTATTAACGGTATCGAGCACACCTCGATGGTTTTTACTCCCTTCGTCCGTTACTTTCACGGTCATCCCATGGCTCGTTCGTGTCGTATCATGAGCGCCGCGCCCCGTGCTCACGATATCGAACGAACCGCGATAAATGAGCTGGAGTTCACGGTCTTAGGCGGAAACATGCTAGCGAGCGATCTGGAAAAACTCTATCGAGCGGACCGTTTTCCTCTACGCGTCGCGGAGAAGATAAAGCTGAAGGGGCTAACAATAGAGATTGTTCGTCTCCTGGACGATAGGCCTTTTCAAGTTCGCTATACCTTTGATAAAGCTCTGGAAGATCCCTCCTATCTCTTTCTTTACTCTTCGGGACAAGGAATACGCGAATTCAAGCCGCCTCCGGTTGGTGGACGGATTCGTATTCCCCGAGCCCAGTACCCAAACCTCGCCTTCCTTCGAAGCCCAACCAAACGAAACAACATGGATTGTGACTCGCCCGCGAGACCAAAGGCGAGCGAACGACCGGCGGAACGTGACTTATAGGGTAGATGAACAGGCGCTACGGCGAGCCACCCCTGCCGCAATGCGGACCGACAGCCGGACTACGTTGTTGTAACCAAAGGCCGCTCGGAGTTGTCGAGAACCAGACCCGCTTCAGGTTGAACAGATCCTCCGACATCCCATCTTCAGGCCATCTGCGTCTCGATCCGATTACGCGAAATCCTCGAAATAGCGCTGCTATTACTGCGGTTCCGCGAAACCAGCTCGATACGAACCTGGCCCGAATATGGGCGCCAGAAGAATCT
>JAFGIB010000250.1 GCA_016929805.1 Deltaproteobacteria bacterium | reverse complement strand
TTCCTGCGGTTTCGCTCAATCGGAAATAAGACACTCCATCCCAATCTGGGCGAAAAAATGTAAAATTATTTTTGCGCGAGCCCTAAGCTACTTTTGGAAGCTTTTTCCATGAACAAAGGGAAGGAGGGGTCGGATTTGCGAAGCGGGACGACAATAGCTTTAGCGTTAGAAATAGTCGATCGCCAGGCTCGCCCGCTGCGCTCCGTGCGCGCCCCCCGACCGCACTGCGGTCACAGAGAATGGCGGGAGTACGCGAGAGAAATACGCGCTCGTAATCAAGCCGCCGAATCGGATGGCTCGAACTGCTCAAGGCGCCCACGTATTCGAATCGAGCGATAGACTGAGTGCCGCCGCTTTCCGTGGCGAGCGACGAACGTTCGAATCCGTCCGCTTCTCATTATTCATTATTAAAGAGCTGCGGATTTTCCGAGCGAACGGCGCGAGCTTTACCCGTCACTCCAGCTTTCCGTAGAAGTCCGAGACGTCAAAGTAAAGCCGAACGGTCTTGCCCTCCTTGGTCTTGATATTGATCACGTCCGCCGGCTTGCCGTTGCACTCTGTCAAGACCTGAGAAAGGCGTTCGTATCCGGGAAAGAACTTTCCGATCACGTAGTACTCGGCCCGTACCCCCGAGAACGCGTCAGCGCCCAGGATTACGATAGCCTCATTGCAGGACGATCCATTTCCCCCTCGAACCACGATTTCCCGCTGCTTCGCCTGCTTCCTCTTTACCGATTTCTCGGCACGCGGCTCCTCCGCTCTCGGGGTAGTACCCCCGCAGTCGATGACGCACGTGGCTAGCAGTACCCAGAGCAAAACCACAAACGGTCTTACCATCTAAGTTTCTCCTCGTTCGCTCCGGTATGTGATTCATTATAGCTCCATATCGGTACCAAATGTACAGTGTTATTGCGAAGCATACCGCCACTCGTGCCGCCGCATTCCGGGGCGAGCGACCACTCCAAACACGTCATTCAATATTAAGGGACGCGCTCCGGGGCGAGCGACCATCGCCAACGTTTTATTCAATTCAGAAGACCGCCGCGTCGGGGTGGGCGACATAAAGAAGCAATGGGGCTGTATCATTCGCTATAAGGATCGGTCAACCGGCGATGGAGCAGCAATGGACAAAACGAAGCCGTTTGATTTAGTTATTTGCCGACGGGTGGATGAGCCGAATGAGCTGAGCCGATTATGTCCGGTCTTAGAGGAAATGGGGGTGAGGTTCCCCCGGGTTACGCACCCTTCCCATCTAATAGCTCGAACCCATAGGTTCAAATTAGAAACTGTCGATAGTCGGACCATATTAGGCCTGCGCTATTAAGCCTTCGCTAGACCCGGTTCTATGTTAGGCTACTATTTGGAGGTCAACTGTTGATGAAAAAGCGCCTCGTTCTCCTCATCTTTGTCTTGGTTTTCCCCGTATCCTGTGGCAACGGAAAGTCGAACGGTTCCCCAGCGATCGGCGGTTCCGCAGGTCCAGTCGCGCTCGACGGAAACGCGGCCGGGAACCGAGACGGTTTTGACACCGATATCGTAAGCGAGGTCGGGGTTGAACGCGACCGGGTAGACCCTTTGACTGACGGATCGACGGTGAAAGACGGTACGGATAGCAGTAAACCTGGTAGCGACGCGGGCGAGGAAGGCGGTAGGTTCGAGGATGCGGCCGGGCTAACCGACGCGACTGGGTGGTCCGAAGCGGCCGCTTTACCCGACGCGGTCGAGGCGTCAACCGCAGAGATATTTCATGGTGATTTGAGCCAAACCGGTCCTTATAGCGTAGTAGAACAAAATGAAAGCATTACGGTCGATAGCGGTAATCTAACGGCAACCGTCTACGCGCCTGACGATACTCGCGACGCGCCTTATCCGTTGGTCATCGTCCTTCCCGGGTTTTTGGCCTCGTACCTCAATTACGCGGTCTATAGCACACACATGGCGAGTTGGGGATTCGTGGTGGTTGGTATTAATTTTACCAATGCCGGGGATCATCCCCAATGCGCTCAAGATGTTTTACAAACGATCGATTGGGTGAAAGCGCAAGATAAATGGCAGAGCACGGATACAACTAACGTCGCCACGGTCGGCCATTCAGCCGGGGGAAAAATCGCCTATTTTGCCGCGGTTCTTGACCCGGCTCGGATTCGTGCTGTCATTGGCTGGGATCCGGTAAATGCGGCTGGACCGCCTTGCGGAATGTTTGGCGCGCCTGACGATCCGAATGCGGCCTGCAACGCGAATCCCGTGGCTCCAAATCCTACCGCCGGGCAAGCCGGACTGCTCGGAAGTATGACCGCGGCGGCCCTCACCTTTGCGTCTCCGGTTTCGATGTTCAATCCGGCCGAGCACCACGCCGAGTTCTTTTATAAGGGCAGCCCTACTCCAGCCATGTACGTATACTTTGTCAACGGAGCGCACACCAATTGGGGAGTCGGCGCCGCGCCGGTCGAGGAGAGTATCTGTAAGCCCATGGGCACGGCGTGGCTGTTGCGACATCTCAAGGGAATGGTTGGCGATGATATCGCTGTCCATCTTCCACCGCTCTCGCCCGAGGTAACTATTCAAATAAAGTAGCTGTAAAGCGAACCCTGAGCGCAAACGGCGAGCCCCTTAGTCCGCGAAAACGTCATTAGGCATATAGAGACGACGATATGTGAAACTATCGCGAGTCTCAACAAATCAATATCTGAACGGTTTGTCAGAAAATTAACGGCGTCGTGTGCGGAAATAGGATCGATAAAAAAGTCCTGCTTTTTTCGTTCAAAATCCGTCAAAAGTGATCCGATATTGGATTGAAACCGGAGTGTTGTCGTGCCCGAAACTACAGACCGTCCGCTTCACGTACGGCTTTAACGCGCTTGAACATCGTCTGTCCGGTCAACCTTTCGCACGTAGCCTTCATCTGTCTCAACGATGAGAAGATTGCCGCTATGATCTAAAGAGACGGACCTAAGCTCGCTAACCTTGGCGCCAGGCGTATCATACCGATCGCCATCGCCTGCATGCGCGTTACGTGCTCCTTCTAGAAATAGATGAGCGTAACCTTTCGTATCCACGTACCACAGCTGACAACCTTCATGCAACCCAACGAAAAATCCACCGCTCTCGTGGAACCAGACCGCGCGCGCCCCCGGAAGCGGAGTCTTTAGGGCGGATACGCCCGCGCGAGCCGTGGTCGAATCAGCCAAAGGTTTGGCTTCGCCGCTCCCGGCTATTTGAGTGGACACCGTTTCCCCGCCCGGTTCCTCGGTAATGAGGTACACGGCGCCGTTGTTGCGATCTGACGCGAGAAGGCTGCCTCGCTCGTCCATGGCAAGATTTGAAAGACCCGCGAATCCATCCACCCAGTCGACAATGCCGGCTTTGGGAGTCCAGCGCCGGATCACGGACGACGCGCAATAATAGACAGCCGTCTCTCGGCCCTCGGTGTCGGTCTCCACCCATAATCCTCGTCCGAGCCCAAAGCCGTTTGGATCAATGAACAGCGTACTCATGTCGCCGTTTTTTACTCGACGAACTCGGGCAGTACCCAAGTCCAGAATATAAAACGTACCATCCGGAAGAACGAAAAGTCCATTGGGATTTAGAAGCTTTCGTTCGATCGCGGGACCTTCGGAGTCGTCCACGTCGCTCATATCCGCGGGCTCATTTGTTCCAGCCACTGTCGCGATCAGACCGGTTATCGCATCGACGCGACGGACGGCGTGAGCTTCCTTATCGGCGATGTATATGTTTCCCTCGGCATCTGCCATGGCGAAATGCGGTCGCGACAATTCCGCTTCTGTCGCCGGACCGTTCTCATACGAAGACAGCCATTCCGCTCCGTTATCCGTCTCGCCCTTACCCGCCACAGTACTGAGGATGCTGTATTGTTTCTCTACTTGCCTCCATTCCGATTCCGGCGCCGGTCCGAAGTCGATTCGCGCATCGTCACCCGCGGTATTCGTGGAAGAATCGCGATCGGGTTGATTACCGTTTTCGTTCGAATCAGAACCACATCCCAAGGCTGAAACTAACGCGAACACAACGGCCGTGGATAAGACTAGCCGCGTTCTTATGGATAGAAACGTCATATCTATTCGTGTCTTGGCTATCGCGATTTGTCAAGAATAACCGAGTTTCGACACGGTCCCTACCGGCTGAATCGCTCGCATTTTCAAACTGCGGCACGAAGTCGCTTTTGGAAGTTGTTCTCACAAACGACAATGAAGGAAGGAGAGAACCATTTTTGCCCAGCCGCAAACGAGGACATTGTGAGCAATCCCCGACGCAACTGCGGCAACACTGTTATATTGAACTCGTCCGAAAGCGAAAGAGAGACGATCACCGACATTATTGCGGTCATGGAGAATGGCAGCGGAGCGAGAGAGATATCATTCCTCTCAAACCACTCGGCGAGTCGGAGCAAGCCGGAAACGGGCGGGAGGATTCTGGATGCTATTTCGATCACAACCCCCGGCGAGTCGTAGCTAACCGGAAACGGGCGGGAGGATTTGAGGCCACAATCAGACAGTGAGAACCGTCCGTCACGCCCGTGAGTAAACTAATCCCCCAATCAAAGCAACGGCGAGTCGTAGCTAACCGGAAACGGGCGGGAGGATTTGAGGTGTGGGGTCAGTGGTGAGTGCTGACCGATGCGCCTCGCGATCGGACTGCGGTCATAAGGAATGGAAACGAGAAGCGGTGGAAAATAGCGTTTATAATCATGTAGCCGCTCTTCGGAGGCGAGCTACGAAAGACGCTCTCAGCCTCGATGTTTTAATAACCGCGGCAATCGTCGGGCTCTTACAGAATGATACGAATCGACGGGCGTTTGATCCGAACGTTTTGTTATCGACCTTCAACTTGAAGCCTACAGCGAGATCGGGAAGGTGCTTATTGGATTATTTTTGAGCGATTTAGCTAACCTTTTGATACGCAAAAAAATCGTCGGAAGGTCTATATTTGCAACTCGGTGCTATCGACTCGCGCTTCGTGTAGAATAGTATATAGTAGGCTGGTACGGTAAAGTATGACGATAGTTGGGCTGGACATTCAATAGCCGCAACGACCCGGAGGATCAGAATGAAGGCGTCGCGCTTTTTCTTATTGGTTTTGTGTATGACGGCTTGCTCGGATAGCCATAGTAAAAACGAAGATGCCGCGGGTACCGGCGGCCTCGGCTCAGGAGTGTCGTCAGGAAACGGTACGAATAGCGTGGTCACTGGCGCCGGCGGAGCAACGGGCGCAGCGGGCAGCGGCGAGAATTCCGGAAGTAGCGGGACAACCGCGGGCAGCGGCGAGAATTCCGGAAGTATCGGGACAACCGTAGGCAGCGGTGGCAATAGCGGTAGCGGGTCAGGCGGCCGGGGCGGAATCGACGCGGTTGCAGGCGTGGGCGGTAGCGGCGGCGGCAACGGAATCGGCGGCGAAGGCGGCATTGCCGGTTCTGTGTCGATCCCGGCAGATCATTGCTTGGCCGGCATTACGGGGTACGCAAACAACGGTCCGTTCACCTTTGAGACCAAAAAGTCAGGCACGGCCAATATGTTGGTTCCGAAAGTGCCTGCAGGTTGCAAGGTTCCCATGGTCCACCACGCGATTAACGACACTGGCGGTGCGTGTGACTACTACGCGGCTATCCGCGGGCGCCTCGCCACTCACGGCTTCTTGACTCTATGCACCGAGGTCGCCAACGGTGCTCAGGGTTACGACGAGGATATCGAGTCGTTCGAAACGGCGTTATCGGAATATCCAGACCTGGCTGATTATAGATTCGGCTCCACCGGACACTCGCAAGCCGGTCAGGCAGCTTTCATAGTCGTGCAGCTTGTCGAGGAAAGGTGGGGCGACAAGGCGATCATCGCCGGGCTTGCTATAGAGCCTTCATCCGGCTTTGGCTCATCACCACCCGGGGGTACGTGGACGGAGTTTTACGCCAAGATCAAGTCGCCTATGTTCATGTTCAGCGGTCTAGGTACGGACACTCTGGTATCACAGGGCTGGGTGCAGCAGCAATTCGATGCCCTGTCCGATACCGTTGAGGCTTACTTCTGGGCAAAAGAGGGCGCGAACCACATCACGACCGTAAACGCCGACGCAAACGAGGTCATAGTTCCTTGGTTCCGCTGGAAGCTGCTGGGTGACCGCGAAGCCTGCGAGTTTTTAAAGGCGATACCGGGCAACAACGCCACCTGGACTCAGGTTGCTTCGCAGAACGAGAAGCCGTGCCGATAGGTCGTCGGATCATGTCTGCCTGTAGGTTTCAAAACACTTTCGACAGACCTTTAGTCCATCTATCGTGTGGGTGGCGAATTCATAATCCGCGATCCGCTCACGAAGTGGTGACTTTTACGGGTTAACCCGGACAATTCACCGCCCGCACGAATTTACTCGTTTCGCGTTCCAGGGACTTTTATAGTTACTGGAAACTGGCGGGCGCCGCCTCACGCGTCCCTATTTCTTCGTAAGCGGTTAGTCCTACCCATCATGGCGATGAGCGCCAGCGGCGCTATGATCGGCCTATGGGTAGCGGGACGTACGAGACAACTCG
>JAFGIB010000249.1 GCA_016929805.1 Deltaproteobacteria bacterium | reverse complement strand
TTCCTGCGGTTTCGCTCAATCGGTCATATGACACTCCATCCCAATCTGGGCGAAAAAATGTGAAATTATTTTTGCGCGAGCCCTTAGTGCTGCTGAATCAGATATTCTCGAAATTTATAGCGAAAAAGAAGAATTTTGGCTGGATCGCGTTTTTTTGTGACATCCGTCCGAAAGATGTGCTAGAAGCGGTGTTACGAATTAAAATTTCGTAATCACACGCACGGTACGGACAAAACGCTGGGCGACAAATCGCGTCTACTTCTAAGGTTTAAGAAGAAGAAGGCTTTTCGAGTTTGCGCCGAGGCGGTTTGTACCGCTCTATAAGCTGAATCTTTCAATGCTACTGCCCGAAACAGAGACTTTTTTCGAGGACAAAATGAAGATGAACCCGAACGTTGCTTATATAAAGGGTCTTATCATCGCTGTTATTCTCTTGCTTGAGTCAGCGGTTATGGCCCAGGAACAAGACCAACCCACGCCGGAGGCGCAACCAGAAGAAGCACCGGCGCAAACCGAAACTCCGTCCGACGTTGCCACGCCGGCACAACCGGAAAAAAAAGCGCAGCCCGGCCAACCGCCTGCGACTGAACCCCCGACGCAGTCCGCGCCTCTGCCAGCGGAAGCAGCCCCGGCGCCAACGTCGACCGCGTCACAACCGAAGCCCAAGGCCGCGACCGGGCGGCAATCGCCGGTCGGTTCCGAGCCCAAAACCGTTGAAAAAGGTAAAGTAGAGCCGACCGATCTGGGAGAAATCACGGTATATGGTAAAGCGATCACCGGTCCCACGAAGGAGACCGCAGATACGGTTTATACCGGGACCGAGGTAACCCGCGAGGGCATAGAGGTCGCGGGAAGCAAGGGCGCTATTAGCGTATATAATGCCGCGGATGTGGTGCCCGGGCTTAGCGTGGAAAGAACCGACCCCTATGGTCTGGAGACCGAGCAGGCCAACCTTCGGGTTCGCGGGGTGCGTGGCAGCATGGGATCGATAACGGTCGAAGGGGTGCCGAACTGGGGCGGAAACCCCATCGGGCCCAGGGACTATCTATACGATACCGAGAATATGGAAACGATCGCGGTATACAAGGGCGCGGTGCCGGGCGATCTCGGTACTGGAACCGGGGGCCGGGGAGGCTTGATCGAGTTGAGGCCACGCTGGCCGGCACTAAAGCCCGGCGGTACGATCGGGATGGGGTTGGGTCGCTACGACTATTTCCGCGGTTATTACCGGCTCGACTCGGGGGTGTTGCCTTATACCGGGACTAGCACATCGCTTTCTTATTCCTATACGAATGCGGATAAGTGGAAAGGGCCCGGTACGCTCGGCCCGCGCAATAATGCTAACTTCATGCTGAGGCAGCCTGCGTGGGGGAAGGACGAGGTTAAGGCTTGGCTCAACTTCAACGATCTCGAGCAAAACCTGTACCGGAACCTGAGCTACGAGCAGACCCGGGATCTGGACGCCAATTATGAGAAAGATTATTACGCGCGTCTGACCGGCCGACCGGATCAGGATATCTATTACTATGGCAACAACCGCGCGGCGTTGACCAACGTCGATGCTTTAGCGATAGCGCCTGTAACGATTGACAATACCTATCAACTCTCCTTCAAACCTTATGTTTCAATGGAGGACTCAAATATCTGGGAGGGTTCTGAAGCGCAAGGTGGCACGGTCTCCAGACGGCTGAGGGATTTTTTGCGACTGGGTCTGATCTCCGAAATCCAAGCGGGGTTTACGCCGGGTGATCTTTCGTTGCAGGTCGTGCTTGGCTACCTGATAGAAGGCAGCGACTTGTCGGTTAATACCAAGAACTACGATCCGTCGACCGCGGAGTATCTGGGATGGGGCAATTACGGCGAAAGCGACGACATCGGCATGCAGCACAGTCCCTACCTCAAGGTCGCGGCTGATATATTTGACCTTAGTGTGCAAGCAGGGATCAAGTATTTCTATTATTCGGATCCGAGCAGTACCGGATTTCGCTACAACAGGCAAGAAGAGCAGTTGGACCGCGATCCCGGCATGGACCGGGAATCGAGAAGTTATGACGGGCTCTTTCCCTCCCTCGGAGCCGGCTATCAGATTCTCCCCGAGCTAAATGTCTACGGCAGCTATGGACGCAACTTCGTCCGTCCCTATTCCTACCAGCCCCTGTTGAGGCTGTATAACCAATTCCCCGACCGCTTCGAGGCCGCGGGAGTTACCCTAAACGACATGTTCGCAGGGTACACGATGGAGACCTCGGACAACTTCGATCTCGGTGCGCGGTTGACCACCGAGTGGTTCGCCCTGGCACCGACGGTTTTTCTTTCACTGCACCGAAACCTGTTGACGTCAATCTACGATTCCCGGGTGGAACTCGACTACAGCCAAAACGTGGGCAAGGCGACCGGATACGGATTAGAACTGGAGGCGAACCTCTTCCTAGGCGAGGTGGTGACCGTGTTCGTCAATCCGACCTACACGCACCTGACTTATGACGAGGACCTGGTTTTCCAGGGCAACACTATCGAAACGAAAGACAACCAGATTGTTGATACGCCGCAATGGTTGCTGAAAGCCGGCGTCATGCTCGCGTATAAAGGGTGGGAGGCGAGGCTGATCGGCAAATATCTCAGTGAGCGGTTCGGTGACGTGGAGCACGAGGAACAGATCGACGGGCACTTCGTCACTGATGCCGGCCTGAGCTATGCGTTTCGCGAGACGCCCATCGCCCAGGAGCTGAAGTTCGCGTTGGAAATTCAGAACCTCTTCGATACCCGATACGTTTCCGTAATTTCTTCGAGCGACTACAACCGAGCGGGCAGCACCGGATACCGTGTGGGCGCCCCCTTCACCGCGATGTTGAAAGCATCGGCCCAGCTTTAGACATGTTGATTGGTTTGAACTTCGCGCGTCCGGCGCGTGTCACGCGTCACAAATGGTTTACCCCGGGCGCGGGTGGTTATGGTCAAACCGAGGAGACCTATCATGAATATCATTGAATCAAACAAGACTGGCCGGCGCTTTCGGCCAATCGCGGGAATTATCGCCCTTATCATCGCGTTGGGTGTCTGTATCGATTCGGAGCCCGTTACGGCGAAATCGTCGGTGTCTGCGTACCAGCAATGGGAGGCGCTCGGCGAAGCTGCTGCCCGCGAGTCGTTTGCACTACTGAAAAATATCGGCGCCAAACCCGGCAAAGGAAACATGCTGGTGCTGACCAATGCCGGGTACGCCGAAATCGACGGCGCATCGACCCAGGGCGCACTCGACGGCCTCGCTCAAATCACCGGAGCGAGCAGGGGTAAAAACTCGCTGCTGGAAATTCACGCGTCCGCCGGGGACCCCCTCTGGTTTGCCATATTTGATAAGGTTTCCGGCTTTTGCGTTTATCTAGAGGTCGATCCGCAAGTAGCGGCGAGCTGGGCGGACATCTCCGGACGATTACCTTCTAACACGTATCAGAAACGCGCGGTGGAACGGATCGACTTCGCCTATCTGACGGCTCACGGCAGCGAAACCAAAAGCAAATTCGAACAGAAGGTTTTTAGTGGAAACGAATTCCGGATCGTTTCCATTGCCAACGCTGTCGCGGCCGGCGCTCCAACCCGCGCGGTCAGAGCCTTCGAGTTTCACGACCACTATTGCCCCGGTGTAACTTCCGGCGTGCTCATGGCCGAATACCTGAATAAAAACTTCGCCCCCCAAGTCGGCGGCCGCACCTTTGTGTACGCTGTTGAGCCCTGGTGCAAGGAAGATGCGCTGTTGGTGCTTCTCAACGCCACGCCGGGAAAGCGCGCCTATGCCGCAACCTTCCCTACGGATGCCGATAAAAACCGCAGGCTTCCTCAAGCCAAGGATGCGTGCACGGTAGTATACCGGCAAGTCGGTAAGTCCGAGAAGTGGGAAGGTATTGTTCTCTCGTTTCAATGGGGCGAAACCGGATGCCCCCAGACGGAAAACAAACTGCTCGACAAGGTCTGCGCCGATCTATGGTATCTCGAACGGATGGACAGACCCGAGGATTTCGTCAAGGTCATTAAAACCTTCAAACTTCCGGACGGTGTCGCTCCTCAAGACTGGGCGCGTCCCGGCGTCGATCCCATGGAACGACTCGGCTTGCTGCAGCCGACTCGACGGAAAGCAACTAAACCAAAGGTCAAGTGACTTCCAATCGAACGGAATGCGGAGAACTTTTGTGATATTTAAACCTTTCCTCAGAGAGCACTTCTTTCCTCTTCCCATCGCATTTCTGTCGACGATAAGCGCCGACGGTATCCGCAACATCGCACCTTATGGTTGTATCATGCCGGTGTTGAGACCACTCGATCTCGTCTGTTTGGCTTCGGCGCACAAACGGGATACATTGAATAATATTAGAAGCACGGGAGAATTCGTCGTCAACCTGGCGGGCACGGACCTGGCCGACAAGGTCATCCCCACCGCCCTCCACACACCACCCGACGCGGACGAGTTTCTACTGGCCGGTCTACAGGAGAAGCCTTCGCAGCACATTCGAGCGCCGGGTATCGCCGGCTGCTATGGCTGGATGGAATGTACGCTGTACAAGCAATACGAGGAACCGGACTACGTTTTGGTGATGGGTAAGGTACTGCGTCTGGAAATTGCGGACGAGGCTCTGACTCGGGACGGAGTGTTGGATGTCGAGAAAGCCAAGCCGCTGATGATGGTTGGAGGCAACAAGGGCATGCGTTACTGCACGGTCGTCGATCTCGATCGAAGCGATACGTTCGGAGCGATGTTTTCCGACGGTGCCGACCCGCTCGAGCGTCTGTACGGCCCAAGCCCAGCATGAACGTCACGCCGCTGGTGGATGTGGTGCTGGTACTTTTGATCATCTTTATGGTGCTGCTTCCCGAAAGGGAGAGGTTGGCGCGGGTCGAGCTGCCGGAAATCCTTAACGTAGACCCCGCACCCAAGAGCAGGACCGAACCGTTCATCCTTTCACTCACGCGACAAGGCGAAATGTACTTCGAGAAAGAGAGACTCGCCTTTGATGCGTTCACGGCCCGTCTGCGCGCGGCTAGCCGCCGTGAGCCGCATCGAAAGCTCATATTGCGTGCCGATCGCGCCGTGCGTTACGCGATTCTTCGATGCGGCAATACTTCTCTACCGGAAGATTAAGCAAACGAACAATAAGTCGATCCAGGTACGCGCGGTAGATCCGAACGGCGGCTTGAGCGATAGCGGTATCGCGGTC
>JAFGIB010000023.1 GCA_016929805.1 Deltaproteobacteria bacterium | reverse complement strand
TCGCAGGAAAGGATCGACGAATCCGGGTCGCCAAAACCATCCCCATCGTTATCGAAGTAGAAATTTAGTTTAGAGCAACCATCCACCTCGACGGCTTCCGAAGTATATATTGGTTCCGTGGCCTCTGTGATGGCATCTGTTTTGCTGGCATCAGACGATCTCGCTGTAGAATAGGGGGATGTAGCTGATGACGAGGATTGCCCAGCGTCGAATTGAGCATTCTCTTGGTTTTCCAATTGCGCATCTTCTCTATCAAAACCGGATTTGAGTCCTGTGCAACCGAGGACAAAAATTACAAATAGAGTAAAAAAAACGTTCCTTTTGATAAGAAGCATTATACCCTACCGGTATTGTGAGTAGCCCATAATGAATCAACCGCTTTTTGTATACCACTTCGCTATCTAGATTCCACTGCCTCGTTGCTACGTTTGTGGTTGTCTGATTATTCGCGCCATTTTCTGTTGCTTTTTCTGAGAAGCATGAGCCGGGTTTTTCATTTCCTTATTGTCTGATTTTGGGAGAGTCAAAACCCCTACGAACCGGTTCCCGATAGTAAGGAACAGCTCGATTTGATGCGAAGGATCGATGAAATGCATTTGGATAAACCGTTTTATCGAATATGGTTCAGAAGTATTGCCCGACGGATCGATTCACGAAACAGTCGATGTGGACATACTTCAGGTAATCCATCCGATTTGGGATAAGATTTCCCAACCCTTTAACGCGCAAGACATCGCGCTCGACGAAGCGAGTGCGTATGTCTCCTACGGCATAGGATACGCAGGTTTTATTGGCGGCGGTTTGCTGCAGATAGATATACAATCAGGAACGTCTACCACCGTTTTTGAAGCGAGGTGTAACACTGAAGGCAGTAGAGCCACGCCTCCTAACACCGCGGTCGGGGATAGATCGTGAAAATCGATAAATCCGGGGGCAATCCGTTTACACTCGTTTCGGATCCGGGTATACCTTAACGTTGTAAAAACTCCATCGGCGTAAAGCGATGCGCTCGCAAAAAACAGCGCGAGCTAAGGGCGTGCTCACTTTTTTTGGACCTCACTTAGGGTACACTAGTAGAGAGCTACAAAGGCGCGGACTTTGGTTTGTGCGTTGCGCCGATGATCGTACATAGTGGGTTAATAGCCACGACAACGAACGACATCGTATCGCGGTTTGGATCACAGTCCGGGCGATGTTTGCTATTTATAATTCGTAGTCGGGGCCGGCGCTAAAGCTTGCACTTAATTGTTGATCGTTCAACGCAACGTCCCATATCCGAAATTCGTGAAAACTGCCGTTGAACTCGGAATCGACGGTAAAATTGGATCGGCCGAGCCAACAGTGCACGGCGCTAACCTGAGCCAACTTCCCTCGCATCTTCACCGACCCTTGCCAGACGCCGTCGATATAGAGGCAAATCACTGACGCGTCATCGTCTATCACAACCGCGAGATGCTTTTCGATGTTTTTCGGTAAGGCTGTTGACGTGACGACGTTGTCATCCCCGTTCGCAGTTCTATCGGTCGAGAACCCGACAAGCACGCCGGAATCGCTTTGGGGGGTCAAAAATAAATAGCTGTTACCTTCCGAGCCGTTCTGGTCTCCAAAGTCGAATACGCGCTGCCACAGCGCGCTGCCCGTGTCGCCTTCACCGCGCCAGGTTATCCAGGCTTCGATCGTGGCATTAGTTAAACCATCCGTGATGCTCGTCGGCAGCTCGACGTATCCTTCGTCTGAATAGTCGGAGCCCACGTCTCCGCCGAGTGTCAGAGAACCCGACGCGAGTACGGCGTTAGCGCCATGGATAGTGCCATGCGCCGAACCCACGCTATCGGTCGCGGTGGAACCGGTGCCATCAAAACGATAACGGTGTAAAAGATGGGTTTTGATGCAATCGATCATGTTGGCGTTGGCATCTGATGGATCTTCGTTTCCGCAGCCGCAGAGGCCGGGCTCCGTTTTGTTATCGTCTTGAGGGCACGCGTCGTTGCAATCGAGCGTGCCGTCGCCGTCCTCATCGGTGTCGGATACACCGCAACCGCAGACGCCGGGAGTTGTCTTGTCGGGATCTTCCGGGCACTCGTCCTCGTCGGTGCTTGCGTCTATCGGCGGCGATGAAGAGTCGGTATCGGAAACCGTCGCGTCTTCTCGTATCAAACCAGCGTCGCGGTTTTCATCCCCAATGCCGCCATCGATCGGGGCCACGGCCGCGTCGTCCTTTCCCGGGTTTTGATCCGCGCCGTTAGTCGTTGGCTCTTTGCGAGCGTCTCCGTTGTCGGTTGGATGAGCGGTGTTTCCCGGCGAGCTCGCATCGCCGACCGGTTGATCCAATACAGTCGATTCACTCGTAATCGACTGGTTATCGTATTCATCACATGATGCCATAAGCCCGGTTAAGAGCGCTGCGATCCAAACCATGCGAATCATATGCCGATGAGGGCGTATCGGTAGCCGCGGACGCTTGTCGGTACTATTTTGTGTTTGATTCATGAACGAATCCGTTTGTTATATAGCTATAGTAATGTATTGACAAGTCCTGGACTCTATCTAGAACGTTTACATATCACAAACCTCGCGAAAGGCCAGGCTGTAAGAATCAGAAAAGCTATTGTCCCGCGTTTCCCGAAACTCTCATCCACCGCAATAAATAAACGACACGCTTGTCTACCATAACGTCGTGAAAGCCCGGTCGGCGGGAATCGTTTTCGTTCGAAAAAACGCGCGAATTATTGCGTGTATAAACCCCTTTAGAACCTTACGTGGGGTACCCTGAGCTTCGGTCTAAAAGAAGTTCCGCGCGGATAATTTCATCGCTTTTCTTGGGGTTCCGCTCGAGGTCTTTTGTTACATTAGGTTAAACAAAGTAAAGCACGGCTCTGCTTCTCGCGTTGCTCGAAATGACACGCGTGCCGTTTTTGGGTTCAGAAGGCGACGCTGGCTTGCAGCTTGACGACGTCCTCGTCGGGCTTTGAACCTGAATACCGACCACCCTGGATGATGTCGCCCCCCGCCATCAGCGGCGTGCCCCACGGCCATTCGGCGGCGAGGACCATCTTGTCGCCGTAGAAGTATCGAGAATATTGAATGTAAATGCTTTCTCCCGAGAGAAAGTGCGAACAAAACACCAAACGCGGTGTAATCACGGAAAATACGTACCCGGGATTGTCCAGGTCATAATCGACTTCGTCGTAGCGGAGCATGAATGCCAGCCAGGTCAAAGGTTGTACCGTCACGTCCGCGCCGTACTTGAATTGTTTGACACCGTCTTGCGAAATAGTTGTCCCTTCCGGCAAATCGCGACGGGCTTCGGTGAACAGCCCGAACAGATTCAGCGTCACCTCGGGCAACGCGCTCGTCGGCTCTTTACCCTGGATACCGGAGAGGGTATTTTCATAAAGGAAGCCGACGTTGAACATCGATCCGGTACCGGTGCTATCGGGAGGGGATTTGCTCCATGCCATGTAGTTCGTGGCGATGCCCGCGCCGCCCAGCGAATGCATGACCTCGGTACCCTGTGGAATCGCCCAACCGTTTTTGACGCTGATATAGGAGGGAGAGAACCACAAACGACCCGCGTAAGGGGCGCTCAGACCCAACTCGACGCCGACCACCGATAGGTGGGCTTTTGATATATCTTCCGTATAAGACTTACCCGATCCAAGCTGGGCTTGTTCCCATAGAGTGGCGTCGGTGGTCCACTCGTTGTTGTAGTGAAGCCCGATGTCAAGGTACTTCTTATAGGTGAGTTGGATATTATAGTAGTGAAGCAAATCGACACCCGTTTTTCCTGCATAAAGGGGGTTGACCTGAATGTTAAAGCTACCATCGCGGCCCGTACCAAAGCCTTGTACGATCGCCACCGTGAGATCGGGATTAATAGGGAGCGTTAGTTTGATTTGTTCGCCCACATGGCGGAATTGCCCGAGCATATAGGTGTCGTACTTGGGAAATGAGCCAAACCTCGGCCAAAAGGCCCCTACCGTGAGCGCGACGTTCGGTTTGAAACCAGGGTCAAGCTCCACGTCCGTGTCGAGCGTGAGATATGCCATGGCCGGTGCCCATGACGCATCGTAGTTTCGGTATCCGGCTGCTGCTAACCAGTACCCCAACCACCCGACCGCGGCATCAACGTGCTTCTTCTTTGCGTGGACATAGACCTCCACCCAGTCTTGTTCTTGTAGTCTTGTATACGCGAAGCTGTAGTAGCTTGAGTCAACGGTCCGATTTGGCCCGTACGAGACCTGCATTTTTTTGGAACCCTCTAATTCTTCGGTTTCGGGATTGTAGGTGTCGGGACCCGGGCGTGAGCTGATCCCCAGGGCCAGGGGCGCCCGGAAGTAGCCCGTAAGCTCCACGTGCCAACCTTCTAGTAACCCGTCGCGTTCCGCTTCAGTGGCGGGTGGAGGAGCTGCTGGTGATGGCTCGGCCGACGGCGGCTCCGGGGGCAGGGTTGTATCGGCGGGATCCGTCTCCTGTCCCGCTGGTGTCCCGGTGTTCTCTGGGGCCGACTGATATTCCTCGGCCAAATACGCGTCGATGGACTCTTGAGCCGCGGCCGGAATTGACGCGACGCACACCCCCAATACGCAAAACGTTAGTAAATTTCGCAGCATTGCTGGTCCTTTCCGTCGGTTTTCAAAAAGTGATTGCGAATCGCCACAAGCTGTCATTTCGAGGAGCCGTTGGCGACCAGAAATCTCGGTTTGAGATTTCTCGCTGCTCTCGAAATGACGTGTATCGAAATGACATGTTTGCCGCGATTTTCTAAGAAGATATATCCATTCGCTCGGCGGTGAATTTCTTCCGATAGGGGGCTGACGCGAGACTCGGGGTTGAGGAAATCTCCTTACTGCCCGTATTTGGCGGCAACGATGCTCTCCTGTAGGGCGTCCACGATCTGCCGCGTCGCTACGCCGTTCGCCATCAGGCCTTCGTAAAAGCGTCCTCCGGCCGAGTTGCTGTTGTCCCCACCGGTTCCCAGGATGATGGACCCCTGTTTCGTCGCGGGGACATAACCGGGATCCGTAGGACGAATTCCGTCGTACATTTCTTTTACGGTACCGGTCGTAGCATCGCCGCCGTAGAGCGCAATGCGGCCCTCGCCGCCGTTCTTGTCCGCTGTATCGCCGACGACCATCGCGGTTACGAAGTCGTGTTTGAGGGGCGTGTTGGTCGAAATATTATACCATTGACCTCTTTCCCAGCCGGCGAATAGACAGTCTTCGATGTCTGCCATGACCCACGGCCCTCCTTGGACACCGCCTCCCCAAGTAGTACGAGCATCGCCATAATTAGAAACCCCATAGCCAAAGTATACCGCTTCCATCTTGCCGGCTTTTTCGTCAGTACAGCTCAGTTCCGCGTTGCCGAAACTGAAACAGCACCCATCGACTAAGTCTTTCTGGCTGGTCACCATATACATGGTCTGTGGATCGTCGCCTAGCGCGATTCCGTTCCCAATTTGGGTTGAACAATCATAGCAACCGGCGCGATACCCGGTACCGGGTATGATTCGAATGCCGTAGGCCGCATGGCTGTTGATTGTTACGGGAAGAGCCGCCGCATCTACCGGGGAGAGGCCATTGGGTGCCCACCCACCTTTGGGGGAGGGTTCGACATGATTTTCGTATCCGGACTGATCGTAGATCTTCGTTATGGTGCATGGCCCGCCGGTGCAGAACGCGTCTTGCGCGTCGGCATCGCCATAGCCGTCCACGCTTCCGATGTCCTGTGGCGTCCCTTTGCAAGAACCCGGACCGGGATCCGCGCGTCCCTTGCAGACCTGGTAGAGGGGTCCGCTGTAGTCGCTGACGATAACTCGCACCGTGCTGTACGCCGCGACGACCGTAATGCCGGCGTTGTTTAAGACGTCGCCGGGCAAGGGGGGGCCGACAGGCTCGTCCGTGCCGCCCGTGCCGCCTGAAGCATCGGTCCCGCCGGTCCCGCCTGTTGCGCCGGTCCCGCCTGTCGCCCCGGTTCCGCCCGTTGCGCCGGTTCCGCCTGTTGCGCCGGTTCCCCCTGAAATATTGGTTCCACCAGCGGCCGCGCCGCCCGCTGCACCGCCGCTTCCCGCGATGCCGCCGGTCCCGCCCGAGCTTGTTCCCGCGGCGCCTCCGGCTCCGCCAACGCCTGTACCTCCCGTACCCGCGGCCGTATCCGAACCGGCCGAGCCACCGCTACCGCTCAAGCCTTCGCTGCCGGAGCTGCCGCCCGTGCCACCGGTTACGCCCATGCCCGCGACACCCGCGTCGCCCGACACCGTGTAATCCCCGCACGAAACAACGACGGCGCCAAATGACGCCGCGATGGACACTAGTACGAATGGACCGATTTTTTTCATTGAAACATCTCCATTTGTATAAGACCAGGTAGCGTAACCCGGATTGCGGTGAGGTCAATACCGTACGTTGTTGTAAGGGCTAGTAGGCGGTAGCGTACCTAACGGGTCACCACGAAGCATTTCTAGAAGGCGGAGGAAAGAGGATACAAATGATACAGGAAGGCCGGTAAACAAGGGCAATTGCATTGTTCGTTTTTATAGTTTCGTCTTGACGCGCTATTTGAGGCCCGTGGGTTGGAAAAGTTCTATAAACATCTTGTACAGCTATGCGATTGGGGTGGTCGGCGCGACCATGGTTTGCTTTGACCATTACGGAAATCGCCAATATTATCGGGCGGCGAAATCCGCGAACCGGGAATACCGGCGGGACGTCTCGAAGTTAATTTCGTTTCCCCGGGGAACGCGTTGAAAGTCCCTTAAAACATCGTTCGCGATCTACAAACCCGAAATCGATCGAACAAACACTAAACCATGAAAACCATTATGACCGACTTTATTTTCATTCTCGGCGCGGGTATTTGCGCTGTCTGCCTCACGGGCTGCGCGGGTTCCCGGCCGGTGGCGCAAACCTCCGGCGTTTCCGCCGAGGAGACCATCACGGCCGCGGCGGTTCCAACCGCCGCTAGTCCGGCGGCGGGAACCGTCAGCGGCCCCCAACCCTTTGGCAACACCCCGGACGGCCAATCCGCGGAACTTTTTTCTCTGCGCAATTCCAAGGGCGTTGAAGCCAACATCATGACCTATGGCGGCATCATCGTCTCGCTCAAAGTACCGGATAAGAACGGCGAGATGAGCGACGTGGTGCTCGGCTACGACAACCTGGACGGCTACGTGAAGAACAACAGCCCCTATTTCGGCTGCCTCATAGGCCGCTACGGCAACCGCATCGGCGGCGCGAAGTTCACTCTCGAAGGTAAAAGCTACACCCTGGCCGCGAACAACGGCCCCAACTCGCTACACGGCGGACTCAAGGGCTTCGACAAGGTCCTCTGGAAGGCCAAACCGCTTTCCGGCGCCGCCCTCGAGCTAAGCTACCTCAGCAAAGACGGCGAGGAAGGCTTTCCCGGCAACCTGAGCGTCACCGCGGTCTATACCCTCACCGAGGACAACGCCATACGACTGGACTTCACCGCGACGACCGACAAGACGACGGTCGTCAACCTGACGCAGCATTCTTACTTTAACCTGCGCGGACAGGGCGACGGCGACATCCTCGGCCACGAGGTTTATATCAACGCGGACAAGACCACGCCCGTGGACAAGGAGCTCATCACGACCGGAGAGTACGCCTCCGTGCAAGGCACCCCGTTTGACTTCAGCGAGCCCACGGCCATCGGGGCGCGCATCGATGATCCAGACACCGTTCTTCAATACGGCCCCGGCTACGACCACAACTGGGTCATCAACCAGGAAAAGCCGGGCGAGCTTACGCTGCACGCCCGCGTTTACGAGTCGACGAGCGGCCGCGTGCTGGAAGTTCTCAGCACCGAGCCGGGCCTGCAGTTTTACGCAGGTAATTTCCTCGACGGCTCGATCACCGGCAAGGCCGGCAAGGTCTATCAGCGCCGCAGCGGCTTCGCCATGGAGCCGCAGCATTATCCGGATTCCCCGAACAAACCCGAGTTCCCCAGCGTGACGCTGCGGCCGGGTGAGACCTACAAGAACACGATAATTTACAAGTTCAGCACAAAGTAAGGCCCCCCATGCAAACCGCGACTGATTCCGTAACAAGCGGTCCTGCCGCGGACCTGGCCCAGCAAGCCGGGTTCGCCACGCTCGACTGGATCGTCATCGTCCTATATTTTTGCCTCATCGGCTGGATAGCCTGGTGGTATGGGCGGCATCAGAAAAATCAGATCGATTATTTCCTGGCAAGCCGCAACGCGGGATGGGTGGTGATCGGCGCCTCGATCTTCACCTCGAACATCGGCTCCGAGCACATCGTCGGTCTGGCCGGACAGGGCGCGGCCACGGGCATGGCCATGGCCCACTGGGAGCTTCACGCCTGGTGCCTGGTTGTGCTGGCCGGGTTGTTCGTGCCGTTCTATTACAAGTCGGGCGTCGAAACCATCCCGCAGTTCCTTGAAAAACGCTTCAGCGCCCGCGCGCGCATGATTCTTTCGTGCGTCTCGCTGGTGGCGTACGTGTTCACCAAGGTCAGCGTGACCGTCTATGCCGGAGCCATCGTGTTCCAGGCGCTTTTACCTGACACCTTTGGCACACCGCAAAACGCGTTCTGGGTCGGGGCCTTCTCCACCGTGATCATCACCGGTATTTACACCGTGTTCGGCGGCATGCGCGCCATCATGAGCACCTCCACGCCGCAGGCCGTCATCATTTTGTTCGGCTCCTTTGTGATCACCGCGATCGGCTTGATAAAGCTCGGCGACGGACAGGGACTCGGGGCGGGCTGGAGCGAGCTCGTAGAGCAGTGCAAGGTCAACAAGGAGAGCTTCGCCCTCTGGCGTCCGCTGTCCGATCCAGGCTTCCCCTGGTTGGGTATCCTGATCGCCTCGCCAATCGTCGGCCTCTGGTATTGGTGCACGGACCAGTACATCGTGCAGCGCGCCCTTTCCGCCAAGGATCTGGTCACCGCCCGGCGCGGCGCGCTTTTCGGCGGCGTGCTCAAGGTGTGGCCCGTTCTGATCTTCATGATCCCCGGCATGATCGGCTGGGCCCTGCACCAAAAGGGCATCATCGCATTGCCTCCGAAAATGGTCGGCGGCGAGGTCGTCGCCCCGATCGACGGCGACCAGGTGTTCGCCATCATGGTCAAGTTGCTTTTACCCGTGGGCATTCGCGGGCTGATCGTGGCCTGCTTGCTCGCGGCGCTCATGAGCTCGCTGGCCTCGCTGTTCAACTCCAGCGCCTCGCTCTTCACGGTGGACATTTACGAAAAGCTGCGCCCCGGCCGTTCTCCGCAGCACCTCTTGCTCGTCGGCCGCGTCGCCACCGCGGTGGTGGTCGCATTGGGCATCATCTGGATTCCCGTCATGGCCAAGATTTCCGGAGGAGGCCTCTATCAATACCTTCAAAGCGTACAAGGCTATCTGGCGCCGCCGATCACCGCCGTGTTCTTCCTCGGCCTGTTCTGGACGAGGATCAATTCCGCCGGAGCGAGTTGGGGCTTGGGCGCGGGGTTTGTGCTGGGCATGATAAAGCTGACCATCCAGGCGTTCTTCGGCCAGGGCAAGATCGAAAGCCCCGCCTTGCTGGCTCAAATCGGTGACTTCAACTTCCTCTACGCCTCGGGCGTGCTGTTCCTGTTGAGCTCGATCATCGTCGTTATAGCCTCCTACATGACCGAGCCGCCGCCCGAGGAGAAGATCAGAGGCCTCACCTACGGTTCGATCCATCATGAATCCGCTACGGAGATCAAGGCGAGTTGGGACTTTGGCAACAAGTTTATGGCGGCGCTCATCCTGCTTCTCGTGGGCACGATGTATATCTATTTCAGCTTCTGGCTCAATTAGTCGTGAGTACCGAATATTTGAATGATATTTCATCACGATACGAGTCGTAACCCTTCGGAACGATTCAG
>JAFGIB010000248.1 GCA_016929805.1 Deltaproteobacteria bacterium | reverse complement strand
TTTTTGCAACGTTAAGGTAAACTTATAACGGAAGTCGTCCCCCGACGAGCGCGGTCTCCAAGGTAAATATCTTAGCCAAACCCGCGCTCTGAAACACCTTAAGGTCTTTATCTAAGATAATAATTTCGGGGTTTCCGGGTGCGGACGACAGTAGTTCGAAAGCCCTTTCGGGACCTAATGCGAATATCGCTGTTGAGAGCGCGTCGGCGTATACCCCTTTGGGCGAAACCACCGTGACCGAAACCGTATGCTCGACCGGCAAGCCGGTTTTCGGGTCGAGTATGTGATGCCATCTTCTTCCGTGTTTGAAAAAACTGTGCTCATAGTCTCCTGAGGTCGAAACCGCGCCTGCCGGAAGCTTTAAAACACCGAAATAGTCGTTGCGCCTCGGGTGTCGGATACCGACGCGCCACAGCCGTTTTCCACGCCTGCCTTTGACCTGCACTTGTCCCCCGGCGAACAGCATAAAGTTGTCGATTCCCGCGCGCGAAAGTATGGCGCTCGCCCTATCGAGCGCGTAGCCTTTCCCGATTGCGCCGACGCCGAGCCGCATTCCTTTTCTGCGCAACATCGCGGTTTGAGCCGCTTCGTCGATGATGATATCTCGGTAGTCGATCAGAGGTAGCCGGTTTTTGATCTGATTAAGATTCGGCAGGCGAGGCGACTCGGGATCGAACGAAAATAGCCCGCGAAGAGCCGCCCAGGAGAGATCAAACGCGCCTTCGCTCCAACGTGAAACCTCCAGACCCGATCTGAGAACCGCCAACGTATCGTCGCTAATTTTCACCGGATTAGTCCCCGCCGAGGCGTTGATCCGCGATATTTCGCTTTGCTCGATTCGGTCGGATACAAGCTTTTCGAGCCGATCGATCTCGAGGTAAATCGAATTAATTACGGGTTCGAGTTTTTCCCCTTTTATGCCCGAAATCGTTACGCTGAAGACCGTTCCCATTAGCTGCTTGCTGCTTGTAAAGAGCGCGGGATCGGTTGCCGTGTTGCTTTCCGCGGTCTTGTCGCTGCGGAATAGCTTAAAACCGCTCTGGTTTTCCCGGCATCCGAAAACACCGGCGCAAACGGCCAGGCAGATTGCGACTTGCCGTCCTCTCAGGAAAAACCGGGAACGGGCTGATGAAAAGCTCAGACTCATGATGTGTCGAACCGAACTAGTCGATCGCGATTCGTTTGACGCGATCACGGATGATCCAGAGATAGGTCACGAGTATCAAGCCGGCCCCCGCTTGAGTAAGGGTCGGACCGATGTCGAGCCGCGGCAGACGCGCTAGTAAGTAGAAGATGCCTCCGAAAAGCATAAATAGAAAATTCATAAAGTTGTTAACTGCGAATGTCTGCCCCTTCGTCCCGTCTTGCGGTGCGTGTTGCAAATAAGACTGGATAGGAACGACAAAAAAGGCTCCTGAAAAACCGATCCAAGCCATCAGCGTTTGGGCGAATGCCAGGCCTCCGTGCTCGCGATCTACGACCAGACCGATAAGCACCAGGCAAAACTGTCCCCCTACCATCGCAACCGCGCCCGCGATTATCATCGAACCTAGAGATAGGTATTTTGAGAGGCGCGGGCCCAGGACGCTTCCGATGATGATCGACACGGCCAAGGTAACGAGGAGATAAGAGAGTAGGCTTTTTTCGCCTTCGACGATACTCAGGTAGCCGGGTTCTCCCAATCCGAGGATCGACTGTTGGATTACGACTCCATTGAACCAGAATAGGGAATTGAGGAGCACGATTCGCAATAGCCCCCGATGTTGAGCGAGGGTGCGAATCGTACGGAATAGATTACCGAAGGGGCTCGGGCTGATGGGTAGGCGAGGCTTCTTAGGTAAAAGCGGCGACATGCGGCCGGCGCAGGCCGTTCCGATTACCGCTATGCCGACACACATTGCTCCTGAGACCCACAGGCGATTACCGAACCGATCGATCAACGGGCCGGCTAAGGCCTGACCGAGCAAAATCGCCAAAAAGGTCGTCATCGAAATTACCCCGTTGGCCCGCAGCAATCGTCGCGTTGCGACCAACTCTGGAATTACACCGTATTTCGCGGGGCCGAAAAAAGCGGATTGCAGACCCATGATGAACAGCACCGTCAACATGAAATACCAATGTCTAAGTTGAAGCGCGAATGCGCCTAGCAGCATGATCGCGATTTCCGCGACCTTCATAAAGAAAATAACGCTGTTTTTGCTGAAGCGCTCGCTCAAGTCTCCCGCCATACCGCTGAACAGAACAAAGGGTAGGGTGAAGGTTACCACCGCCAGACCTTGTTTATCCTCGCCGCTAAAAAGCATGCCGGCCGCCAAAAAAAGAATTAGTTGTTTAAATAGGTTGTCGTTGAAGGCTCCGAAAAACTGAGCCCCGATCAGCGCACGGAAACTTCTCAAGTCTTCGTTCGTCATGCGTAGACTTTGCTTGCCGTTCCTGGGTCCTTGACGCGGTTCTGATCAGGAACGCAAAGCAATGGATCAATAAATGTCGATAGGTTTGAGATACGGGCCCGCTAACAGGGTTGCTCGCGTGGTCTGTTGAACCTCGGAGGCGCTTACGCCGGACGCGACTTCGCGAACGATTGGTCCGACATCGGTTATATCTATTACCGCTAAGCTGGTGATGATCCGGCAATTCGTTTTCTGATTTAATCCATTCTCTTTTTCGCATCGATCGACGAGCCACTCGCTTTGGTCCGAGCAATGAGGTACCAGAATAACCGTTTGCCTGCTTCCACGGATGGGAAGCGGCGACCACTCACTCTGGTTCCGTCCATTGACCCGCGGCGATTGAATAAAGTCGCCTTTTCCGCAGACTTTGGTCGCGGTTAGTAGGGCGACATCCACACGCGAAGAGCCATCGCGGACGATGACGACGTTTGGAGGCAGGTATGACTCTAGGCCTTCACAAAGTCCCCTTCCAAGGTAGACGCGGTCTTGACTGCGGACTTCGCAAGCGGCGCGTCGAGCGAGTTGTATAGTCGTTAGCAAGATAGCTACTCCATTTGAAAGCTGCGTTGATCGCGGCCGCGTTTCCGCCGTTAGGTATTTCGTTGGTAGGCAATCTGACCATCTACTATCGTTAACATAATCGCCCCTTGAACTTTCTTTCCTAAAAAGGGCGTGTTTTTCGAACGAGAGTGTAACCACTTTGCATCCATCGTCCAATGGTGCTCGGGATCGATAATCGTGAGATCGGCTGGTTGACCTTCTCGCAGCGAGCCACCGGGAAGCCTGGCGATTCGCGCCGGCGTTGTTGACAACGCCTCGATAAATCTCATCGGTGTCAATATCTGATCCCGAACTAATTCCAGCAATACCGGGACCGCTTGTTCGAGTCCGACCATACCGCACGCGGCCTGAGCGAATTCACACTCTTTCTCGAGCTCGGTATGCGGCGCATGGTCCGTGGCGATGCAATCGACGGTTCCGTCGCGTAATGCCTCTCTCAGCGCGTCGCGATCCTTTTTTTCTCGCAGTGGCGGGTTTACCTTGTAAACCGAATCGTATTCGAGCAGCGCTTCGTCTGTAAGCATCAAGTGGTGAGGCGTTACCTCGGCGGTTACCTTCGCTCCCCGCGACTTAGCTTCTCTTAGAAGGCGCACAGCATTGATGCTCGAAATATGGGCGATATGGTAGCGTGCTCCGGTCATTTCCGCGAGCAATAGGTCGCGTGCCACGATGACATCCTCCGCTTCCCGCGGACACCCTTCCAGCCCCAAGCGGGTAGATATAACGCCTTCGTGCATCTGCGTGCCGTGCGACAAGTTCTTATCTTCGCAGTGTTGCGTAACTAAGATATCGAAGGTGCGGGCATACTCCATCGCGCGCCGCATTACGGCGGTGTCCATCACGCATTGACCGTCATCGCTGACGCCGACTGCTCCGGCATCGCATAGGTCGGCCATTTCGGTCAACTGGTCTCCTTTTTGGCCGACGGTGATGGCGGCTATCGGATAAAGACGGGGTCCACCGCACTGCCGGGCGCGTGCTAATATCATTTCGGTCACCGCTCGCGTGTCATTCACCGGACGGGTGTTCGGCATAGTACAAACAGCCGTGAATCCACCCGCTGCGGCGGCCCGCAACCCGGTCTCGATAGTCTCTTTGTATTCTTGTCCAGGTTCGCGGAAGTGAACGTGTAGATCGATCAAGCCGGGAACAACCCATCGCCCTTTGGCATCGATGGTTATTATCTGTTCTCCGCGCAGGTCCGCTCCAGCACGAGGTCCGATTTTCGTAATCCGGCTGCCGTCGACAACTACGTCCGCCTGCTCGTCGAGGTTGCGAGCCGGATCGATTACGCGTCCTTGTGATATCACCAGCATAACTTGGCCGATTACGCGAGCGGACGAAAAGTGTCAATGTATAGTTTTTCAGAAAACGATAGTTATTCTTAGGCTAGAGTTTCGCCATTTTTCGTAGCGAGGTCGAGGATAATGGGCGCGTAGCAAGGAACATCGGCGATTTTTCGTGAAGGCGTAGTTCAACCTACGTCGAGCGAAAAATCGGTGATGTGACGCGGCTACGCGCTTATTATACCGGCCGCAGAAGAAAAATGGCGAGACTCTAGCCTAGGGTGCACTAAGCTGCGGTCCAAAAAAAAGTTCCGCGCGCACTTATTTCGTCGCTTTTTTCGCGTTTCCGCTCGACGTTTTTTACAAAGTTAAGGTACAGCCGGTATTACAGGATGAATTGGCCGCCATCGTAGCCAAATAGCACTACCACCGTCAACAAATACCCTCTTTCGACGGCGATTTCTACGTTAGAAAAAACGTAAGCGTTCAGGGGGCAAACAAGTCGGCGGCCAATTCGCCTGTAAAACCGAGCGCGCCCGCAGGGCCGGCGAGGATGGTACTTGCT
>JAFGIB010000247.1 GCA_016929805.1 Deltaproteobacteria bacterium | reverse complement strand
CCAATTCGCCTGTAAAACCGAGCGCGCCCGCAGGGCCGGCGAGGATGGTACTTGCTGTACCTGACGAGCCGGCGCGAGGACGAAAGCTGGTTATACGGGATGAATTGGCCGTCATCGTGGCCAAACAGCAAGACCCCCCTGAACGGTTACGAGTGCATCAGATAGCGGTCGTAAACCGCGACTCGCTATAAAACATCCCCATGACCGCGGAAATATGGTATTTGCTACTCTTCTCGCAGTGGTTATGGATGTGCAACCCTATACCTAAATTCTCCAAACGCTAGGAGGTAGAAATGGTTTTTAGTAGAAGGATTCAATTACCAGCAGTCGTAGCGGCTTTTAGCTTATTGGTTTTTACGGGTTCTATTCGAGCTCAGACCGATCCCGAGGCGGGAGATGTCGGCGCGGCCGAAGCCGAAGGCTCGGCCTCGACCTCGGTATCGGCCGGAGGAGAGTGGGGCGGCAGCGTGCAGGGACAAACCAGCTCATCGGAAAGCACATGGCAAGCCGACTCCTCGTCAACCGCGACTGAGAGCGATTCGAGCTCGAGTTCGACCGGAAGCGACCACGAAAAGATGGCGGGCAATTTCGGCGTCGGCTTTTTCGGGGTCTTCGAGGTTCCTGTTGGAATCTCCCCGGTGAGCGACGATGACACCGTCTCGGCGCCGACTATCGGCGTGCGATATTGGTTGTCGAGCTTTTTCGGCATAGAAGCCGCGCTGGGACTCGGCATCACCTCGGCCTCGTCTGAATTCGGTGACGAGTCCACCGATCTTCCTTCTTACGTCGGGTTTGCGCTGCACGGCGGCGTTCCCTTGGCGCTCGCGTCCTCCGGGCACTTTGTCTTTGAGGTGATTCCCGAGCTAAACTTCGGCATCAGCACCGGTTCGGAGGAAGGCGATGTCGACTATTCGGGAATACTTTTTGAGCTCGGCGGTCGGATCGGCGGCGAGGTGCATTTTGGATTTATCGACATTCCCCAGCTCTCGCTTCAAGGTACGCTCGGTCTACACGTGAGACACGAAAGCCGCTCGACCTCGACCGCTGGAGGGGACGCGTCCGAGAGCAGAACATTCTTCGGCACCTCGGTCGGCAATGAACCCTGGGATATCTTTACCGGGAACATCGCCGCGATTTACTACTTTCCCTAGTCACCTCTAACGCCCCACAAATGCGAACGCCGAATCCCGGAAGGCGGTTCGGCGTTCGATTATCTTAACATTGTAAGAAATTTGCCTGCGCCGATTCTATCGCTCGCGCGCGAGTCGTATTTTACAACGCCAAGGCTCGAACCACGCAACCGTGCTCCATCCCTACCGCGATTTTATCCATCGCGTTCATAAGCCTTCCCGATATCTAGGCGGCGAATACGGCGCGATCGTCAAGCGCTGGGAGCAGGTTCAATGTCGCATCTGTCTGGCTTTTCCTGATACCTATGAGGTCGGGATGAGCCACCTAGGCTTTAAGATCCTGTACGCGCTCATCAACGACCAACCCGAGCTACTCGCGGAACGCTCCTACGCCCCCTGGATCGACATGGAGCGCGAGCTTAGAACGCGCGCCGAGCCTTTGCGCTCGCTCGAAAGCTTTCATCCGCTTTCTGACTTCGATATCGTGGGGTTTTCCCTCCAATTCGAGCTTACCTTCACCAACATCCTGCAAATGCTCGATTTGGGTGGCATTCCTCTACGCGGCCGGCTGCGGACCGATTCCGATCCGCTGATTCTGGCGGGTGGCCCAAACGCGACGCATCCGGAGCCCGTCGCGCCCTTTATCGATGCCTTTTTAGTCGGCGACGGCGAGCCGGCCGTGATCGAGTTGATGCGTCTTTGGAGCCGGCTCAAGCGAGCCGGCGCATCGCGCGCGGAACGTCTGAAGCAATTGGCGAGATTGCCAGGAATATACGTGCCGGAGTTTTATCAAACCGCTATCGACCCCGAGACCAAGGTAACCTATGTGGCGCAGTCGCTCTGCGCCGACGCCGCTTTTCCCGTCAAGCGAGTCGTGCTCGACGAGATCGATCGATTTGATTTTCCCGTTGAAGGACCGGTCGCCAATACCGAGACCATTTTCGATCGGGTTTCGGTGGAAATCGCCCGGGGTTGCACCGAGGGGTGCCGTTTCTGCCAAGCCGGGATGATCTACCGCCCGCTGCGGGAGAGAGACCCGCGCGCCATCATCGAGACAGTTAAAAACACTGTATGTCGATACGGTTATGAAGCAGCTTCTCTTACGAGTCTATCGACGACCGATTACAGCGCGATTTCGCCGCTGCTTCAGAAGCTCGCTCGAGAAATCGATAGCCGGCGGGTGTCGCTCGTGGTTTCGTCGCTGCGCGCGTACGGTTTGGACGAAGAGGTCCTCGATGATCTCAAGCGCGGCAGGGCCAGCGGATTGACCTTTGCTCCCGAGGCCGGTAGCCAACGCCTGCGCGATGTCATCAACAAGAACGTAACCGACGAGCAACTAACGCAAACGGTCGAGCGCGTCTTCAGCCGAGGCTGGAGCAAGATCAAGCTGTATTTTATGATCGGGCTTCCAACCGAACGCGACGAGGACGTTCTCGCGATCATCGAGACCGGTGCCCGCGCGCAAAGAACCGCGCGTTCGATTCGGGGTAAACGGGCGCAAGTCGTGGTGAGCGTGAGCACCCACGTGCCCAAACCGCATACCCCGTTTCAATGGTGCGCGATGGGCGATATCGACGAGATTCGCCGTAAACACCGCTTGCTGCAGCAAGCCGCGCGGCGTCATCAGCTCACGTTGCGGCTACACGATTCGGAGGCTAGTTGGCTAGAGGCGATTCTCGCGCGCGGCGATCGGACGCTCGCCGAGGTGATCGCGCTCGCGTATGAGAAAGGCGCGCGCTTTGACTCCTGGAGCGACGCGTTTCAATTCGAGACTTGGCTGGACGCGTTCGATCAAACCGGTGTCGACGCGAATCGCTTTCTAAAAGAGCTGCCCATTTCTTCGCATTTGCCCTGGGAGCACATCCATACCGGCGTCGAGCGTCGCTTCTTGGAAAAAGAGTATTATAAGGCACTCGAAGGGCGCTCAACACCTCCCTGCGGAAAACCGCTGGCGGGCTCGATTCGCGCCTCGATTCAAGAGGAAAATCGAGTGGATTACCGGGAGAGCGACCGAGCGCAACGCTCCGATCAACGAGTTGAGCACGCTTACGTGTGCCACCGTTGCGGCATCGGCTGCGACCTCGAGCGCATGCGCGAACGACGCGAAGCTCACCTAAGAGCTTTTGTCGACTCTCCCCGCAACGTTGCTACGCGCGCGTACGCGCGGCAGGACGGGCCGTTCGACAGAACCGACTCGACGCGTGAAATCGAACGAGATGTAACCGCTTCAAGCGGAGAGCACCGCCTGCAAAAACGGACGGTCCCTGCTCGCCTCCAAGAGACGGCCCGAATCCGTCTCGGCTATCGCAAGCTCGGTCGGGCCGCTTTTGCCTCTCACCTGGACATGATAAGGCTTTTGTCGCGCATCTGCAGACGAGCGGATCTACCGCTATGCTATTCGCAAGGCTTTCATCCCAAAGCGCTTATGACCTTTGGTCCCGCGCTCTCGCTGGGTGTCTACAGCTTGAGCGAATATGTCGACATCCGAGTGGAATCAACGCTCGGGATGCGGGTTGAAACGCTCGCCGAACGACTCACTCGGGTAGCGCCGTGCGAGCTTCCCTTTTTCGGCGCGCGTAAGCTCGAGGCCGAAGACGCCAAGCTCAACCGCGTCATCGACCGAGCGCTTTACGTGGTCGGCATTTGCCCAGACGCGCTCAAGTCGATCGGGCTTTTAGACCTGAAGTCGCTCGCTGACCGTATCGAAGAACGGCGCCGTGCGAATCTGACCATCGAGCGAGAAAGCGAAAGGAGGCGGAACAGCTTTGAGCTAAGTCGCACCGTGGCCGATGCCCGCCTTTCGCAAGGCGACGAGATTCTGCAGCGGGCGGGGTTGGAAAGCGGTCTAATCGCGCTGAAGCTCTTACTGCGCATAACCGAAAGCGGAACGCCGAATGTCAGGCTCGTGCTCAACGCGCTGCTCGACAGCCGCGATATTCGAGCCCATTATGTACGGGCCGCTTTACTCTGGACGCGCGACGAGATAACCGGTACGCCTTTAGACTTGGAGCTTTTACGGAGTAACCGTGGATAGGTTCGACTTCATGAGGAGCGTGTTGCGAGGAGCTTCGGTTTCCGCCCGCGAGCAGCTCAAAAAGCTCAAGTTTCCACGTTCGATCCGCGAGGCGCTGCAAGCCGCCCTGCATCGACAAGTCAGGCTTACGGATAAGCAGCTCACGGCCGCCGTGGGTTGCCTCTCGGGCATATCGGCTGTAACCATCAAAGCGAGCGATGGACGCCTTGGGGTGAACGCGGTGTTAACCGACGGAGGCGAGCTTATCGCCGGCTTGATTCCCGCCGGCTTGGTATGCGCGCCGCTCGGCGCGAAAGAGCTCGCTTTCCGCGTCGAGCCGGCGTCAGCCGCGGAAAACACCACCCTGAGGGAGCTTGTGGGAACGATCGCGGGCGAAATCGCGCGCGCGGTTTGGGGACCGTTGCTTTTTCAAAAGAGTAAGAATCGACACCCGGCGTTTGTCGAGCGCGAAGGGGATCTTTTGCGCGTCGATTTGCGAACCGTCTCGGAGGTACGAGCCGCGATGGCACAACGCGCCACGGCTATGATGATCGATGCCCTGGTCGTAACGCGAATAACCGCCGAGGACGGCGCTTTGTGCCTGGTTTTAGGCCTTCAAGGGATGCCGTAGGTCGATTCGTTCGCGCTGCGCCTTTGCGGTTACGACCCGGCGCGGAACAGGGAAGTCCTCGGTCCTTCGGCTGATACGCCGTCTGAAACGCACAAGCGCGATAGCTGCAAAACCGTACCGCCGAGCGATTTCCGCCGCGATATTGCGCAAAACGGGCCCGCGCGTCGCCCTCGCGAATAGAGACTACAAAAGCTCGCGGCGGGCGACAAGGCCGTAATAGCAAAGTCAAACGGTTATTGGCATACTCCGTTTTTACATTCGGTGGCGCAGAACGGCTGATCACATCCACCGCAATGCTCTTCGTCTGTTTTGATATCGACGCATTCGTCGCCGCACGCCGTCAGATCGCTGTTCTGACATATGCATTTACCTCCAGAGCATTCTTGGTCCCTCGCGCATACGTTGCCACATTGTCCGCAATTGCCATTGTCTTTATTGAAATCTACGCATTTATTATTGCATGGACGAAAACCATCTCGACACTCACATGCTCCGTCTTCGCACCGTTCCGTCTTCGCGTCGCAAGCGTTGGAACAACTACCGCAATAGCTATTGTTACTACTGAGATCAACGCATACGTTACCATTGGAGCAGTAGGTCAGGTTTTCCGAACACTGGCAGGTACGAGTTACGCAACTCGCCCCGCTTGGACACCTGAAGCGGCACTCTCCGCAGTTATTCGGATCAGAGCTGAGGTCGACGCATTGGCTGCCGCAGAGCGTGGTGTTTGGACCGCATTGGCAACTGCCACTCTGGCAGGTCCGACCCTCAGTACAGACTTTGTCGCACTGGCCGCAGTTGTTCGGGTCGGAGCTGAGGTTCACGCACTGGCCCCGGCAGCATTCCATTCCGCGGTTACACCTGCGGTAGCACGAGCCGCACATCTGCTCGTTGTATTGCAGGTCAAAGTCCTCATCGATGCTCCCGTCGCAGTCGTCATCGGTTCCGTTACAGATTTCCGCGATCGGGTCGTTGAAAGCTTCGCACACCGTATCGTCGCCCTGACACGCGGTCGTTCCCCAGGCGCAGCGCCCGGGTTTACCGGTTGAGCACATCGCGCCTGTTTCAACCTCGTCCTCATCGCCGTCGCAGTCGTTGTCCACGCCTTGGTTTTCGCAGGTCTCGTCGGCTGGAAGCGTTTGCCCGGTGCACGGCCCGTAAAAATCGAAAAGACAAGTCTGCTCGCCGCTTTTACAAGCGCCGACATTAGCGGTTCCTTCCGGCCCGGTGTAGCACTCTTGCGTTTCACCCCGAATACAGGTGCAGGTCTCGTCGACCTCGCCATCGCAGTCGTCGTCGACCGCGGGAGACCTACCGCATATTTCGCCGAAAACCGAGGGGAGCACTTGACCGGTACACGCTCCGACCAGCGCTCCGTTGACGCAGTATTGTGACCCGGTTCGGCAAATTCCCTGGCATTCCCATTCCCCTGAATCGAGCTTCTCGCATCCGACCTCCCCGGTGAAGCACGAGGTGTCCGCTTCCTCGTCTATCTCGCCGTCGCAATCGTCGTCTAAACCGTTACATTGCTCGATTTGGGCGTTATCCACCAGCTCGCATATCAGCATTCCGTCTTCGCACTTCTGCCTTCCAGATTTACACTGAGCCTTTAGTTTCTCCTCGTCCATGCCGTCCGGAATGCAGGTATCGAGCTGCAGCTCTTCGTCGGTCTCGCCGTCGCAATCTTCGTCCCTGCCATCGCAGCTCTCTTCGACCGGCGTGACCATACCCGTGCATTCGCCCCACTGTCCATTTTGACAGGTCTGCGTGCCTGCCCGGCATATGCCGACGCCTTTTGTGCTCGAATCGCCTTGATAGCACGGGATCGTCGCGCCGTCGGGGCTGCATTCTCCCGTCATCGGCTGTTGCTCGCTGTCGCCGGCGCTGTCGGCCGCGCTGTCCGGACCGCTCGTGTTTGCCCCGTCTGCGGCCGGCAGCTCCACGTTGCCGTCGGTTTTGATCGCGCCGTCCGGATTCCCCTTATTTATAGAACCAGCGTCGGCGCTGCCGGTGGTTTCAATCGGATTTGTCCCGGTGTTCGTGCCTTTCTTAGTCGAATTATCGTCCTCCAAGTCGTCTCTAATGCACGCCGCCAAGAACAATAACCCAAGAAAAATAAAGTACTTCTTCGCGTCACGAAACATGATCACTCTCCCTTACTTTTAAGGCCAAAACGACTCCCCTACTTCCTATGATTAGAACCTCGGTGTTCTATAATATGGATGTCAATTATAAGCAAGATGAAAGATTCGATGGCCGAGAAGTAATATCAGGTCAATTTTACTCGCGGTCTATCGTAATATATCAAACAAATTGACCCGGCCTCGCTCCTAAACAACGAGATAAAGGCAACCCGCGAACCCGGCGACTTGAGTCGACGAGGTTCCTTACAGTTGAGTGCAAAGGTACGGCCGGCTTAGGGTCGGAGATAGAACCGTTTCAGGAAGTTCCAGCCTTCTTCGTAGACGTTCATGTCCGGGGCCGTATAGATGCCCATATGATCAGCATTAACTCTACAGACTGTCGCCTCGGTATTGTCTTCGCATTGATCGTGCGTCAGGCACACGCCGTTGTGGGTTGATTCGGCCGGGTCGGTGCAGCCGTTAATAGTCTTAAAGGCCTCTAGTACCTCCGAGGCGCAAGGGTTGCCGACCGAGGTGCGGGGTGGCTCCCAGCAGTTGAGGAAATCCTGCGAGCCCATAACGAACATAGTCGATACGGGGCGCTGGGGTTTACACAATGTCGCTAACTCAAAGAAAGCCGTGCCGCACATCGGAGCCGTCGCGGCGATATAATCGGAGGCGTAACAAGCCAACCAGAAAGACATCGCGCCTCCCATCGAGCACCCGGTCGCGTAAACGCGCTTCGTGTCAATGCACGCGTCGTTTTTTAATGCGTCGACCATGTCGCGGATAAATTGTCCGTCTATCGACTCCGGCGAGTCGGCGATCCACATTAAATTCGTGGCGGTGGGCGAAACAAGAATGAAGCTCTCGGTTTCGGCCATAGCCTTAAATTGATTACTAGCACGGGTGTCCCAGCGCGGACCGTCGTAAGTGCCGCCGTGAAGGTCGATAAGCAGAGAAAACGGTTTCGTACCATCATAGCTCGAGGGAACGTGTAGCACGTAAACGCGTGTCTGGCCGTTTGATTGGACGGTTTCATTGGTATTCCCCGCTCTAACGCTTCCTCCCGAACAACCCGGAGACGGTGCGGGCTCGGCGCTCGTGTCCTGCGGGCTACTCGCCTCGGTCGCGGTCGCTCCGTCTCCCTCGCTCACAGCCGCGTCAAAACCAGCTTCGACTACCGCACCACCGGAGCCCCCCGTCGTTCCACCGCCCGAGCCGGCACCCCCCGTCGGCGTGGTGCCGCCGGCGCCGCCGGTGATCGTCGTTGTGCCCCCTCCGCCGCCAACTCCGCCGCTACCGCCGCCGACGCTTACGCTACCCGCGGTCGATCCGCCCACCCCACCCGTCAGCGAAGTCCCGGCTTCAGTACCCGCGGGTTGTTGCTGCGAGCCGTTGCCGCTGGAATTGCAGCCCACCGTCAGCGCGACGTAGCTCGCCGCGATACAGGTCAAAAAGCACAAATCGCGTGTCGCGTATTTATTAAAGTCATTCAATTGTACAACTTTCTTCACAAGCTTACCTCGTATCAACTATTCGATCTAAAACGCGTGTTTTGCCATTTTTAGACAAACAGGTTCGCGCGAACCCTTGTACTCAGCACACCTTTTCTGACCTACACTTTTGCTATTGACTCATTCTTTCAAAATAGCGATATTTATTGTCAAAATTTAGGCGGATATCGAATTCAGCTATTCCCTTTTGAGACATATCGAGTTGTCCTTAGGAGGCCGGTCAAAATAAACTCGCCACGACCGGTTGTGTACGCGGAGCGCAGTCGCGAGAGCGCCCGCAGAAAAACCGCAGCAATAGCAGCGCTATTTCGCGGATTTTTTCGAGGACGAAAGCCGCGAGAGCGCCCGCGTACGCGGCCGCAACTGGCAAGTTTGTTTTGACCGGCCTCCTTAACAAAAGATGGCCTTTCGGGAACCGGCCATCGACAAACCATATTTCGAGACGTCCAACGCCGCAAACGACGGCGCGCCGCGAGTGAGACGAAGGGAGGTTTTAGCATCCGCGCTATTTGGAATTCAAAAAAGCGAATTGCCTTTCGATTTGTACGGCGCTTTAGTCGAAAGGATTTTTGGGAATCGGTTTAATGGCATCGGCGCGTGGCGGCGAATCTAACTTTTTTACGCCCGGCGGTTCCGGCTCGCTTCTTGGTCGGAACGGATTATCCGGAATATCCGCGATGATGGGGTCGCGCGATATCGCGCGGTTTCGCGGGGTCGGATCAACCTCGGGTTCACTCGAATGTTCGAACGGATTATCGGGAAGATCGACTAGCGAAGGCATCGTCGGCGACGGTTCTTGTTCAGTTATTCTATTGAGAGAGTTTACAAATTTTAAAAGGCGAAGCGCGGATGCCGCAGCCATCCGACTCGCCTTTTCGTTTTCGCCGGGCATGGTGTTCTTTTCGCTATTATTAACTCTATTATAGAATCGATAATTGGCCGATGAAAATCTGCTGTTGGTCGCGCTTTCCCGCACGCTATCGTCTTTTTCGTATGGGGCGAATACAGCGCGTTTATCGCTCGAATCCGCGGCGGAGATCGCGGAGAAGTCCTCTCGGAGCAGGTCCGGAGCCGCTCGCTCTATTTCCGATCCGCGAAGCGAATGCGCGGTTATAAGTTCGCTATTCGACGTATAATAAGCGGTGCTTACCAACGCAACGGCGATCGAGATGCCCCCCGCGATTCCGCCGAGCAACCATTTCAGCTTGAAAGCTTTCCGCGTGACGATTTTTCGCACGTTGCTACTGCGAGCGAAAGACAACGTTGCCGCCTCGCGATTCGCCAAGGTTTTTATCTGGTTGGGCTTTGCTTTTAGCACGCGCGTCCGAACCGTTTTATCCGGACGATCCGCTTTTAGGCGAAAGAACGAAACGCGATGCGGCTGCGACTCGATTTGTGGGTCCGACGCACGTTCTATGCCTAACGCGGCGATCGCTTCTCGCACCAATTCCCGCTCTCGGTTAAGCTTCTCGCAAGCGTATTTCTTGATCACGCTTTCGACCGAACGGCGCGACGCGATACCGCCGAGACGCGCAGCCGCCGTTTCGATCGCGTCTATCAACTCTAGCGCCGACTGAAATCGGAGATCGGGCTTTCGCTCGAGTGCTTTCGCTAATACCGAATCCAACGGCGCTAATTCGGGATCGACGCTGGAAGGAGCAGCGATCGGCTCGTTGCAGATCATGTTGAGAACAGCGCCTTGATTGTCGGCGCGGAAAAGCCTGCGGCCGGTGAGGCATTCCCAAAGGACGATTCCCATGGCAAACAGATCCGAACGCTGATCGACGTGGCCGTTGAACGCTTGCTCCGGCGCCATATAGGCGAGCTTTCCCTTAAGCGCGCCATTGCGCGTTGTACAGATGCGGTTTTCGACTTTTGCAACTCCAAAATCGGTTAACCGCGATACCCCGTCGGTGCCGACCAGGATGTTTTGCGGTGAGATGTCGCGATGGACGAGGTTCAGACGACGCCCGGCCTCGTCGGTCAATTCGTGAGCCGCCGCCAGGCCGTTGAGCGCGTCAACTACGACGCGCAACGCGTCTCGCGCCGGGATACGCTGATCAATCTGGCTCGTGTTCTTTAACAGCGCTCCGAGGTGGTCTCCCTCTATATAATCCATTACCAAGTAATACTCGGAATCATGCAGATCGCTGACGTCGATCGCCGATAGCACATTGGTATGACGGATCTTCGCGGCCAGTCTTGCCTCGTCGAGAAACATCGCGACAAAATCGTGCTCGTGCGCCAGATGAGCGTGTAGGACCTTAATCGCAAATAGGCGCTCGAACCCCGCTACGCCGACCGATCTGGCGATATATATCACCGCCATACCCCCCGAAGCGATTCGCGCTAGTACTTCATATCTGCCCAGGCGTTTCCCGGCGATAACCGAGCCATGGGAATAGTGATCGGATATGCGAACAGTCTGCATTACGTGCGGCCTCTAACTAACTATGATACCGTACTTGAGCTGTCCGATTGCTGGTCTTTTTTCGGTGATTTTGCGGTAGTTTTCGATATAAAACGACTATACGATAAGCTACGACGTCTCAACTTTCAAAAGTGGCTAACGCGAATCTTTACGGTCGGAAAAAAATACAGTGGCGACGTCTTTCTTACATTCACGTAGATATACGTGTCTGAATAATAGTATAACTTCTATAAATATTAGTTAATAGCCGTTAACGGTCAGTAATGGAATCGCTTTATAGCCCTCAACGTAGTAAGAAATCCGCCGGTGTGAACCGCTTTGCTCGCGTAAGATAGCGCGCGACTAGGCTGCGGTTCAAAAAAGAGTTCCGCGCGCCCTTATTTCGCGGCTTTTTTCGCGTTTCCGTTTCACGTTTTTTGCTACATTCGGGTAGGTTTCGCTTCCGGATTCCGTTTCGGGCTCGCTCGATCCGCGGAAGCACACAATTCGCCTAGGCTAAAAACAGGTGTTGTAGTCCTGCTGTGCCTTCGAATAACCGACTGTCCGTGTGCCAACCAAACGCTCCCAAGGCGTCTATCAGAAATCGATGCTGCCTTTTTCGATAGCCAAGGCCGAATGCCGGACGAATATCATCGTGCCCGCCTGCATCAAGGAAAAAAGCGGGTCCTTGATATACCCCTTGGCATAACGATAATAGATCTGTTGCGCGATAACCGCGAGCTTAAAGAGCGCAAACGCGAAATAGAAGACGATATTCGATATATCTCGCCCGGTCTTTTTCGCGTAGCTCTCCGCGAGCTCACTGCGGCTGAACGATCCCGGTAAATTCGTCGGCTGGGTGCGCGCTAATTGCAAGAGCTCCGGATCGTTTTTGCCAATCCAATAACCCAGGGTTACTCCCAAATCCAGCAACGGATCGCCTATCGTGCTCATTTCCCAATCTAGAACGCCTATAATTCTCGTGAGATCATCGGGGTCGAGAACGACGTTGTCGAATTTATAGTCATTGTGTATCAGCGTCGCTCCAGGCGATTGCGGCTGATTGTCTCGCAACCACTCTGTCACCGCCGCCACTTCAGGGATCTCGTCGGTTTGAACCCGGTCATAGCGTTGGACCCAACCTTCCAGTTGGCGCGCGAGGAAACCCTCGGGTTTTCCTATCTCGTTTAGCTCAAGCGAAACCCAATCGAGATTGTGAATTTCGACAAGATTATCTATTAGCGACGCGCATAACCTTTTCATCATCTCCGGGCTGATGTTAAGTTTATCGGGTAAATCCTTCCGTAAAATTACGCCCTTTTTTCTTTCCATTAGGTAGAACGGAGCACCGACGATCGATTGATCGTCACAATAGATAATGGGCCTCGGGGTCGGGGGATAAACTTTGTGAAGTTTCGAGAGAACGCGAAATTCGCGGTGCATATCATGGCCGGCTTTGATATTCTCCGAGCCGAAAGGCGGGCAGCGCAGTACCAATTCATCACTTCCTATTCGGATCAAATAGGTGCGATTGGAGGCCCCGCTGGTGAACTGTTCGATTGCGAGATCGCCTTTTAGCGATTCGACATTTTGTTTGATGAACTCAGCTATCCGCCGGGGATCGAGCTCCTCGCCTTGACGTACCCGACTGGTCGCATCGATAAAGGACATCGTCTCAACCTCGAAAAAAAAGAACCACAAGCTATGACGTAGACGAGCTATACCCTCCTAACACCCTTTTCGCCACGGCGTTTTTTGGGTTTCTCGCGCGGCATAAAAGGCGAATCGAAGAAAAACTCGAATAATATCGGCTGGTTTAACCCGTCGTAGGGTAAGTCCTCAAAAAGAGGTGGCGAAACAACCCGGGAACGTGGCCGTACGACGTTACGTTTTACTATTCGCCGTTCGGAAAGCGAAGACCCGCTATCTTAATAGCGCCCCGGTGGTAGCCGTCGGGGAAGAGCTGCTGCAGTTCAGCCAGTTCTATTCGGTTTTCTTCGCAGGTTTCGATGACGCTGGGAATTTCTCCGAGATCGGCGAAGCGATGACGCAAGTAGCGGATAATCTGCCAGTGCTTATCAGTAAGCCCGTCTTCCATCTTAAGCTCGGCGGCCTTGTTGAGCGCGTAGTATTCGTCCCAATTTTCCGCATCGATAAGGAATCCCTGGGCGTCGATCCGATATACCTTGTTCCGCTCGATCTGCGGATGAGCGAGCTGGTTCTTGTCGATCCAAAAATTGTAGTACTCCGTCCGATAGCTCAATCCAGCCAGTCGACACGCGCCGCGATGATAACCGGTTGGAAAGAATTCCTTAAATTCGCGTACCCGGAGTTTATGGTTAATACAGGTAACGTATACCAGCGGTACGCGTCCATACTTATTGTAAGCATCTCGAATAAATCGAATAATATTCCAGTGTTGCTCAGTGAGCCCCTTTTCGATTCCGACCAGTGGCGCGGTAGCGACCGCGAATTCCTCATTCCAGGCGGCCGGGTCGACCAGAAATCCTTGGGAGTCGACCTCGAATTTGTCGACAAATTTTTCTGTGCTCGTCATGACGTTGTCCTCCATTTCCCAACACGGAACTGCTTCTTACCATAACACCAAGTTGAATCGTTCGGTAACTCTTATCGCCACTATTGCCTAAAATCATAATTTTTTCGACGGTTCTAAAGGCTGTTTTGATACGGAATCCAAAATCAGCGCGTTTGCGACACAGTCGCAAACCGTCCGCACGGTTACCGGACGATGGACTCCGGGTTCGACCTCGGCCGTCAGCTTATTCGCTTTAATCACGTCGGCGAGACCGTCGGCGCAGTTGTGACACGAGGTTACGACACTTACCGCACCGGTGGCCGCGATTTGGCTTGCTTTGATCCGGGTAACGCGCAGGCGGAGTGGTGTATATTCCGTCATCGACAGCGCTCCGCCGCCGCCGGTGCAACAATATGAATTAATTCGGTTCGGAGTCATCTCGCGAAAATCGAGACACGCTCTACGCAAGCAGTATCGCGGCTCCTCGGTCAGCCCCGAGGAGCGCGAGAGACTACATGGATCGTGGTAGGTTACCGGCAAAGGGTTACGCCGCGGATCGAGCGCGATGATCCCCCGACTGATTAGCTCGGCAAGCAGTTGGAGCACCGAGACTACTTGAATAGGCGTTTCGACCTTTACGCCCCATATAGGAGCTTCCCATTTCATGCTTCTAAAACCGTGACCACATTCAGAGACGACCAGTTGCTTGACCCCTAGTATTTTCGCTTGCGTAAAGGCAAGGTTACACATGTGACGGCCCAGATCTGCTTTGCCTGAGAACAATCCGTAGTTTGTGTTGTCCCATCCTTTTGAGCCCATGGTCCAGTTCAGCCCCGCCGAGTGAAAGATCTTAGTCGCGGCCATTAGCGACATGGGCGCGTATTTAATTTCACGCGGATTAACGATGTAGAGAAAATCCGCGCCTTTCTTGTCGACCGGGATGGTCACGCCGGGATCGTCGAGCTCTTCTCGGACCTCTTCCTGAAGCCACCGTAGCGTTTCGAGGTAGTCCTGGTCGCTGATCGCCATTTGGTTGCCGGTTGTCCACTGATCGCGCATCACTTTGATCAAACCGGTAGGTCCCATGTTCTCGTCGATGAGTAGAGAGCGCGTAAGGCTGACGAGACCGGCCATATCAACCCCAAAAGGGCAGTTGATGGTACAGCGGCGGCATCCGGTGCAGCAGCCGAAAAAAATCTCTTTTAGCTCTTCCAATTGTTCATCCTCGGATACCGCTTCAGCCCCTACCCACCAGGGAATGAACCTTCCCGTCCAGTCGAATTGCCTTTTGAAAACACGCCGGATGCGATCGGCCTTATATGCCGGAGTCATCTTCGGGTCTCCGGTGACTTTATAGTAATGACACGAATCGGCGCATATTCCGCAGTGGGCACAAGCAGCCAATGCGAGCGCTTGTTGCCTCGTGATTCGTTGCTTGAAGTTCTCGCTAAAGCGCTTTGCTCTATCAGTACTCTTCATAGATAGCGCTTATAGTTTTGCACCGATTGATCGGCCGAGTCGGGCCGTACCGGATAAACCCCGCGATGGCCGAAGTATTGACCCATATAGTACCTTAAGAAAGGCCAATAGAGATAATGGAAGAGTTTGCTGAATGGCTCGTAAAACAAACAAACCGTGCCAATCGTAAGAAATACAATTAAATAAAGCTCTTTGGCAAACGGCACCGCGAGCCAGCCGGAGACTAACCACGCCGTAACTAACAAAAGAGAGAAGTAGTCGTCGGGGGTGGAGATGAGACGCATTTCACGGCGGGCGATGCGTCTGCAAAGCCTGACCAGGCCGACGATCGCCCCGGAGAGAAATACACCCCGTAGACCAATGGCGACTATTTCGCGGGTACAGAAAGCTCGCGTCCACTGTAGCGTAGCGAACGTGCCGATCGCGGTAGCGATTGCAAGGTGGAGCACCGCGAACTCAGCGTATCGAAGGGGATCTCTTCGATACGAGTCCATTCTCCAAGGTATGACCAACAGCGCGAAAGCATAGCACACGGCCCGGAGCGTTTTTGAGGTACGCGGCGTAATCGTTTCGACCGAAAACTTTTGCATCAACTCCGCGATTTTTATCGCGTACGCCGTGACTAGGAATAGCAGCGCTAAAGTGTGAAGCTCGGTTAGAAAAAAAAGCGCCGTATTGCTCGTTTCTCTAGAATCCATTTCATTTTCCGTTTCAAAACACGACCAATTAGGTCGTTAATATCGCAAAAAAAATAATACGGTCGGTTATTTCCTCAAACACCTCTTTCGAACTTTTCGAACGACCGCTTTACCGGCCGCGACCTCCGCGATTGTCGCCTTGTCCAATAACTCGGCGGTATGGTCGCGTATCTCCTTAAAAAAGCCGCGGAACGGGCAGTTTTTCTCGCGCTCACATCGCTGTGGCGCTGTCACCGAGACACAGCCGATCGGCGCCAGCACCCCGCTAAAATTACGCACCACCTCCCCTATGGTTATCGCGTTCGGTGCCACGGCCAACCGATAGCCGCCTTTTTTTCCTTGCCGGCTCTCTACCCAGCCCTTCTTCTTTAATTTAAGCATGATTTGTTCTAGAAAGCGCTTCGGTACGCCGTATTCCCGAGCTAAGACGGAGATGCCTACGGGCTCGTCGCGCCAGGTATTTACGAGTCCGAATAATACGCGAAGCGCATAGTCTGTTTTTTTAGATATCTTCACCGATCTATAACCGCGACCTCGTCGCCGTAAATAACGACCAATCTGGTCGTATATAGCTGACGATCTCTGGTTAAGTCAAGAATTCCGTTTGGCTTTGCCTTATTGCGTAATACCGGACGGCGGCGCTTGCAGAATTCGCTTATACCCAAGTGCAAATGATCACCCGAGAACAAAGCCGATTTAGGAAAGTAGGCTGACTTTTGTCACCACTTTTTGAGAAGCTACCTTTTTATGCGTTTCCGCCCGACGTTTTTAGCAACGTTAAGGTCTATTTCAAAATTGTCACTGATCGTTGTACCCGCATCCTCAACATCGAGTATCTTCGATGCCCGTGTAGTCATCTACTCGTACACCCATCGGCTTATAACGTGCGATACTGTGCGTTACCGCGTTTAGAACACGGCCGCGTTGACGCCCAATACACCTGCGCATATTATGGCTTTTATATCCCTTAGATGATCCGGCTGTTCGCTGTCGGCCGGGATGGCTCGTACTTTCGGCCGGGACCGAACCGATGGAGGCGCGACAGCGCCAAAAGGAGGACCTTATGCCGATACGAATTGTCGCGATAGTGACAACGCTCGCCTTGACGACGGCTTGCTCCGAATCGAAGTGTGGAGACGGGCAATGTGATGCTTCCGAAAGTATGGAAACGTGCCCCGAGGACTGTTCGACGACCGCGGTCTGCGAACAAGGCCCTGTCATATCCGACTGCATATGCGGTACGATCGCCGTCAGCTCCGGGTATTGCTGCAACGGCCGCGCGCAAACGACCGAGTGTAGCGACGCGCAAACGCCGGTGTCGTGCGCGGATGGCTTGGTAACGTCTGCCTGTACTTGTG
>JAFGIB010000022.1 GCA_016929805.1 Deltaproteobacteria bacterium | reverse complement strand
CCGGCGCGAGGACGAAAGCCGGTTTTACGGGATGAATTGGCCGCCGTCGTAGTCAAACAGCAGTACCCCCCTGAACGGTTACGCTAATCGTAAAGCGGATAGACCTTCGATTCACGGCGAAGAAAACCGGCGACGCGAGCGCGTACCCAATAATTCCCTCCGCTCCGTACTTCGACTGGGATGACCCGAGCTGCGGCGCCGCTTTTCCTCGAAATAGCGCTGCTCTGTTCCCCGCTCGCGGGTGGTATACCACCCGCGGGATGAGGGTTAGCAGCAGCCTCTAGTTTTCGAGTAAGATGTTATCGTCGTACTCTATCTCGAAACGCAACTTATGCTTGGCTTCTTCTTGAGCGAGCTCCAGCAACAGTTGCTTGATGCCCGGGTCATCAGCGGCTTGGGCCAGGTTATGGTACATTTTGTAAGCGTTTTTTTCGGCCTTCATGGCGAGGATCAAGGCTTCTTGATAGCTCAAATCCGGTTTGACTTCCACGTCTACCAAGTAGTCGCCGATTTTTAGGTCTAAGATCTTTTTCTCCGACGACGCGAGCTTCTTTCCAGATTTTACCGCCTCCAGCTTTTTCTTGTGCATCCCTTCTTCCGCCGCGAACTCCTTAAAAACCGATTTCATCGCCGAGTTCGCCGCCTGATTCGCCAGCGAGTTATACAGATCTTGAGCTTCTTGTTCCTTCCCGATCGCAAAATCGAGGATTTCATCGACTGATTTAAATTGCATCGTTCCTCCTTTGTCGCATAACGATACTTAGGCTTATAGGCGATCGCAAGTAATCTTTTGCCGCGCCCGTACTTACCGTTTGAACGCGAGCTGGTCACCTGTTTTTTCGGCGGATATACAACCACAACGGCCGTACACGCTTGCCTGTTTTCGGCCAGAAGGTGTTTTTGGGGCTGATGAGATGACCGCGTTCCTTTCGGTAGTGCGGATTGAGGGCATCGGGCCACCACTTTTCGTCAACCACGACCGCCGCGTATCGCGCCGATTCCAGCGCCGCGCGAATCGAACGGCCAACCGCCTCCTTCGGCCCGGTTTCTTTTCCGTTATAGACGTCCATAAAACCCATTTGATGTCCATGGGGCTCTTTTCCGGCAAGACGGGCGAGATGTCCGTGAAAGGGCACTAAAACGGGACCGTCGAACTCGGCGATCAGCTTCACTAATTCGTCGCCGACCGCGCGATCGGCGGCAGTGGGCAAGTGCGGTCTGATCGGATACCAAAGAACGGCGAATTGCGATATACAAAGTAAGTAAGCGAAAGCGCTTAGCGCGCGTGTAAGGCTTACAATTTCGGATTTCAGACCATTACGCGATCGGGCGAAAAGCCACCAGATGCCGATGGTTTCCGCGGCAGACCACGAGAGGAACAAATAGGCGGGCATGACCACGTTTCTGAATCCCCCGATATGCATTCGAGAACTCCAAGCCGCGGCGACGAAACCAACGCACGAGGCCCAATGAATCAGAACCACTCTCGCCTTATCGCGACGCAATAACGGGAAAAAAGCCAAGGAACAGATAAAGGGCAAGTGGATGAAGATATCGAAACGCCAGAAGGCCGACGCGTCTTGCCAGAGCATCTTATGGCTCGAGGGAAGCTCAAAAAGGTAGTAAAAGAACCATCCGTCGCTTTGACTATTCAGAATAACCGCGCTTCCCCCGGCCACGGCTACAAAGCCGAGCGTACAATATAACCGGCGCCATCCCGGTACGCCGAGTAACCGAGCCAGGCATAACGGCACCGCCATCAACAGGGCGGTTTGCTTGGTTAGAAACGCGACGCCGAGCAAGATGCCCGCGACCAGCTCGGTGCGATCGCCGCGGTACAGCAGCCATACGGCCGCCATTAGAATACAGAGATAGAGCGAGTCGACGCGCGCGATATCGAACCACGCTCCGCCGATAACGAACATCGCGGCGAATAGTCCGATCGCAATCCATCCGCAATGGCGAAAACCCGTGCTGTTTCGGACGATCTGATAGATAAAGAAGAAGACTCCGAGCGAGGACAGCAGCGAGACGGCGCGCAGCGCGGGAAGACCCAACCCGATTATTTGGACGAATAGCGCGCTCAGCCAGTAGTAAAACGGAGCGTAGATATATGGCGTAAAATCGATGGAGGGCTCCACGTACAGCGGCTTGCCCTCGATCACGCGCGCGACGTGCTCGAGCATGCCGCCTTCCATCCATTCCAGGTCATACGCGTAGTCGATGCGCGAGCAAGCGATATATAAATAAGCGGCCACGTACCAGGAGGCGGCGAGACAACTGAGCGTGCGTAAAAGCGCGAACCAAGGGTCGCTTTTCAGCGCTCGCGCTCTTTCTATCATATCTAATTTTACTCGCTCGCTAAGCATCTCTCGGACCGGGTATCAGTCTACCGGCGTAAGCGACCCGCCGGTTTGCTCGACGTACTGGAGAATAAAGCGAGCGAGTCGATCTCGATCGGCGTGATATAGTACTTCGGGCGTTCCGCGGAGCAGGGTTTGATCATAGAGCATAAAGGTGTGATCGATGAGGTTCAATACGACTTTACGTTGCCCGTCAAATCCCGCTATTAAATCCAATAATGGACGCCCCGAGCCTTCGAAGCGCCAGGTTTCGCTGATCAACATTCGTTCTTCGGCCGGTAACTTATCGCGCGCCCAAGGCGCGAGGTCCACGCCGTCAATGCCCGAGGGAGCCGGCGTGTCGGTTAAAGCGAGCAGCGTTGGAAATAGATCGACCAAACTGACTACTTGCGATACGCGGCCCGGCTTCCACCCGGGCACGCGTATTATAAGCGGTACGCGAATGTCTTCCTCTCCGATCGCCATGCCGTGCATGCGGACCGGATCGGAGAAAACCTCCCCGTGGTCCGCCGCGATAACGATGACCATGGGCGTGCCGCGTTCCTCGAGCATTTTCCATAACCTCGCGAGCTGCGAATCGAGATAGCGGATTTCATGGTCGTAGCCGTCCACCAGGGTCGGGCCGTATAGCGGAGTACCCGGGTGTGTTTCGTTGTTGCTGTGAGGCCCGAAGAAATGAACCCATAAAAAGAGCCGCCGGTCGGTGGGAACACGCCTCAGTACATACCCGGTGAGCAACACGTTGCCGCTGTCGTCGTGTCTGTTTCGCGCTAACACCGTTTCGACCTCGAGGTATTCGTCAAAGTCGTTTTCAATGCCGACGCCGCGCGAGAGCATCCGAGAAAAACCGTCGTAAACCACCGCTGCCGCGTGCATTCCACGGCGCCTTAAAAGATCCGCCAGGGTCGGATTGGGATCTTCGAAAGCGAGCGGAAACATTTGCCTGAATCTTTCTCGGGGCGTCATCGAGGTTAAAGCGTCTTTTCGTAACAGTCGAAACCAGGACGTTTCGTAGTACTTGGTCCAGGTTAGGCGTCTGGGATAAAGCCCGCGCATCATGGACGCTACTGAGATGCTGGTCCATCCGCCCGAAGCGTAGGCCCGTTCAAATACGATCGATTCACGCGCCCAGGCGTCGAGATGCGGGCTGGTGTTACGGCCGCCGCGGCCGTAGGCCGGATTGTACAGCCCGAGGTGATCGGGTCGTACCGAGTCTAGCGTGATCAATATCACGTCAAAGGGCGAGGGTTGAGAGGGGAGGGGCGGCAATTCAGCGCGTACCGGCCTTGCCTTCGCGTCCCCGAGCGAGCAGTTGTCATCCACGCCGTTGCCCGGGATTTCACGGGCGCCCGGATTAATACGCGGATTAAAATCATTGCAGTCACCGCTGAACAGACTGTCGTACCCGTCGCGGTCGAAATCGAGTATCGAGCGCGTCAGGCGCACGAAGCTCGCCGACCACGGGCGAACGTTCAAGGTATCGACCACCTCGGGATGGAGCCGGCTGAGCACGGCGAACGATATCGCGAGCGCGAGCATTGAGCCAACGGCATACCGGGTACTTATCCGTGGTAATGGGAAATGATGCGTGAGCAACACCAGAGCGAACATCCCGCTCAGCCACGTGGTCCAACGCAGCCCCGTGTGCGCCGTCCGATAAATTCCGACGTAGTACGTAATATCGAAGTAAAAACCTATCAAAGCGATAAGTAACAGCGTTGCGCCGAGGCCGAGTCGGACCGCCGACGGCCAGCCGAAAACCGTTCCCGAGGGGCGTGCGCGAGTCGGCTGCAGGCAGCTTGTGACAAATCCGAGACTCGCGGTAGCGACGCAACTGGCGGCAACGACCTGTATCGCCAGGTTGCGATAGGGACCGTAAAGGCGGTGAAATGCGCCTAGCGCATACGCGAGCTGAAATCCAACTCCCAGGGAGAGCAGCCACCAAAACACGAGCTGTGCGGCTCGCGGCAACTTGCCGAGAAGCGAGAGAACGACCTTCCACGCGAGACCTTGAATCGCCCCAAAGAAAACGCACAGGCAGATTAAGATGGCCAATCCGACCGGTTCGATCGGTCCGGCGACGAGGCTAAGCTCGGCGATAATAATGGCGAGAAGCGTAGCGACCGAAGCGGAGGGATAAGGAGGCGCCGCGCGCAGGAATATCCGCCAGCTTGACTTTCCATTGATCGAAGAGTGGGTTTGGTCGATACGCACGGCGAGCACGGTACGCCCTCAGCTCTAACGCCTATTCAGGTTACACCGATAGCAACGTTAAAAAGGAAGATTGTTGAGGATCTTTGGCGAGAAAGCGGGCGATCCATTCCTGACCGCCGGGCGACGATGCGATCGCTCCGAAGAGGCGCGCGTCGTTACGTAGTCCCGGCTCGAAACCGAGCTCATAACCCGCGCGTATCGCGAGCAGCACGTCGCGAGCCGCGGCCAGGCGCGCCGCGCGAACCTCCTCGGCCCGGATCTTGTCGGGGGTCGGCGCTTGTAGAATAGAGCGTATCTCGGGCATCGCGAGCAGCTCGTCCAACTCCGCCTTTTGCCTTTCGGCGAGAAGGTCCCATTGTTTACGCGGCAGTGGGCGCTCGCCCCGGACGAACGCCCTTGCGACCTCGAACGCGCGACTGAGAGCGGTCGCCGATGGCGCGAACGCGTCAGCCAGCCCGATCTCCAGCGCCGTCTGAGCGTTAATCGGCTCGCCGTTAGCGCACATCGCCGCGGCCTTTGTCGGACCGACCAGTCGGGGTAGTCGCTGTAAACCGCCGTAACCCGGGATAAAGCCGAGCTTGACCTCCGGTTGCCCGAGCTGCGCGTTTTCGCTAACCAGGCGGTAATGACAGCTCATGGCGAGCTCGTTGCCTCCGCCCAGGGCAAAACCGTCGATCAACGCCACCACCGGAATCTGAAGGTTTTCAAGCGCTGAAAACACCGCGATGTTTTTATTCGCGAACTTCTCGATGGTTTCGGCTTGTTTTCCAAAGAACGCATTCACGTCCGCGCCGGCGACGAACGAACGGCCGGCGCCGGTGATGATCAAGGCTTTGATCTCTTTATTCGATACCGTCCCGTGCTGCGCGAGCTCCCGCACGATTTCCGACAACTGCGAGACGATCCCGTCGTTCAGCGCGTTCAGCGCGTCCGGGCGCGTGAGAGTGACGAGCGCGATTCCCTCGGTCACGCGCACATCGATTAACCGCTCTTTGGAAGGATCGGCCACGAGCAGCGCCTCGCCGCGAAAGCTATCCTCGTAGTGTGAAATTGCTCGGCCCGGACGATCGGCTTGAACCAGAGCGACGCCTTTGGGCTTCTTCATTTTGCCGTCTAGCATCTGTTGTTGAATCGTGGCGATGCCCGCCAAATCGGTCAGCTCAAGATCTTCTTGTTGCATGACCAAGGTGCGCGACGATAGCAGCCGGACCACGTCGGCGGCCTGCTCGGAGCAATACATATGCGAACCACGAATCGATAGATCCGAGGGACCGCGCAGCACCACGATGCCGCAGCGAAACGCGTCGGTCTCGTCGAAATCGCGCGCCACAAAGGTGCTGTAGTGCAGCGTGCTCTGGTCGATACGGTCCACTACCAAATCGGGGCTTTGCCGTTGTCCGAAGACCGCCCAAAGCGCTTTGCCGAGCGCTTGGGCATGCTTCATGTATTCTGGTCCGTAGGCCGGATTCAGACTACCGGCTTCGTTTAGCGGGTCGGCCATATCTTCTGGAAACTCGAATTGGTCGCGATCTAATAGATGGCTTGAGCCGATGCCCAGCCGCGCCATTTTGTCGATGCCATCGCGTTCCTTTTTGTATGACGCCAACACGACGACGATAGCCGCGCGGTGTCGCGCGGCTTGTACGAAATCCTGAGCGTACGCGTCCGCCCCCCAAACCAAGACCTTGCGGCCGGGCAACAGCGCCACCTCGTCGAGAATCTCAGCCGCAGAGCCTCGACGAAAGAGGATTTGCTTCTGTCGCATCCATACCCAGCGGGCGTCCATGACGAAGCGGCGGCCTTCGTAAAAGAAAGTCTCCTTGTACTCACCCTTAAGGCCTTTGCCGGTGGCGCCGAAGAAGGCGAGCGTGCCGCCGGGCGCGAGAGACGAAACCAGCAAGGGAAAATTCTCGCCTCCCGTATGCTCGAAGACTTTGTCGACCAGGCGTCCTTGATTTGACTCGCGTACGGCCGCGCGAAACGGCTCGCTGCGTTGCCGCCACTGCTCGAATGATTGATCTCGGGGTAAGACACCGAAAACGTCGCCGGGTAAGGTGCGACGGTCGATAAAAGCGTCAGCGATGCCTCGGGAGATAAGTTGTTTCGCGAGGGTTGGATTAGAGCCTATCAGGATCACCCGGCCTCCGAGCGCCTTGGCGAGTTGAGCTCCCGCGAAGCTCGTTCCCTTGCCTCCGCCCATGACGAGCACCGAATCGCCCGGTTTGACCCGCAAACGTTCCACCACGACCCGATACGCGGTCCCATAGGTGAGCAGCAAGGCCGAGAGTTGCTCCGGCGATTGGTTTCTGAGGGCGTCGCCGACCGCAAGCGCGCGCCGTTCCTCGATCAGCGCGAACTGCGCGTTGAAACCATCGTGCGTCTCGTATCCGCGTATGTTGCGTCCCGTCCAAGAATCCAAGATGACGGCTTGTCCCACCTTAAGTCGGGTTACGGCCGGGCCCGCGTCCACCACGATGCCGAGCGCGTCGCTACCCGGGATATGGATCGACGCCGCGTCGCCCTTGACGAACGGTGGCACGGGCAGGCCGAGCGCCGCGAAATTGGTGTTGTAGTTCGGTCCTGACGCCAAGATCGACACCAGCACACAGTTCGCGTCTTGAGGTCTCAAGCGGGGCACCGGCAGCGTTTCCAGGTGTATCGCTCGCGAGGGCGGGCCGTAGAGATCTCGCCGAATCGTCAACGCGGCCATCTTGCTCGGAAGCGGGTCGCCGAGCCTCGGCGGTCTCTTTAACGGCCACTGTTCGCTTAGATTATTTTTCGTATTTGCCATCTAAAAACCTCACACGAAAGTGAAAAAGCCGCGTGCATATCTATCGCGGGCGCCCGCTCTAAATGCCGGCGCTATGGGTTCAAGCGATTCGTTCGTAGGCTCTTCTATTCGGATGTCCGTTCGAAAACCTCGCGACCTACCGTAGCACAAAAGGCTAAGCGGATAACCGCTTTACAGTTCGGAAATCCCTTTTACGCAAACCGGCCGCTTCAGCTTTTTTCCTCGTTTCTTTGAATAAGTCTCGTTCCTAACGCAGGATATGGCAACGCGAAAGAAACCTTAACGTTGCAAAAAACGTCGAGCGGAAACGCGAAAAAAGCGATAAAATAAGGGCGCGCGGAACTTCTTTTGGACCCGAGCTTAGTGCCCCCTAAGAGAGGTCAAAAAAGCGAGCACGCCCTTGGTTCGCGCTATTTTACGCGAGCGAAGCGGTTTACGCCGACGGAGTTTTTGCAACGTTAAGGTGAATATAGACAGGCCGATGCATAAGGAGGCGTGCGGTGAGCAGCTTAATTCTCGTCAGGCACGGACAGGCCAGTTTTGGGACGAGCAACTACGACAAATTATCGGAAATAGGGGTGGCGCAGTCCGAGACCCTCGGCCGGTATTGGGCCGGACGGGCTCAGCGTCTCGATGCGGTTTTCAGCGGTGCGCAGGAGAGACAGCGACATACCCTTCGCCTGGTCGGTGAGAGATACGCGAACGCGGGCCTTCGCTTTCCGGAGCCGACTATTCTCGAGGCTTTTAATGAATATGACGCTGAAGCCGTGATTACCGCGCTATATCCCACGCTTGTAGAGAAGGACCACCGGTTGCGGCAAATCGCGGAGCAAAAGCTCAATATAAGCGACGGCTCTACCCAGGGTCGAAAGGCCTTTCAGAAAGCCTTCGAGATCGTTTTATCCGCCTGGATCGACGGCGCGGTCCAAGGCGACTTAATGGAGTCGTATAACGCCTTCCAAGAGCGCGTCGTTCGAGGCGTGCAGAAGCTCAAGTCGCAGTTTCCCTCCGGCAAGCGAGTGGCGGTCTTTACCTCCGGAGGAGTGATTTCGGCAGCCGTCGGGTATGCGCTCGATATCTCGCCTCACAAGGCGATGAGCTTGCAATGGGTGATAAAGAATTCGAGCTACACCGAGTTTATCTTCGGCGCAGACCGGTTTACCTTGTCGGGGTTCAACCATACGCCCCATTTGGTCGACGACAGCTTGGTGACCTATCGTTAGCCGTAACGTTGCAAAAAAACGTCGAGCGGAAACGCGAGAAAAGCGATGAAATAAGGGCGTGGAACTTTTGTCGCTTATCGCTGCAAGTTTTCGATCACCGTGGCGACACCCAGGCCGCCTCCGCAGCAAGAACCAAAGACGCCGTACTTACCGCCTTTTCGGATAAGCTCGCGCATGGTAAAGATGCCGATGCGCGCGCCGGACGCGCCGTTTGGATGTCCAAAAGCAATCGCGCCGCCGAGCGGGTTCCACTTCTTCATGTCGACTTTTTCTCCGGTCTGGTTTTCGATCTCCTTGATCACGGCGAGGTTTTGCACCGCGAATGCCTCGTTACACTCGACATGGTCCATATCCGATAGCTTTAGCCCCGCGCGTTTTATCGCCATTGGTATGGCATACGCGGGCGCGATTCCCATGATCTTGGGGTCGCAGCCGAAATCCGCGCCCGATATCCATTTAGCCATGGGTTTATAGCCGAGTTGTTTAGCCTTTTCCGCGCTCATCATCAGCATAAAGGCCGACCCGTCGTTTCTTCCGGAGGAGCTGCCGGCCGTTACCGTTCCGTCTTTCTTGAACGCCGGCGGCAGCTTCGCCAGACCCTCCAACGTGGTGTCGGGTCGAGGGTGCTCGTCCTTGTCGAAAACCACGTCCGGCTTTTTCCTTCCGCCCGGTATGATTATCGGAATTATCTCGTCCTTAAATTTACCTTCCGCGACCGCAGCCGCCGTGCGCATCTGGCTATGATAAGAGAATTCATCGGAGGCTTCGCGCGGTATCTTGTACATCACCTGAAGGTTTTCCGCAGTCAGCCCCATGCCGATCTGCTCTTCGACCACCGGAGAAAGCTCTTGGTGAACCGGCGTCGGAGGTATCAAGCGAAACGGCTCGATCGCCATGGAAAACTTCGCGAACATCTGGCTATAAGACTCCATGCCTCCCGCGATGACCACGTCTGCCATGCCGGCCAAGATTTTACACGCCGCGTGGTTGATCGACTCGATGGCGGATCCGCATTGCATTTCCACGTAAGCGGCCGAGGTTTCATAGGGAAGCCCAGCGTCGAGCAAAGCCCAACGGGCCGGGTTAAGAGCCGTAATACAATGGGCGGCGCTGCCCAAAAAGACGCAGTCGACCTTGCTTCGTTCTTGGATTCCGGTTCTCTCAAGCAAGCCCTTAATGCCGATCGAGGCGAGCTTCGAGGCGAAGATATCGCGAATTGTACCGCCCAGTCTACCGAACGCGGTTCGAACTCCTTCTACGATTACAACTTCTCTTTGCACCATGTCTATCTCCTATCGATGGTTGGTTTGTTTTATAAAAAATTCCGTTGTGGCATACGAGAAGAGCGCGGACTAGGACACCACTGCGCAAAAATCGTAACGTACGCCATCTTGAAATCAGCTCGATTATGGTATAAGAGCGCGACAAATCAACCAGGAGTTGAATACAGTTTTAAAAAACACGGCTCACCGAGCGTTTGGGACTCAAACATCCCGATTATCCAAGCGGGGGTGCGACGCGCTAACAACAACAAGTTGTGTATCGCCTTTCGAGCGCCGGGGTACCCGGCTTTTTGTCGGTCAGTGCTCGCGTCTCTAGAGACAATTATCCGGGAGCCTATACTTGCTTAGGACTCGCCACAAAACAAACGATCCGGTTGCGAGCGCGTGAGAGGGTGCGCTAGCGGCTTTCGTCCTCGGAAAAAACCTCGAAATCCGAGCGGCCGGCGGGCGGATAGATGATCAGAAACACGCGCGTACAGCGTTGCATCACGCAGTATCCTGAGGTCGATATACGCGGATTCGGTTTGCTGTAGGGTGAGGCCGGATTAAAGCTACCTTCCAAGTATACTAAGCTTGACAGTCGAAAATTCAATGCTAAATGAATAAACGTTCATTCGAATGAATTTAGATTCATTTTGCCATGGCTAAATCCGCACGACAGAAGAGATCCGAATCTCTACGCAGCGCGATCGAGAGACAAAAGCGCGCGGTTTACCGCGAGGGTATTTTAGATGCCGCGTCAAGGGTTTTCAGCCGTCTCGGCTTCAGCGACGCGAAGATGGTTGATATCGCGTCCGAATCCGGCGTTTCCGTCGGCACGCTTTACAATTACTTTCAAAGTAAAGACGAGGTCGTCAGCTCGCTCGGCGAGCACGAGACCAGGGAGTTTCGCTCGCGCATTGCATCGGTGGAATCGGTCGAGGACCCGCTCGAGCGTATCCAAAAAGTCTTGCTGGCCTGTTGTCGGTTTATCGAGGAGCACGGCGCGTTGATGCAAATGGGTATTCGCGCCGGGCTGATGCGCTCGCACGGCGCCGCGCACTTCCCGGACAGCGCGATCCGGCAGACGCGCCGGTATATGCTCAAACTATATGAAAAGGCGCTGACGCAGGCGGTCGCTCAGGGCGCGGTTCGATCGGATCTGCCCCCGGGTCGTTTGGCTTTGATATTCGACGGGATGTTGAACGCGCTGATATTCGAATGGGTCGGCGGCGACCGCAAGCGGTCGCTTTCCGAACAGAGTGGTTTTTTATTTGATCTATTCATGAAAGGAGCGAAAGCGCGGTGAAGGCACAAGGAATGAAAATTGTTGTGGTCGGCTTTTTGCTGAGCGTCGGCGTCGGATGTCAGAAAAGCGAGGCAAAAGAGTCTCTCCCTCCCCCAACCGGACCGGGCGCCGCGCCCCTGTCCAAGCTTCTGACGACGCAGATTTCCGAGCAGCGAGCATCCGAGGCGGCGAGTGACCGGCTGGTCATTACCGGCACCGCCCTGCCGATTGCCGAGGCTAAAGTCGGTCCCAAGACCACGGGCGTGATCGCCTCAATGCTGGTGGAAGAAGGCGACCTGGTTAAGACCGGACAGTTATTATTTCGCTTGGATACGGCGAACCAGGTTTTGGCTTTAACCCAGTCGGAAGCGGCTTTAAGCAGCGCTATGGTCGCGGAAAGCACGGCGCAGACCGAGTTTCAGCGAATCAACGCTCTGCGCGAACGCGGTTCGATCTCCCCCGCCGTATACGACCAGGTGAAGGCGCAGCTCGAGGCGGCTCAAGCGGCGGTTAATACAGCGCGCGCGGCACTGAATCGCGTGAAACAAGCCGTGGTCGACACGAGTGTTCGCTCGCCGATAAGCGGAGTGGTTTCCCGTCGTACGGCCGGCGTGGGCGACACCGTCACCGTGGTGCCGACCTCGGTGATTCTGATTATTCAGGATATCTCTGAGCTTGAGATCCGCGGACGTGTGCCGGAAACCATGCTCGCGAAGCTGAAGCCCGGCAGCTCCGTGACGGTACGCTTCCCCTCGATTGAGGTCAGCCGCACCGTGGAAATCACGCGCATCAATCCCAGCGTCGATTCGATGACGAGGACCGTTGAGGTGGTCGCGCGCTTGCCGAATCGAGACCACGCGCTCAAGGCCGGGATGTTGGTGGAGCTGATTTTCGGCGAGGCCGCCGATGCCGATAACCAATCGTCGGGGAAAGAAGAGGCGCTTAAGTGAACCTCGCTGACGTTTCGATTAGGCGCCCGGTTTTCGCCGTGATGCTTATCGCCGCCCTGGTGGTTTTCGGGGCGGTCGCTTACCCGCGCGTTGGGGTCGACATGTTTCCCAACGTGGAATTCCCGGTGGTCACGGTCTTGGTGATCTTCCCGGGCACCGACCCCGAGACCATGGAGCGCAAGGTCGCCGAGCCGATCGAGGAGGAGATCAATACGCTGGGCGGCATTCGCCAGCTCCGATCGGTGAACCTGGAGGGTGTGACTCAGGTCGTCGCTATGTTCGAGCTGGAGATCGATACCGACCAGGCGGTCCAGGATATCCGCGATCGGGTCGCGCGCATCGAGGGCGATTTGCCCGAGGGCATCGAACCGCCGATGGTCCAGAAGATGGACACCGGGTCGGTCCCGGTGGTGATGTTGGCGCTCTCGGGGAAGATGCCGATTCGGGATCTGACTCGGCTCGCGGACAAGACCGTCAAGCAGCGAATCCAGCGCATCAACGGCGTGGGCAGCGTCGATTTGGTGGGCGGAAGAGAGCGGGAAATTCAGGTATTGGTCGACCCGGTCAGGCTTTCCGGCGTGGGGCTCACGGTGACCGACGTGGCCGGCGCGGTTCGTGCTCAAAACCTGGAGATCCCCGCGGGCACGGTCGAGTTGGGGAACGGCGAGCTTACGGTGAAAACCCGCGGCGAGGTCATGTCCGCGGAAGAGATCGCGGATATCTTATTGCCCATCACAACGGGCGCGCCGCTGCGTATTCGAGACGTCGCTCAGGTGGTGGACGGCGCCGAGGACGCGCGTTCCTGGTCCGCGTTCAACGGCGCGCCGGCGGTCTCTTTGGTGGTACGCAAACAATCCGGCACCAATACCGTGTCCGTGGCCAAAGCGGTGCTCAAGGCGGTCGACGAGCTCAAACCGCGCATCGAGCAGAGCGGCGCCGAGCTGTCGGTCGCCTCGGACAACTCGCGCTTTATCCAAGCGTCGATCGAGTCGGTGCAATTCGACCTGTTGTTCGGCGGCGCGCTGGCGGTGTTGATCATATTTATTTTGCTTATCGATATGCGCGCGACGCTGATCAGCGCGCTTGCGATTCCCACCAGCGTGATCGCCACATTCGCCTTTATCAATGCTATGGGATTTACTTTCAATACCATGACCATGCTCGCGCTCTCGCTCTCCATCGGGATCTTGATCGACGACGCCATCGTGGTCATCGAAAATATCCATCGCCATCTGGAGCGGGGCAAAAAACCGCTTCAAGCCGCGTCCGAGGCCACGTCCGAGATCTTCTTGGCGGTGCTCGCCATGACCTCGTGCATCCTGGCCGTGTTCGTGCCCGTGGCTACCATGGAGGGAATGATCGGTCGTTTCTTCTATGAATTCGGGCTCACCGTAAGCTTCGCGGTGGCGACCTCGATGCTTGTGAGCTTTACGCTCACCCCCATGCTGTCCTCGCGCCTGCTCAAGCACGTCACGCATCACGAGGAGCGCGGGGGAATAATCGCGCGCATGGTCAACGGCGGCATGAGCGCAATGGAGCGTGGATACGCCGCGCTCGTTTCCTGGTCGCTGAAACACCGCGCGGTCACGCTCGGCGTCGCTGTGCTCGCCCTGATCGCATCCGCCGCGATCGTAACCAGAGTTCCGAGGCAGTTTATTCCCTCGAATGACCGCAGCGAGCTGTCGGTGAATGTCGAGCTACCGACCGGAACGAACCTGGAGACAAGCGAAAAGGTGCTCTCCGCGATAGCGGATGATCTACTGAAGAACGCGCCCGGTATTAAGACCGTTTTGGCCTCGCTGGGAGGCGGGGCTCAAGGACAAGTCAACAAGGGCTCGGTCGAGCTGCGTCTTGTCCCGCGCGCCGAGCGTTCGTTCAGCCAGTCGGAGTTCATGGCTTGGGTTCGAAGGCGCTACAGCTCGGTTCGCGCCGCGACCGTCTCGGTGGTCGAGCTCGACATGTTCGGCGGCTCTTCCGGTTTTCGCACCCAGCCGGTCCAGTTCAATCTGCGCGGCGATGATCTGTCGGAGCTGGCGGCCGTTGCCGATAAGCTAAAGGTCGAATTGGGTAAGTTACCGGGCTTTGTCGACCTCGACACCACCCATCGAGGCGGAAAGCCCGAAATCCGGGTTGAAATCAATCGCGAACGCGCCGCGGCGCTTGGAGTGAGCGTGGCCTCCATCGCCTCGACGGTGCGCGCGATGCTGGCGGGCGACTCGGTCAGTGAGCTCAAAGATCGGGGCGACGTATACCAGATCACCTTGCGCTTGGATGACGCGCAGAAAGCTCAGATAGAAGCGATGGCCAACCTCAAGGTTCGCTCGAGCAACGGGCAGCTCGTCGATCTCTCGAACATCGTGGATACCAAGCGCGGGTTTGGCCCGAGTCAAATCGAACGTGAGTCACAACAGAAACAGATCACGGTTTTGGCTGATCTCGAAAAGGTGGCGCTCGGGACGGCCATGCAGCAGGTTGAGCAGGCGGCCGCGGGCGTGGTGCCGTTGCATCTGGTATCGGATTGGGGCGGTCAAGCGCGCTTCATGGGCGAGGCGTTCGGCAACATGTTCAGCGCGCTCTTTTTGGCGGTGGTTCTGGTCTACATGATCCTCGCGGCGCAGTTTAACAGCTTTATTCAACCGATTACGATCATGTTGAGCCTGCCGTTGAGCGTGGTCGGGGCCTTCGGCGCGTTATACCTCAGCGAAATGGCGCTCAGCGTCTTTTCTATGATCGGTATAATCATGTTAATGGGGCTGGTTACCAAGAACGCGATTTTATTGGTGGACTTCGCCAATCAACGCCGAGAGCGCGGCATGAAGATGCATGACGCGCTGGTCGAAGCCGGCCGGCTGCGCCTGCGGCCGATTTTGATGACCACCGCGGCGATGATATTCGGCATGCTGCCGGTGGCGATGGCTCACGGCGAGGGCGGCGAAACCCGAGCCCCGATGGCGGTCTGCGTGGTCGGAGGGCTGATCACCTCCACGCTGCTCACCCTGGTGGTGGTGCCGGTCGTCTACACGCTTTTTGACGGCCTCGGCAACAATCGCGCGGTGCGCTGGCTGGAGAGCAAGGTATTCGCTAAGTCGCGCGACGAGCAAGGCCGGCCGCGGACGGAATCGGCATAAGAAAGGAAATCCGGGTATGAGTTCATTAGCGAAGCTGTCGATAGGGACGGCGGTAGCTGTCACTCTTTTTATAAACGTCAAGGGGTCGGCCCAAACGCTTGCGGAACCGCCGTCCGCTTCCGCTGAAAGCCCGAGCGATAAAGAGCAGCCTCAATCGGGATTCGAGTTGCGAGAGCTTCCCGAAAGTCAGCTCGATTCGGTTCAAGCCTTGGAACCGAAGCCGGGAGGCCTGACGGCCGACGAGGTCGCGGCCAAGGCCGTGAAATCGAGCCCGACGCTGAGAGCGCGGCAGGCCGAGATCGACGCCGCTCAGGCCAAGGTCGACGATGCGGTCGCTAGGTTTCTTCCCCGATTGACGCTCAAGGCGAGCTATCAGCGTTTATCCGAAGTATCATCGGAGCTGGGAGGGGCGATAGTCGGTTCGAGTGAGCCGTCGGCGACGATTCGCATCGGACCCTGTTCACCGGGTTCAACCGAGCAGTGCGCGGTGAACGAGAGTGGGATTCCGATTGGAGCGCAGGAGTTTGAGTTTCCCTCGCTCGTGAATACTTACGCTCTCAACGCCTCGCTTTCGCTTCCGCTATCCGATTATTTGTTGAGGCTTTCCAAGAGCATCGCCGCGACCCAGGAGAATCGGCGGGCCGCGGAGCTACAAAAAGAAGCGGTGCTGCGCAAAATCGAAAGCGACGCGCGCATCGCGTATTATAACTGGCTGAAAACATTGGCCGGATGCGCGGTGGCGCAAGCCTCGCTCGAGAGGTTCAACGCTCTTCTCGCGGACGCGCGCACGGCTTACGATGTCGGCTCAACGACAAAAGCCGACGTCTTACGTCTCGAAGCCGCGGTAGCGGGAACGCAATACGCGATCATCGAGACCGAGACCCTGCGAAGCGTTGCTGAAGAGCAACTCGCGGTGTTCATGGGAGAGCCGGTGAAGCGGTACCAGGTCGGCGAGGCGGTGGCGGTCGACGCCGCAGGGGTCGAGGCAACCGGCGAACTCAAGGCGTTGATAGCCGATGCCTTTCGACAGCGGTTGGAGCTGGAGGCGTTGAAAGCTGGCGGCGAATCGCTTCGGGAAGGGTCCGGGGCGTTGGCGATCGGCCGATGGCCCAGGCTCGACGCGTTCGGCGACGTGACCTACGCGAACCCGAACCAGAGGATCTTTCCTCAGGAAGAAGAGTGGAACGCGACCTGGGCGGTTGGTCTCTCATTGAGCTGGAATATCAACGACGCCTTTTCGGGTAGCGCGCAGTCCGCGGAAATCGACGCGCTGCGCGCGAAGCTTGAGGCGAACCTAGAGGAGCTGGAAAGGGGGATTAAGCTGGAAGTGACCTCGGCATATATGTTTCTCAAGAAGGCGAGGGTCGCGGTCGAGACCTCGTCTCGATCTTCAGCGGCCGCAAAAGAAGCGTACCGTGTCGCGAGCGACCTTTATCGAGTCGGGCGCGCGACCACCACCGATCTGATCAGCGCCGAATCCGAGTTGGTCGCGGCCTCGATCAAGGAGATCAACGCCGCTCTCGACTATCACGTCGCCAAGATCATGTTGGCGCACGCGGTCGGAAAGAAGCTATAGGCTTATCGTTCGCGGGGTTACTCATCAGCGATGCTCGCATCGGAATTTTATTATGACTATAAATAATCGATTCGATGTCGCTATTATCGGTGGAGGTGTCGTCGGTTGTTGCATCGCTCGGGAGCTGTCGCGCTTTCGTTTGCGCGCGGTGCTGCTGGAACAACATGAAGAGGTGGGGTTCGGCACCAGCAAAACCAACAGCGGCATCATTCATCCGGGCCACCATTCCAGCGCGGCGACGCTCAAGGGCCGGCTGGTGGTGCGAGGGAACGCGCTCTTTGACGAGCTCGAGCGCGAGCTGAAATTCGGCTTTCGGCGGGTCGGAGAGTTGGTGGTGGCGCGCGACCAGCGGGAAATTCGCGTATTGGAAGAGCTCAAAGCGCGAGGCGACGGCAAGGGTGTTCCCGGCCTTGAGATTTGGAAGCAAGAGCGCCTGCTTCGAGAGGAGCCCAACCTGTCGAGCAAGCTCGTGGCTGCGTTATACGCGCCCACCGCCGGGGTTATCAATCCCTATGAATTCGTCTTCGCGCTGATGGAAAACGCGCGAGCCAACGGGGTTTTGCTTCGGGTGAACAGCCCGGTCATCGCGATCGAGCGACTCGGCGACGCGTTGCGTATTCAAACGCCGGGGGAAAGCCTATTCGCGAGCTTCGCGCTCAACTGCGCCGGGGTGTTCGCGGACCGGGTCGCGGCGTTGACCGGCTCGGCGGGTTTTTCGATCCGCCCGCGCAAGGGAGAAGAGTATATGCTCGACAAAAGGCTGCGCGGGCTGGTACGCAGGATAATCTTTCCCGTGCCGGGCAGACACACCAAGGGGATTCTGATAATTCCAACCTACGACGGCACCATCATGGTCGGTCCCACGGCGCAAGATACGCACGACCGATATGACCTTTCGACGACGGACAAGGGGGGCGAGCAGGTCTTCTCATTCATTAGAGAGATCTGCCCCAGCATCACCTCTCGGGACACGATCACCGAGTTCGCGGGCTTGAGGGCGGTGGCTGATACCGATGACTTCGTGATCGGGCCGAGCGCGTGCCCTGGTTTTATCAATGTAGCCGGAATCCAGTCTCCCGGGTTGACGAGCGCCCCCGCGATCGCGGAAATGGTGCGCGATTTGCTTCAGGACCAAGGTCTCAAGTTGGAAGCGCGTCCGGATTTTCAGCCCGAGGTCCCGGGTCCGTCGCGCTTCGCCGCGATGAGCCTCGAGCGGCAGGCGGAAGCTATTGCCAGCGATCGTCACTTCGCCAAGGTGGTCTGTCGTTGCGAGTTGGTCACCGAGGCGGAGGTCAATCAGGCGATCGATCACGGTGCCCGTACCCTGGACGGAATAAAATTCCGCACGCGGGCGGGCATGGGGCGTTGTCAGGGAGGGTTTTGCACCACCCGGTGCATGGATCTTTTGTCCAAGCGGTTAGGCATGCCGATGCATCGAGTGACGAAACGCGGCGGCGGCTCCTGGATCGTCGCCGAGATGTCAGAAGCTCAGCATCGGGAGGAAAGCGACTGATGTTGGACCGGATTCAGAGCGGATACGATGTGGTGGTCGTGGGCGGAGGACCGGCGGGTATGGGCGCCGCGCTGGGCGCGCGGGATTCCGGAGCGGGCCGGGTATTGATCTTGGACCGCGAGCCGGAGCCCGGCGGGATTCTGATGCAGTGTATCCATTCGGGATTCGGCTTACATTACTTCAAGCAGGAGCTGACCGGTCCCGAATACGCCGAACGTTTTCTAACAAAGGTGCTCGAGCAGGATGTGGACATCGCTTGCGGCTGTTACGTCTCCGGCATCGCGATCGACTCGGACGGCAGCAAACGGGTCAGGATTATGAGCGAGCGTCAGGGGCTTGTGAGCGTTGAGACCCGTTCCGTGGTTATGTCCATGGGTTGCCGAGAACGCACTCGCGGCGCCATACGCATACCCGGAACGCGCCCGTCGGGCGTTCTCACCGCGGGGCTCGCGCAGAAGCTTGTAAACATGAGAGGTTATCTGCCGGGAAAGAGGGTCGTCATCCTGGGGTCCGGCGATATTGGGCTGATCATGGCGCGGCGCCTGATTATCGAGGGGTGCGAGGTTATCGGTGTTTTTGAAATCATGCCTTACTCAAACGGGCTCACGAGAAACGTGGTTCAATGTCTGAACGACTTTTCCATTCCGCTTCACCTTTCGACCACGGTGACCGAGATCCACGGCCGCGACCGGGTTGAGCGCGTCACCGTGGCGCCGGTCGACGAGAAGCAGGTTGCTTATTCCGAGCGAGCCTGGGACGTGCCGTGCGATACCTTGATGATGTCGGTGGGGCTGATTCCGGAAAACGAGCTCTCTCACGGCCTCGGCATACAGCTCGATACCATCACGGGCGGACCCAGGGTTTCGAGCACTCTGGAGACCAGCATGCCCGGCGTCTTTGCTTGCGGCAACGTGTTGCACGTTCACGACGTCGTGGACTACGTGACGCGGGAATCGCTTTTGGCCGGGCGCTTCGCGGGCGAATGGTCGCAGGGCATTCGCAGGCCTCAGGACAACATTCGGCTGGTGGCGGGAGACAACGTTCGTTACTGCGTTCCTCATAGCTTGAGCCCGGAGCGCGAGCACACGCTGTACATGCGATGTAAGAGCGCGATGAAACCCTGTGTAATTCGCGTGGGTAACGTTTTGGAGAAGAAGCTTCGCTTCGTGGTGCCTGCCGAGATGATCATGCTCAAGCTAAAACCTGATATACTCGAACGATTCCAGGGAGACGCGCTACGCGTTGATCTCGTAGCGGCGGAGGAGGTAGATGGGGAGAGTTTCGATGATTGAGAGTCGCTTGCCGGCGCGGCCCGGTTCGTTGCCGGGAGGAGCGGGTTGTTATGACTGAGACCGCGCGTTTTATTTGCATTCGTTGTCCCATGGGCTGCCCGCTGCGTTTGGAGCACGAGGGCGAAAAAATTATCGAGGTCTCGGGAAACGAGTGTAAACGGGGAGCGAAGTACGCCCGTCAGGAGTTCAGCGAGCCTAGAAGGGAGCTGAGCACCACGGTTGCGGTTGTCAACGGCCGATGGGAACGTCTTCCGGTGAAGACGACTATTGCGGTGCACAAGGAGCGAGTGTTGGAGGCCGCGCGGGAGATTCACCGGTTGTTACCGGTGCAAGCGCCGGTTCAGATCGGACAGGTGTTGATTAGGGACCTATTGGGAGAGCCGGGGCTGGACGTAGTGGCCACGCGCTCGGTGAGGCTACATATCGAGCCTAGCGAGAGCACGAGTGAAGGGGTGCGGCCTAGTTCTCATACGCCTAAGAGTCGCTCGACCCACACCCGTTAGGTACGCCTTTAGTGATAAGGCTTTTGCGTAGAAACGGAAGCTGGCGGCCGCCGGCGTCTCGGCGCCGGTGCCGCCATTTTGTAGTTGCAAGATAGCGAAATCACACGCGGGTCGCGACGGCACGGATCTCGCGTAACACGACCATGTGCACGCGAACAGCGCGAACAGAATCGCTCGACTCAAGGAGAAAGTAGCGGGACTCAAGACCGCCGTCGAGCTCGTGCCGCTAAAAGAGAGAGGCCGCCAACGCGATGTCGCCCGGCGCGAGCAGACGCCTCAACCTTCAGACTCATCTTTAGAGCCCGCGGCGGCAAAGAGTCGAAAATCGACAACGGCGGCGCGTGAAAACCCCCGCGTCGCTGGATTTCAATACAGGCCGCGCAAGCCCGAGGAT
>JAFGIB010000246.1 GCA_016929805.1 Deltaproteobacteria bacterium | reverse complement strand
GTCCAAAAAAAGTGAGCACACCCTTAGTTCGCGCTATTTTTCGCGAGCGAAGCGCTTTACGCCGACGGATTTTTTGCAACGTTAAGGAGTAGTACCCCCCTGAACGGTTACGCTTATTTCAACGCCTTTTCGCTCACCGCCCGACCTTTATTACACGGCCGGGGAGTATTGCGCCGCTTCTCGGACGAGATCGACCAACCGGCCGCTGTCGACAAATCCGCCAAGGTCATGTGAATCGTCGACTTCGATCAACTTCACCATATCGTTAGACCCCGTTCGCGCGAGCGCCCGACTATCCTCGATATCGATCACATCGTCTTTCAATCCGTGAACCAATAACACGGGCACGCCTTTCGGTAGGCACGCGGAGGGAAGGTATTTGAACGCGGCCTGCGCCAACAAGAGAGTCGGACCTTTCCAACAGCCTCGTTCCAGCAAGGCGACGGCAACCGCGCCTCCGAAGGAAGAGCCGACTAAAACGTTAGGGCGAAACTCGTTAATCGTATCGGCTTGCAGTTCTACGCATCCCCAAAAATCGCGCGTATTCATCGCTTTCGTACATGTCTCAAAATGCCGGGCAAATACCGTTGCCTTTTTCCCTTGAGGGCTGCTCTCAAGACCGTGTATAAATTGGACTCTAATCGTTGAACGCTCCATCTTGCGATTCTCTATTCCGCTTGGCCGCCTCAAAAACGGCGGGAGGGCCTATCTCTCCAGACGTCAATTGACCATAACGTTGCAAACACTCCGCGGACCGAAACCGTTTCGCTCGCGAAAAATCGCGCGAACTCAGCTCTTGCTCACCTTTTTCCGACCTCATTTAGGGTGCACAAAGCTCGGGTCCAAAAACAACTCCGCGCGCCCTTGTTTCACCGCCTTTTTCGCGTTCGCGCTCGACGTTTTTTGCGACTTTAAGATGGAGTAACACAAAGTTCGCGAAGAGTATTCTTATCTTTTCGCCGATGTGATAATAGTTGTAACTCAAAAAACGGAGATATTCGAAAAACCCAATAGTTGAAACCAGGGGAGAGACACGATGCGTCATCTATTTTGGTCCATACTATTTGTCGTTTCCGGCTGTGGCGGTACGACTTCCCAGCAACCGGGCCAATCGCCTGGCGAGACCGAAGCTGTTGACAATATTGCGGGCGAGCAACTCAGCCCGCAAATACAAGAGGACGAGTCGATGGATCACTCTCTTAGCCAAGGACCGGCTTCGATAACCTTGAACGTGATAGTGAATGATAAGCCGGCGTCTAGTAAAATTAAGCTGGTGAACCAGGCCGACGAGGTCATCGCCGAAGGCAACTCGGGGCAAACGTTTAGGATCCGGTCCGGACGGTATACGGCTCATATAAAAATAACCGACGCCGGAACGATGGTCGATAAACCCACTAAAGTGCAGGAATTTGAAGTAGCACCCGGTTCAGAAATCACCGAAACTGTGACCTTCCCGTGGGCCCGAATACGGCTGAACGTAAAAGTCAAGGGTCAATTAAGTAGGAAGGCCACGGTCAAGCTTATGAGAGATGGTGAAGTGGTGGCGACACTCGAATCAGCCGCCCGCGACTACGTTATCATCTCGCCCGGTCACTATCAGGCGGAAGTGAAAGTCGGATCGATGGTAACCACGCTCGATGACATCATGATTCCCGAAGGCGCCACGCGAGACGTTCCCATCAATGTTAGTTTCTGAAACGGCGTAGCCGTACGTTCTCAAAAGGTAGTGGCACCACAACCCGGGAATGCGGGCACGGGCAAGTTGAGCTGCTCTCGGGTATTTTTGTCTGCTAGCCACCATTTTTTAGGAACTTACAGCGTAAATACTTCAAGCGCTGTAAGCGTTCAGGGGTTAAACAAGTCGTCGTCCAATTCGCCCGTAAAACCAAGCGCGCCCGCAGGGCTGGCGAGGATGCTACTTGCTGTACCTGACGGTTGTCGGTGGAAACGTACAAAGCGCAGCGGACGCGAGTCCGCGAAGCTGTACGTTTCCAGCGGCAGTACACAGGGTCCGAAGGACCCGAGTACGCCGGCCCGAGGACGAAAGCCGGTTTTACGGGATGAATTGGCCGTCGTCGTAGCCAAACAGCAAGACCCCCCCGAACGATTACCAAGCGCTTATCTCGGCACAAGGATTTTATAATCGATCGATTCGCTGCCTAACGGCGGTCAACACTCCTCGTTTGATCGCGATAGAGAGGTGAAGCCTAATGCCTCGGATCAAAATAAATGTTGCGTTTAGCATCCCATCTTCAGGCCATCTTTGCATCGATTCGATTCCGCGAACTCCTCGAAATAGAGCTGATATTCCTCCGGTTTCTTGAAATTGGATCGAGGCAAATCTGACCTAAATCTGGGCGCCAAACACAACATTTATTTTGACACGAGTCCTAAGCGCAAGACTTCGGCGTGTAGTCAAATTTGTCCGATGGTAGTACCTCGTACGGTTAGGGAATACAAAATCGAAGTCCCTTCCCGATATCGCTAATCCGAAAAAGACGGCAGTCTTGTTATGCTATAATAATACAGTACTATTACAAATCGCTTTCATACCGTATAATGGATATTGGTAGAGGTATTCGTACAGGATAGCAAAAGCCGTCAAAAAGCGAGTTTCGCGATAGTTATGTACCCGTTACTGTTGCAAGAAGTCCGTTCGCGTAAACCGCTTCGCTGGAAAAAAAGCAATCGGGATATTGCGAAGGCTGTAACACCCGCTGAATTCGAATTCTCGAAGGTCAACCTCGGAAGTCTATCTCGGTGGCTTCGAATCTCAGGTGCCCCTGAGACGGGAAAAATCGATATCGCCTATTTTCGTCGCGCTCGGGCAACAAGGGGAGATGATGCAAGTGGCGATTAAGAGCCCGGAGGTCTCGCTTGAGCGTTCTCTCGTCGGCCGCAAACTCGGTCGCTACGAAATTCTTGCAAAAATCGCTTCCGGCGGAATGGCATCGGTCTATGTAGCGAGAGCTCAAGGGGTTGCCGGGTTTGAGCGTTTGACCGCGATTAAAGTGTTACACGCGAACCTCGCGCATGAAGAGGAATTTGTTAAGATGTTCCTCGACGAGGCGCGCCTCGCCGCCCGTATTCGTCACCCGAATGTCGTGGCCACGCTGGACATCAGCGATACCCTGGATGCGGGCTACTATCTCGTGATGGAGTACATCGAAGGCGATCATGTTGGTAAATTGCTTTCGGGCACTACGAAAGCGGGCGTTCGGCTTGAAATTCCGGTCGTACTTCGAATTATCTCTGACGTCCTAAGCGGATTGAGCGCCGCGCATAATCTTGCTGACGAAAACGGTAAAAAGCTCAACTTGGTTCATAGAGACATCTCTCCCCACAACATCATGGTCGGGGTCGACGGTATCTCTCGGCTGACCGACTTCGGAATAGCAAAGGCAGAGGACCGCCTATCGCACACTCGCGACGGTCAGATCAAGGGAAAGCTCGGTTACATGGCGCCGGAACACGCTTCAAAAGGGATAAGCGACGCGCGTTCTGATCTATTCTCGGTGGGAATTATCCTCTGGGAATGTCTGACATATAAAAGGCTATTCCGAGCGGAGACAGCGGCCGAATCGCTACGCAAGGTTCTCTTCGAAACCATTCCTCCCCCCTCGTCCGTTCATCAAGATTTCAAGCCGTTCGACGGTCTTTTAAACAAAGCGCTCGCGCGCAAACCTGAACGGCGTTTTCAAAGCGCCGACGAGTTCGCGGAGGCGATTGAAACGATTGCCACGAACCACGGAGGGACGGCTTCACTACGCAAAATCGGAAAAATCGTTCAAAAATACGCCTCCGCGAGAATAGAAAGGGAAAAGGCGTTAATCAGGGGCTCGATTCAGAGTCTTCGCGCGACCGGTTCTCAGAGCGGCTCTCTCTCACAATCCACTGACGACCCCGTTTCCGACGCTTCGATAAAATCGTCGACCGAGGCTTCGACTCTTTCTCAACGTTCTAAATCAGCGCCGTCGTCCTCCGGCCTCTCGTTGCGCAGCGGAGTGCAGCCGCTACCGGAGCCTACGGACATGATAGGAGATAGTAGTGCAAACGGAATTTACTCGGATGAGCGGGTCGAATTTCCGTCTCAACCACTACCGGTGTCTCGGATATCGAACCGGACAAAATGGTTGGTGACGATTGCGGTTTTTTGGTGTTTAGCGCTAACCGCGATCGCGATTTGGACCACGCGAGAAGAACCGCCAAACAAGCTCAGGATCATTGATTTAAGCCCTTCTTCTCAGCCGCTACAAGCCGAGAAAAAAGCGAGCCCGGTTATAACAGCGTCGCCCGAAAAAAGCAGCAAAACGCGGTTTGAGGCAAAAAAAACCGCGCGCGCGTTATCGGGAACTCTACCCGAGTCACGCGAAACGACAAAAGCTCTGCCGGAAAAGAGTACTATTGCTCCAGATCAGGCTCCCGAGAGTCTCGATCGAACGACCGAAAACGAATCTTCGACTCTTCTTTCTCCAGCACAACGGGGTGGGGAATCCGATAAGCAAATTCAGGAGTTACAATATACGACATCGGAAAAGCGGAGCTCGCCCAAATCGAAAGGCAAAACGAGATATCCGTCGAAGAAACAATCTACACTCCCTCAAGATCTATCGATCGACGAGCTGCCCTCCTTCAATCCCTATTTAAACACGAAATAGTATCAACCTTATCGTTGCAAAAAATCCGTCGGCGAAAAGCGCTTCGCTCGCGAAAAACAGCGCGAACTAAGGGCGTGCTCACTTTTTTTGGACCTCACTTAGGGTGCACTAAGCTGCGGCCC
>JAFGIB010000245.1 GCA_016929805.1 Deltaproteobacteria bacterium | reverse complement strand
GTCCAAAAAAAGTGAGCACGCCCTTAGTTCGCGCTATTTTTCGCGAGCGAAGCGCTTTACGCCGACGGAATTTTTGCAACGTTAAGGGATATGTCGGATTACGCCGGCGACGAATCCGGCGCTATCCGGGTCTTTCGAACAGATAACTTGGCGATGACGGTTTCGGCTTCCTTTATTATCCTATCGAATAGGTCTTTCACCCGAGGAATATCGTGAATCAAACCGACACCCTGACCGCAGGATACGACCCCGATGTCCAAGTCCCCCGTGTTGTACATTTTTTTTGCTTTAGAGCCGGCCGCCGCCTCAAAAATCTCCTGCGGATCGCCCGGCTTGCCCGCCTCTAAATCGAGCACGCGTTGAGCGGCCGCGTTATTCCAGACCCGATGCGTGCTATCGAGCGAGCGCATAATCAGTACGGTGTCCGTCTCCGCGGCTTCGAGCAGAGCTTTTTTTAGATTATCGTGAATCGGACATTCTCGCGTGGCCATAATCCGGGTGCCGATAATCGCCGCTTCTGCGCCCAGAGCGAGCACGGCGGCTAATCCGCGGCCGTCCGACACGCCGCCGCCCGCGATGACCGGAATGCTCAGGGCATCAACCACGCTCGGCGTCATGACCATGGTGCCGACATCGAGCTTTCCGGTCGCGCCGCCGTTTTCATAACCGACCACCTCGACCATATCGGCTCCAAGGCTCGCGGCTTTTACCGCGTAGCGAACGCCCGCGCATTTGTGGATCCAGGTAACGCCCGCTTCCTTAAAAATCGGGACATATTCTTGAGGCGCCGCGTGACCAGAGGTCTCGATGATCCGAACCCCTTCTTCGAGCATGATTTTAATATAGGATAGTTGATCCGTCGGCATTAATGCCGGAAAGAGATTAACATTCACGGCATAGGGTTTCGTTGTTAGCTGTCTGGTTCGCTTGATCGCCGTCCGCAGGTCATCCTTGGTCTTGTAAATCGCGCTCGCCAATATACCCAAGCCACCCGCCTCGCAACAGGCCGCCACGAATTCCGGCGTCGTGATATTCATCATCGTGCCCGCGATAATCGGATACTGGATACCGAGTCGTTCCGTAACTAAAGTCTTTATCATTGTATATTCCTCATGAGACGACACCGACGAATACAAAACCGTCACTGGTTATAAAAGATAAAACGGCCGCCTTAGCTTCCGACAATTGATATTTCTGCGGCACGCAGACGGGCGCTTCCACGCTCACTTTTTTTCCCTGTTCGCTAAACACATCGAGCATATTGCTGCATATTGCGTTTGCAAACTCTACGACCAACTCATCGCGTTCGTCGTCGCTCGCGGCCTCACGGCCGAACGACCGCAAAGCTGCTCTGTTTGTTACCTCGTAGGGTACCGCTAATAGGTATTTGCCGGTCCATTGCCCGCTTACCGCTACCTCGACATTGTAATCCGAAAGCAAGAGCCCCTCGTTTGAAGTTCGTATCTCTATCGGCTTATTACGCACTCCCCATTTCCGCAACAACATTTTTTGCGTTAGTTTAAAGAAACGCAAGACGATATCCGCATCTTGGATATCGGGCGACAACGCTTTTTCCAGCTCGACCTCTGATCCATATTCCTTCACGAAATCGTCCAAAGCACGCTTCATCGTCTTCTTATCCATGTAGCCCAAAGCGTACAGTGCATTGCCAAGTTGAATGTGGTCTTCCCATTGCGCGAGCACCAAGCCTTTAAGTTGACGTTCCGACACCAATCCGAGCTCCAGAGCGCCTTGGCCAAACAAGACGTCCTTGTTGCTTTGTAGGCTTAAAACGGATCGTACGTCTTCTTCAGAGAACTGTCCCGAATCGACCCCGTAGGTTCCAATCGGGCGGTTGCGCGTTTGTTGGTATTCAAGCGCCGCTACGAGCTGCGGAATCGTTACGATCTTCCGATGAACCAGGTATTGTCCGAAGAACTTGATATTACGCCACACGGTCGGAACTACCGTTCAAATCGGCGGAAGCATGAATGCGATAGCGGGGAACGGCGAACCGTCTGGAAACGACCCGCCGATTAACGAAAGCATGCGAAAGACCGGCGAGATAGGACGACCCGTGATCACGACGCCACAGGCGATTTTGCCGCAGACAGGAGCCATGGTTTCCGAGACCGGAGAGGGTAAGTATAGAGCTTCCCCGCCCCGGAATTGAAATCCCGCTTCTCGAGCCGGAGCTATCTTGAGGAATTCCTCGGTAAGCTCGTCGTCTAACCCGTCCGGAATCGGGAACTCCTCCGGTATATACTCTTGCCCTTCAACGATTTGCAGTCCTTCGGGTATCTTGTAGGCCGCCATTTTCACCCCGTCTTTTTCCCCGACAACCACCTGTTCGAGCGGCGGTTGTCCCTCGGGTAACTCCATCTCCTCGGGCCTCGGCTCTCCAACCTGTTTGAATTCTAGGGTTATGGCGGAACCGGCCGTTGACAGGATTATCTGCAGCCTGCCTCTCTGCGAGATCTTGGTCGGCATGTCTTTACAGAAAACGACGCTTTTTTGTCTCCGACACGCCATCGCAACATCTTCCCAAACGTTTACAAAATCGGTCCAGGGTCGCGACGATACGTTGTCGAACGTAATCTCCTCCCAAGTCGACTCCAACACCTTGAAATTCTTAATTTCAAGCCATCCTGTTTTATCCGTTTGTCCCGGCTCGCGAACTCTAAACGACGCGTTTCGAGTCCCGGTGCTTTGAGCGGATCCCAATGTCAGCAGCAGAGTCTTAAACGGAACGCCGGAGTACGCTTCAACCGAAATATGGGACCGTCTTGGATTATCGAGAGCGGATTCGATTTTAGGCGCTACCAGACCACTTCTTTCAGAGTCTGGTATTTTGCCTTCCGTCAATTGCAGGACGGTTTTTCCGTCTACGCGTAACTCCTGGAAACTGATTTCAACTTTGCGCGCAGAAGAAGGCTCAGGGTCCTTATTACGCAAAGCCACGGGTAACTCCATGATTTTTACGATTGGTTCCGTCTCTTCCGTACCTTTGCCTGATCTGCAGGAGACAAAAAATACCAGGAGGCTGAACAGAACGATGACTAAACGGAGATTATTGGTATACATGAAATCGAACTATACTCAATTTTCACGGTACGAATAGAGGTTCTTTAGACGCGACGGCGGTTTTATTATGAAGAGCTTAGAAAAAGCTACTATAGCGGATAATTACACTAAAATTGAATTCGCGTCGAGGGCCGGCTATTCGAGAGATTTTCACGAGCCTTTAGGCTTGCCGATTCATTCGCGTAACCGTTCAGGGGGGTACTGCTGTTTGACTACGACGGCGGCCAATTCATCCCGTAAAACCGGCTTTCGTCCTCGCGCCGG
>JAFGIB010000244.1 GCA_016929805.1 Deltaproteobacteria bacterium | reverse complement strand
GTCCAAAAAAAGTGAGCACGCCCTTAGTTCGCGCTATTTTTCGCGAGCGAAGCGCTTTACGCCGACGGAATTTTTGCAACGTTAAGGTAAACTCTTGTCTTATGGCATTCGCAATCCTCTCCGCGCTCAGCCCCTCGTGCTCGAGCGCCAAGTCCATCGCCGCGGGGATAAAACCGCGTTTGCCGAAACCCAAAGGTAAAACATTGATGTCGAGCTGGAAGCGAGAGATCAGGCTCAAGACGATCTCGAACAGCCCACTCTCGCCGGCGTGATCTTGCAACGTAACCGTAAAACGCGTTGCGCACATCGCCTCCAGCAACGCTTCCTGGTCAATCGGAACCAGTGAGCGCAAGTTGACCAAGCGCACGCCGATGCCTTGGTTTTTTAGTATCACACGCGCTTTTTCCGCTTCGGCGACCATCACGCCGTAGCTCAGCAGCGCGACGTCATCGCCGTCTCCGCGCACCTCCGCTCGGCCCAAAACAAAAGGTTTGCCGGCGGGATACGCGGCTTGTGTCTCGTTGAAACGCAGATAGCAGGGACGCCGGGTGGCGAAAACCGCCGGTATACACAACGCAAGCTCTTCGATATTGGCGGGGCAGACGATTTGCATATTCGGCACCAGCCGCATGAGCGCGATGTCCTCTATCGCTTGATGGGTTGGTCCATTCGCTTCGGACAAAATTCCGGGGACAAAACCGACCAAGGTGACCGGAAGATTCGCCAAACCGATATCGGTTCGAATAAATTCGAAGGCGCGCATGGTCAGAAACGCCGCGAGCGCGTGGACAAAAGGCCGCCGCCCGCGAAGCGCCAGTCCGGCGGCCGCACCCACCAGGGTTTGCTCGCAAATACCGAGGTCGATAAAGCGCGGCCCGAGTATTTCCGGGAGCTCGCCGAGATGAATCCGGTTTTCCGCGGTCATCACCACGAGCGCTTCGTTCGCGGAGGCCAAGTCGATCAGTACCTCGTGGTAGCTCTTCGATTTCGCTGACTTCATCTTGCCGTCTCCCATGACTGGTCGAGCTCGGCCAAAAATTCGAGTCGCTGCCCTTCGTCTAACTTCATAAACCAGCCATTCGCTCGATCTTGAATGCTGGCGATGCCGCGACCGCGCGCGGTGTGGGCGATTATCGCGTTCGGCGCGTTTGATCGCGCGGGCGCGGGATGAAACGCAGTTCGTAACGACTTAAAATCATGGCCGTCGCATTCGCGAACGCTCCAGCCGAACGCCGCAAATTTGTCGCTTAAAGGCTCCAGCGGAACGAGAGACTCGGTTGGGAGATTGGCCTGTCGACGATTGCGATCGACGATCGCTATCAGATTGTCGAGCTGTTGCGCCCGGGCGACCATGATGCTTTCCCATACAGAACCCTCGTTGAGTTCGCCATCTCCGAGCAGCACAAACACGCGATTACTCTTTTTCCTAAGTTTGATATCAAGGGCGATCCCGATCCCGACGGCCAGCGCGTGACCCAGAGAGCCGGAGTGAAACTCGATGCCCGGAATGTTGCGGTTGGGATGCAGATAAATATCGTCGCTCGGCTGCAGATGATGGTCGAGACGACGGCGTCCGAAAAAACCGCGTTCGACCAGAACCGCGTATAGCGCGGGCACCGCGTGACCTTTTGATAGTAAAAAGTAGTCACGCTCCGGCGCGTTTAGACGTTGGGGATCGATACGCATCACGTCGCAGTACAGACACGCGATAATATCGATACACGAAAAGGCCGAACCGATGAAACATCCTCCGCGGCCGGCCATCGCGACTACATGGCGCCGCGCTCGGTACGCTAGCGACTCGACGCTGTCCACGTTTGACTCCGTTAAACTTATTTCTGCTACTCGTTGCATGCTATCCGCTCCTCTAGCTCGGCGGCGTGTGTGCGCGATCCGCATAACTCGTGCGCCTCGGCCGCCATCCAGCTCGAACCTCGATGTGCCGCGTTGATTTCCATCAGAAACGGCCAGCGGCTTACCAGCGCCAGGATATCCCTGAGAGAAAAAAGCGAGCCTCGGATCGGCTCAAGTGCTTGGTAAATGCGTCTGACCAGCTCGTAGTCCTCGGGGTAATCCACGACCCATCGATGACTCAACGAGTAATCGAGGCCGGTTCCCCATCGGACATTACCGATGCGAAAGCGCTCGGGCTGGGTCCAAAAAAAAGGCGTCGTATGTTCGCGGTCGATCGGGCGGCAAGCCAGGCGAAACGCCTTTTCGAGCGCTTCGAAGGAGATCACCTCTACGTCGTTTCCGTCCGGATATGTGGCGGGATGTAGATTGCTGACGAAGTCGTAGTCGTGTGGATTCGCCATGTAAAAGCTGATCACGCGGTCGATAATACGCGGGTCTACGAGCGGACAATCAGACGGAATCTTAACCACGACGTCGGCCCCGCGCATACGGGCCGCCCAGTAGTGCCGCGCCAATAAATCGGTGGGGTGACCTCGAAAAACGTCGACGCCGATGCTGGTGCAAAGCGCAACGATCGGCTCGTCCGCGCGTAAGCGTTCAGGGGTCATACAAGTCGGCGGCCAATTCACCTGTAAAACCGAGCGCGCCCGCACGGCCGGCGAGGATGGTACTTGCTGTACCTGACGAGCCGGCGCGAGGACGAAAGCCGGTTTTACGG
>JAFGIB010000243.1 GCA_016929805.1 Deltaproteobacteria bacterium | reverse complement strand
GTCCAAAAAAAGTGAGCACGCCTTTAGTTCGCGCTATTTTTCGCGAGCGAAGCGCTTTACGCCGACGGATTTTTTGCAACGTTAAGGATAATACGGGCGAGACGCCCGCGCTCCCAGGTATCCCCGTCTGCGCGCCACCGCTTTTTGAAAAGTTACCCAGACAACGGTGAATCACCTCAAAAAAATTACGTTTTAAAGCTCTTTCGCGTCTTCGCTGAGCAACCCGTCGACGGCTTTTTAATGCGCACTTGGATCGTATCACCGTTTACCGTGAGCGATAGATGGCGCGGGTTGTGATTGTCTTGGCGAAATTGAAGCCGGTAGCCTCGTCGATCATCTTCTGCTCGGGCTGCTGCAAGAGGGCTACCTAGAACACGCCACCACGGCTCTTCTTCGTCTAGTTTTATCAGTCCGCTTGGAAGCTCTTCGCGATCCGCTATCATTTCGAGCACGAGTTCTCGCTTCGCCGCGCTCGCCCAAATCAGGATACGGCCGACGTCAAAGGTCAGAAGAAGCGCTGGGACGGTGCCGGCTTCTCTCTTTTTCGCCTCGGCATACCGCTCAACTCTGAGTAGCCTGCCGCCCAGGCTCGCGACTTGTTCTAATAAATCCACTTTTTTAGGCTTGCGGAATCGGGGAGATAAACGCCGCAAGAAGAGACAAAATCAAAGCACGGCTTCCCGCAGCGGCTTTTTCACCTATCAAGGGATATTTTTCTGCGAATCGCGAATATAAGCCCCAAGGCCAGCGATAGAGTCGCCCACACCGGTAGCTCGTTATTGCGGCCGGGAGCGGTTGAACATTCACACGAAAACCCGCCTTCGGCGCTACAGCTTCCGCCTTCACAGCCGGCTTCGCCGTAAGCCTCGACGCGGATATCCAACGCCGCTTTTAACGCGGCGACGCATTCGTCCAAATTATCGCCGTAATCGACGTAACTGCCATCGCAAAAAAGAGCGCCCTCTTCCGTCTTACAAGCCGCTTCACAGCCGCCCTGCATATCGAGCTCGCAGTCGGCGTAAGCCTCTCCCTGGCACTCGATTTGGCAATCGAAGTTCGCTTCTGCTTCGCACGACCCGTTACAGCTCGCCTCGCAACCCGCTTCGCAATCCGCGCTGGGAAGCTCGACGTCGCATTCGGCATCACAACTGGCGTCACAGGAAGCCTCACAGCGTCCCCGGCACGAGGCGCTATCCTCATCCGCTTCACAATGACCCTCGCAACTCGCGTAGCAATCCGCGCTGCAGTCGGCGGCGCAGTCAAACTCGCCGGGCTCTACCTCGCAATCCGCCTCGCAGTTCGCTTGACACTCCCCAGTACAATCGACGCTCGCGGACAGATCGCAATCGCCTTCGCATTCCAGCGCGAGTTTCGCGTCGCAGGCCGCCTCGATGGCGACCGGCGTACACTCGATCTCACAGTCGGCGCTCGGCGGAATCAATTCGCACTCGGCGCTGGCTTCTATGTGTATGTTTCCGCACGAGCGAATGCTCGCTCGTGACGCCGCCTCTGAATCATCTTGCCCCGCTCGCGATACATTCGGTCTTCCAACAACGGCGAGAGATAGAACAAGCATAAAATATATAATAAAACGTGCCATTTGATTCTCCTAAGCAGGGTATGCCGGAAGGGCAATGGTATATCGCGCTTTCGAATCCAAATACCTTTGACGATTCGTACGATTGTTCGCTACAAAAAATCGTCCGCAATGATCTCAGATCTTCCCCTTTCGGTCAACGTGAGTCATTGCCGGCCGCGGGTTTTCTCCCGAAAAAACCGTCTATTCCTTCTTTGTTTTTTTCGCCAGCTCCTTGCCGATTCGTACCGCGTGAAGGTTGATTTCTCTCGCGTTTTTTTCGCTAAAACGCCTGATTGCATCTGAAAAAGCTTCCAGCGGGAATAGACCGCTTATTTGAAGCAATACAGCCAACGCAACGATGACTATCGCGTTTCTGCCGATCGGTTCGGAAGCGGCTGCAAAAGCGATTGAATAGCATCTCGCGTTTGTTTGGGGTAGCTCGATACCGTGATGAGCGAAGATCGTACAATGTTCCGTCAATCGCCGGAAGCGATCCATCGTGGCCATAAAACCATCTTGCGATATCAAGACGACATAGTCCGGAGAATCTATAGCGGTATAGTCGATTCTTTCGGGGCTGAGGATAATCTCCGAAACCGAATGGCCCGTTTGGACGGTTATCGGATAGTCATCCTTTTGAGTTGCGTTCAGCCCCGCGAGCATAGAGGCTTGAGCGAAAAGCGTCGCCGCCGACCTGATCTTTTGCCCCGCGCTTCCGGCGAGCACGATACCGATCTGTTTACCCACCGTGTTATCATATATTTCTTTTATTGGTTGCTCCCGATTCCTTAAAAGGGTCTGTTTTTTTCGGCCGATTCGTCGCAGTTGCTCGCTGTATTCAGGCCTAGGGGCGTTCGCTATCATTCCCGTCTTGAAGCCCGACCGATCGAGCAAGCTTAAAAGCCCCTTCTTATCGAGCTTATTACGCGGGGCGTAATAAGCGGTGCATAGCTCCCAGACCTCGAGCATGGAAAAGCCGCGGTGCTCAATCGCGCCGACAATGACGTCTGAAAGCGCCCTGTCGAATACCGTGCCGCGATAGACCCAAGAGCCGCCCGCGGCCGCGACCGTTGCGCAGAGATCGATGGGAGTTTCGATATTTCCCTCGGGACAAGAGGAGGTAATCCCCTGAAAAGGGGTGGTTACCGAGTGCTGTCCGCCGGTCATGCCGTAGTTCAGATTGTTCGCTATGATTAGGGTGATAGCGATATTGCGTCGCGCCACGTTGAGAAGATGAGTCGCGCCGATGCCGCAGCCCCCGTCGCCCATCAATACGATGACGCGGAGCTCGGGGCGCGCCAACTTGATGCCGCATGCATAGGTAATCGAGCGTCCGTGAAGCCCGTGAAAGGCGCTGGTGATGAAGTATCGATCCGATAAGCCGATGCAGCCGATGTCCGTCACGATTACGACTTTCGAAGGATCGGGTTGTAGCTTGACTAACGCCCTATCAATCGCTTTTACGAGTTGCGCGTGTCCGCATCCCGGGCAAAACGCAAGCGCTCCGAACCTTTCGTTTAGGTAGGTCCCGCGTCGTGGCGCATTCACAAAACCGTCCCTTGCTCGAGTATCTCTTGCGGCGTCAAGAGTTGTGTGTTCATCTTGGCGACGCCGACCAGCTTGACTTCAGGCGGCGATAGTCTTTCGATCTCGCGACGGTACTGCCCCATATTCATCTCCGGAACGACAACCTTTTTTACACCGGTCATGGCCGAGCGAATGGCTTTCTCGGGCGTCGGCCAAAGAGTCTGTAGAACTAAAGAAGAGAGCTTTATTCCTCTTGAACGCGCTTCTCTGACCGCTACCGCAACGCTTCGCGAGGTGATTCCGTAGCTGATTATAAGCGTTTCGGCATCTTGCTGAAAGTCGGTTTTCACTCGCGCGATCTCCTCGGCCGCGGAGTCGATCTTCGCGAAATAGTGATCGATCATCTCTTGGATGATTCGCGGATGCGAGGTCAAGTACGCCGCCTGGTCGTGCGTCGAGGTCGTATGTCGCGTTACCCGATCGCCTCCAAAATCGGCAAAGGGCGGCACCTCGTCGGGCCGGGTAAAGGCGTGTGGCAGAAAAACGGCTTCATCCGGTAACACCCGGTTGCGGTTGATCACGGGCTGCAGCTTCACGCGATCGAGATCAACCGTTTCCCGAGTCATGCTGATCTCTTTATTCGATAAAACAATGACCGGCGCGCGGAATTTCTCGGCGAGATTAAAAGCGTGATAGGTGAGCTCGTACGCCTCTTCAATCGTGGCCGGACAGAGCGCGATGACCGGTAGTCCCGAGGAGGTAATCCAGCGAGAAAACAGAATGTCGCTATCCGCTCCTTTGGTCGCCGAGCCTGTCGCTGGACCTTGACGTTGAACATCGACTATTACGAGCGGCGTTTCGCACATCAAGGCGAGGCCGATGTTCTCGCTGTATAGACTCATGCCCGGACCGCTGGTTGCCGTCATGACCTTTCTGCCGGCCATGGAGGCTCCGATGCAAAAACCAATGGCGGCGATTTCGTCCTCCGCTTGAATCGCAATCCCCTGGTTATCAGGTAGGGATGCTTGCATTTCCTGCAAGATAGTGGTCGCGGGAGTGATGGGATAGCTCGCGAAAAAGTCGCACTTCGCGCGCAGCGCTCCTCTCGCGATCGCCCGGTTTCCGTCGATGAATTCACGTCCCAAGGCGCGCGCCTTCAAACGCCGATCGTTTGACCGCCATCGACCACAATCGTTTGTCCGGTGATGAAATTCGAGGCATCGCTCGCCAAAAAAAGGGCGAGCCCGGCGACGTCATCCGGCTGTCCAATTCGCCGCAGGGGCGAGCGCGCAGCGATCTTATTCACGACCTCTTTCATCGAGACTAGAGCGCCGGAGAATTTCGTCTCGACCAATCCCGGCGCGATCGAATTGATGCGAATGCCGGTGCCGCCCAGCTCGACGGCGAGTGTCAAGGTCATGGAAATGACCGCGGCTTTGGTCATACCGTATACGCCTTGAGCAACCGCTGGATGCAGCCCGGCGATACTGGCAATATTAATTATAGAGCCGGGCGCGCCCCGCTTGATCAAGTGCCTGGCCACCTCGCGGGTCATCATGAAGTAGCCTTTGGCATTCACGTCAAAGGTCTTGTCCCAAGCCCTCGATTCGACGTCCAACAAGGGGCCGAAATAGGGATTGGTGGCGGCATTATTGACCAAAACATCGACTTTGCCGTAGTGCGATATCGCGGTCTGAACGAGGTTTATAACCTGCTCCTCTTGTCCGGTGTGGCAGGTGACGGCGAGTGCATCGCCCCCCTCCGACTCTATCGTTTTCACCGCTTCATCAAGCGCTTCTCTCTTGCGGGCGGCGAGCACGACTTTTGCACCGTGTTTTGCAAAACATTGGGAAATCGATCCTCCGATACCTCGACTCGCGCCAGTCACAATTGCGACCTTTCCGGTCAGATCGATACGGGGAGTTGATATTTGCGCTTCGGTCATATTTTCCTTACGTTGTTGCTTTGCTCAGTTGATAATGACCGGGTGAAAACCCGACGCCCTCGGACTGTTGGGTCGCCTTCCCGGGCTGTTTTTCGGTCTGTTGCGGCGGCTGCCAATTCATGCGGTAAACGATTATAACTTGACCTTGGTGGTTGTCACCCTTGTATGGTAGGGTGCCCTAGGAAATCGCGGTACGGCAATGAAAAAGGGAGATCGGGTGGGTTTTACCAGATGGGCTATATCGACACCATAACAGACATCGTTCGTAAACTCGGCCGAGCTGCTGTTTGGCTCGTAAAGCTTCAAATCAAGGACCGTGCTCTAGGGCGTACCGCGTTATCTAAAGGGTCGTCGGAGGGGTTGATACGACCCGCGGAGCGTTCCTTTTCGGACCTGTTGGAACAAAAAGCTCGAGAGCGCAATGATAATCGGTTTTTACGTTTTTACGAGCGAGCCTTTTCGTTGCGCGATATCAACCAGCAGAGTAATCGGGTCGCGCATCGCCTTAAGAGTTATGGAGCCGGGCCGGGTCAAACGGCGGCGATCATGATGGAAAATTCGCCCGAGTGGTTGATCGTTTTCTATGCAACTCAAAAGCTCGGTATGTGCGCGGTCCCGGTACCTACTGGGATCACGGGCGATGACCTGAGCTCGATACTGCTCGATACGGAAACGCGTTTTCTATTCATCGATCATCGCCTTCTCGCAGCGGTTGAAACGGTCCAGGATAAGGTCAATTCGATAGACCGTTTTATCGTGAATACGATCGACGCCGATCCCCGCTTCAAGCTTCCGAGCTGGGCCGAGCCTCTCGAACACTATCTCGACGTCGACCTCTTATCGACTAACTTGGGCATCGAGTTCGATAGGAACAATCCCTGCCTCATCATGTACACTTCCGGGACGACGGGACTTCCCAAAGGCGTGGTATACACCTACGCGCACTCGGGTGTGCTGTTACTTGGAATCGCGGCGCACGTCTTTTACGAAAAGGACGACGTCCTGTACACCTGTTTACCTCTATACCACGCGAACGCCCTTTTTTTCACGGTCACTGAAGCCATGTGGAGAGACCTTCAAGTCGGCCTCAGCCGGGGTTTTTCCGCTCGAAATTTTTGGGGCGAGATAAGGATGTACGGCGCGACCACGTTCAACGCGCTGGGTTCGATGATACCGGTTCTCGCCAAACAGCCGCGAAAACCCAATGACCGGGAGAACTCAGTGCGCATGGTCTTAGCGGCCGGCTGTCCGGCTGCGATTTGGCGCGAGTTCGAGGAGCGCTTCGCGGTAAAGGTTTACGACGTTTACGATGCCGTGGACACGGGAAGCTTTGCGAGCTTCAACATGGGAAACGGCCCGTTGGGTTCGTTCGGAAAGCCCACCATGGTTCGCTTTCGGATCGTCGATGAGAAAGCGGAGGAGGTAAGACCGGGAGAGCGCGGCGAGCTGATCACCTGGGTCGGAAAAAAGAAAGGCGTCCTCGCCTACTACAAGAGCGAAAAAGAGACCGAGGCCAACGTGCGTGACGGCTGGCTATATACCGGCGACTTTGTCTACAAGGATGAAAACGGATTTCTTTTCTATTGCGGCCGAACCAGCGAGACCGTCCGTCGATCGGGCGAGAGGATCGGCGTATACGAACTCGAACGGGAGCTAGAGAAACATCCGGATATTCTCGAATGCGCGGCTTATCCGGTGGCGAACGGAACGGGCGAGGACGACTTGATGATTTCGATCGTTCCGCTGGAAGGGAGAAAGCCGGAAGCATCCGCGCTCTATCAATGGATCACAGAGCGCGTGCCCGCGAATCTCATCCCGCGTTACATCGATTTTGTCGAGGCCTTGCCTAAAACCGGAACCTATCGGGTCATCAAAAGAAGATTGATAGAGAAAGGCGTGACCGAGACAGCGGTCGATTTTCAAAAAAGCGATACACACTCGGCATTGGATCGTACGACGCTTTGATTCAACTGAAATCTCGCCGAGCGGTGGCCCGACGGCATGGCTGTTTAACGCCCTGGAATAGGCAAACGCCACGAATTACCGTAATCCTTTAGAGCAAAAAAAGCCTTAAGCGAGGTATTCGCAATTCTTTTCTTCGCGCCGACATCCCTGTCGTCGGGCACAACGCTCGGGCGGACGGCCTCGGCTTGGATCGCGAATAACGCGATCCTGTTTAGAGCGTGTTTAAAAAGGTCCTCCGCTCGTCTTTCGGGCGGGACGGCCCAATCTGCGGCGTCGCTCGCTCCTCGAAATAGCGCTGCTACTACTTCGTCGCGGCTCCTTGCATTTTGGACCGTCGCGCTCCGAAATACTCGGTCGGACCTTATTAAACACGCTCTTAGAAATGGCGCATAATACTGATGCTTACAACGTCCAAGCCGGACTTGTGCGTGCCCGCGTTCGCGTAGTACTTACCCCATCTTCCCGTTTGTTTTTCGTATTGACCCGAGTAGATGGGAATCTGAGCTATCCCGTCCGCCTCGCTTTCGGGAACAACATGATACTTTTGATCAACCTGCTCCTTCGAAAGCGTCTCTCCCGTCGCGGGATCGAGAGAAAAAAGCCTAGGAAAACCGCTTCCCTGCTCGCTGGTGTTAAGGGCCACCTTGATCGTCTCTTGGAAAAAGTGGCCGTAGCCTATCGATACATCGGTTCTTCCGTCGATTCGCCAAGTGAGCCCTCCGTGAAGACCCAGTCGCTCAAACGGCATCGACCAGCTCGGCCTGACATATCCGGGGTCCTGGCCGCGCGATTCATAAGAGACCCCAAGTCTCAAGGCGAGCACGTTTGGTATCGCGTTGTAATCTCCCCCGAGGCGAAGCGAGATTTGGTCCTTGCCCTTATAATCTCTTGGAATTTGTTGAGCTTTAATACACCCGTTCGCGTTCTCCTCCAGACATTTTCCGCCATCGAAATTACCCGGTACGATCTGGGTTTGATAGTTTCCTTCCGTGCCCGTCACCCTGATCGACTCCCAGTCGATAATCTGAAGCCCCGGCGTGATGAGCGATTGCGTTTCGAACGCGGAGGTAAAGTAGTAGATGGCGTTGAATTCGATGTCCCAGTATTCATCCGCCATCGGGTCGCGTACCGGATCTTTGTTTTTCTCCAAACCGACGTAACTCTCCGGGCGAGGCCGAATTCGATCCGCGAAGCGAATACCCGCGCTGAGCTGCGGAACCGTGACCGGCTCGGCCGTAATAGAACCCGGATTGTTCTCTCGCTCTACGAGTGCGGATGAACCGACTGGGCGTATATTCCCCTCGGGATCTTGGTACAGCAAAAAGTCATCTTCCGTGGAGTAAAAAGACAAGGGCGCCGAGGTTACATCGATTTTCGCATCGTTAAGTCTCACGTGATCTTCCCAACGATAGCCGACCGCGATGTCGACACTGTCGGTCGGTACGATGTGAATCGACGCGGTAAAGCCCGGAATGAAGAGGTCTTTGCCGAAAAAATCCGTGAGGACATCACGTATCGGATCAGCGTCTGATCCGATATTGGTAAAGTTCTGAGCGTCGACCAGTACCATGGTCCATCTGAATCCGGCTCCCAATCGAAGCCAGGGTAAAACCCTGTAACCAATCGCCCCCAATAATCCAAAATAGGTGACGTCCTGGTATGCGGGCTCAATATAGCGAAGCGGACTCGGCCGCTTTCCGTAGGGCGTGTCGACGACGCCGTTGCGTCCACCAAAGCCGTTGTTCTGATAGAGCTCAGGGGGCATAAAACCGAGGCCCACCCCGATGTCTTCGTTGATCTTCGTCGACAGAAGCACACTTGGAATAAGCGTCGCGCCCGCTGAATAACAGAGCTCGGGATAAGGTTCTCCCCAATAGGGTACTGCCGAAGGCGACAAGTCCACCATCTCGCCTCGGCTCGGACCGCCCATCGACCCCTCTTCCGCTTCACTGTATAGCGCGGGCTCGCCTTTTCCCGTGGAAAGAACGGATTCGGCGTTGGTCTCGTATCCCCATCCCCACCCCCCGGAGAGTTGAGAGCAGTTGTGAGGCATTCCTATAATGGTGTTGATATAGAGTTGAGAGCCCCATAAATCGGATAAGAGTGCCGGATTGCGCGCCATCACGTAGGGGTCGTCAGGGCGGGTCATAATCGCTCCCCCTCGACCGAGCCCTCTTGTACCATCGCCCGGAAATTCGATACCCCCCGCGAATGCGCCGGCCGGATAGCAAACTAGGACGACGGCCAGCCAGGCTGAAGATGTGCTCATTCGAATTCGCATTTTTCCTCCGGAACTAGATAAATGGGAATATATGAATATCCTATATAGCTTGCCGATCGGGTATCGTTGGCTGAGTCAGAAGCGTTCTTTTATGAGTAGACTTTCGTACACAAAGAAACGCGGTTTGGGAAGGAAATTACGCGAACAACCTCTATTATTTCGATGAATCAGCTCTCGTCGCGACCGCTATTCGAAGCTGAAGAACCGTCATCTCGAACGATACGGACCCGAGCAATGGATATCTCGCTGTGCTCCGCCGCTTAACTCTCGATCAGCGGCTGTTTTTTTCTATTTATTTTCAAAGGCGCCGGCGTAACAAACCGCGAGATAGGCCTTTTGGGCCTCGACACGAGAGTTGGCAGAACTCGAGCCTCGTTGCAGGATATAACTCTTATTCGAGCGTCACCGCTTCACGAAAAATGCCCTGATTTCCTACCTATCTTTGCGCAAATAGTGATAATTTGCCTTTATTTCCAAAATAGGTGAAGTCTCTTGCGAACATGAGTAAGAGCACATATTATCCTCGTTCCAAAAGATGGCCTTAGGGGCTAAGAAAAAAACTCTTTCAAAGGCACCTATACGACGGGATGAGCGGTAACAACTCAATACAGGTTCAAAATTATGACTAATAACTCAATAATCGGATTCTTAAGGCTTGCAATTTCTATTTCGATAGTAGTTTTCGTGACCGCGGCGTTTGGCTGTGGTGGTGATGACGGTAATTCACCGGAAAAGTCGGGTTCAGGCGGCGATAGTGAGAGCGGCGGTAGTGATGATAGCGGCGATAGTGAGAGCGGCGGTATTGGCGGAGGTGGAACAGGTGGAGGTGGAGGAGACAACGGCGAATTGCCCGATTGCCCTGCTAAAAACCCACCGTTGGACGACCCTTATTGTTTGAACTCGGGCTGTCCCTATGCCGTACTTAAAGATCTTGATCCGAATAACCGGCCCATGGGCGATTGCTGCAACACGGTCGACATCGCGCGAAAGGAACAAAGCATGTCAAAGGGCGAAACCTACGATCTGGAGTTCGCCACCATGATCTACCTTCCGCAACTCTATGAAAATGTCGCCAATGAGATGATCAACAAGCTCGTTGCAAATTATCAAACGAAGGGCGCAGACGTCACGTTAGTACGTTTTAGGGACGTGCCGAGAACCGAGGATATGACAGAACCGGTTCCGGTGACCGTTGAGATCAGCAGTGGAAAAGTAAACTGCGACGGAAGCTTCAGCTTTTACGGACCCAACGGCGCGCCGCCGCCGGTTCACGACGGCCCGCCGAACGACCCGGGCCGCTGGAAGAAACACGTGCTTGAGGTCAACTACAACGGCTTTGACGCCGCCGAATTAACTGAAAAACCATCGGAAGAGGTTCTTGCGCAAGCGAGCGGCCTGACCTGGGCGGTTAGATGGAAAGAAACTAGGATCGATTACGAGCAACCCATCAAATTCCTTTGGCTAACCTTGAAAAACAATCCTGATAACTGGAGCTGTTACGGCAGTATGGACCTCAAAAGTAACTGGGATTTGAAAGCGGAGCTACGGCTGTTTATTCCCGTGGAGGAGATGAAACAAACGATACTTCCCGACCTTGCAGACCAGTCGCAATGTGGCCTTTTTGCTATGGGAGCCTATGCGGCAAATGAGTGTGATGATTTACCTCAAGACCAATGGGGGACGAAGCCCAACGGATATTGTGACGCTGATGACAAATGCTGGCTCGGAGATCCCAACGATGCCGAGTACGCGGATTTCTGGGAGATTTTTTATGACGGTGAAGACGGTTGCGGAGGCGAGGAGCACCCCTGTTGCGATCCCGCGGGGTTAGACACGGCGCTAGAGCCCTGCAACGCCTTTTATATGAGAGAAGGGTGCGCTATCGCCGCGGTTGACATCACGGACGAAGACAGCGACGATCCGGACAAGGCGAATTCGTACATTACGAATTGCCAGTAATCAGGCGCATTCTCTAACTAATAAACAACGACACTCACAGCCTATTGCGCGCGCCGCGATAGGCTGTTTTTTTATTCGCCGTCGCAAAAAACGATGACATCAACACGGCAGAAAGGAGGATTTTTTAATTTTTAACGAATAGGTAAGACCGGAATTGCGCGCGCGCTGCATTTAATTGATCGAAGGCTGTTTGCGTTGAGTTTTTCTATTCGATAGCGAAAAAATCGACATTTTATTGTGGAAACGCCGGTTACAACCTCGATCGAAACCCCCAGTTCTCACACGAACTCTACTGAAATACTCTGTTTTTCAGCGCAGACTCTAAAGCCTTTTTTAGCGATCCTTAGCCAGAAACCAGAAATACCCGGCCAGTTGCTCGAGACGTTTCGAGATCTCGACCCTAAAAGACGAATTCCGATTTCAGCCGTTCTCAAGCTGTTGAACAACGCTATTCAGCTAACCGGCGACGAGGATCTCGGGTTACGAGCCGCGCGAGCCATTGATTCCGGCGACTTTGACGTTCTTGAATACGCCGCGAGTTCGAGCGCCACGCTGAGGGAAGCGATAGAGATTATTCAACGTTACATCCGATTGCTCGATGACTCGGCGGACTTTTCACTTCAATATTGGAATGGAAAGGCGTCACTGGTTCTCAACTCGATACTTCCTCTCAATCGCGCGGCGACGGATTTTCGCTTGGCGGGCGTCTACCGGGGTATTTTTCGATCGATTAGCTCGGACGAGCACGGGATAAGCGAGGTCTGGTTTAGAATACGCCGACCTGAAAAAGATCAGGAGTATACGCTGACTTTCCCTAAAGCGACGCTCCGCTTTCAAATGCCTTTTGACGCGGTGGTCTTCGACGCAGAGCTTCTGGACGCGCCTCTGATTAATTCGGACCCGAAACTGCACGATGTTTTGCGCCAACATATGGAAGTTCTTCTATCCGAGCGACCTCGAACCGAAAGCCTGACTGAACGCGTTAGAAAACTGATAGAAACGGAGCTTCCAAAAGGCAAGACCAACGCGGTGCACATCGCGAGTATTTTGGACATGAGCCGGCGTACGCTCACCCGTCGTCTCGAACAGGAAGGAACGAGCTATAAAACCCTGTTAGATGATTTAAGACGGCGTCTCGCCCTTCGCTATCTCGAAACCACCCGGATGGATATGGGAAAGATCGCGTACCTGCTGGGGTTCTCGCAAACGACGGCATTTCACCGGGCGTTCAGACGCTGGACCGACTACACTCCTCATAAGTACCGTCGAGAGGTCCATCGATAGCTCGAAGTTTCTAAGGGCTCACGCAAAAATAGCTTCACTTGCGGAAGGCGTGAAAGCGGCTGTTCGTTTTGCCCTATTTAAGCGCTCTCGATTTGCGGGATGCGACGCGGGCGACTTGACAAAAGGCTTTTAGAAGCAACTTTTGAGAATGATAAGCTCGATCAGGAATTTGCGATGTTTTTCTTTATCGCAGGCGTTCAACCCCGTACGATTCGCATCGAAAAGCTGGAGATGTCTTGTCCGTTATGCGGTCATAATACTCTTTATAAAAAACGAATAGACCATTACCTGAGCCTGTTCTTTATTCCCTTTTTTCCTCTGAAACGGGGAAACGCATTCACCGCTTGCGACAATTGCGGCGCTCTCGGCGGGGACGCGGCAAAGTCGCCCTTTCAGCCAAGAACCGAGGAACCGAACCGCTGTTCTCACTGCCGGGCCGCTTTGGACCCCACCTTCCAATATTGCCCCTATTGCGGGCGGCGACTCGGCCGGCGATAGAAACCGTTGGCGTACCGCTTTTCGGCTGCTACATCCCACAAAGACCCCCTTGTTTTCGAAAAAATCAGCGATCTCTATTTCGGAACGCGGACCTCTGTGAGGTAGAATGCATCCATGATTATCGGCGACTACATTGAGCTATCCCGCCCGAAGCATTGGGTAAAGAACGGCTTTGTCTTTATGCCGGTGCCGTTCGCCCTGGCGGCGGGCGCGCACCTCGATCCGTTGGCGTTTGCTCTCGGATTGATCTCGTTCTGTATAGGGACCTCCGCTGTCTATTCATTTAACGACGCTAAGGACGCCGAACGCGACAGAGCCCACGACACCAAACGAAATCGGCCGGTAGCATCGGGCCGGATTTCAAAGCGCGGCGCCTATCTTTGGGCGCTTTTTCTGGCCGCGATCGGTGTCATTTTGGCTCTCGAAACGGGTCGCATTGGGACCTTGATAATCTTGAGCGTCTATCTTTGCGTTAATCTCTTCTATAGCTTCGGCGGCAAGAACGTACCGTTACTCGACGTATTTCTCTTGTCCGCCGGTTTTATCCTACGCGTTTTGCTCGGTTGCGTGCTTTTGGGCGTACAAGCGTCCAATTGGCTCCTGTTATGCTCCTATACGCTCGCGCTTTTCGTGGCGCTCGCGAAACGGCGGGCCGACGTGATCAAGGGACTCGACGGTGCGCATCGGCCCTCGCTTCTCGGCTACAACCAGTCCTTCCTCGACCAAGCCATGGGTATAACGGCGAGCATGACCATTATCGCCTACGCCCTATATTCGATAGAGGCGGTGGTTTTGATACCGCATCGGGAATTCGCCGCGTTACCATTCGTGGCTTTCGCCGTGCTAGACTATTTACGCATGGCCCATGTGAACAAGGCAGGGGGCTCGCCGGTGGATACCTTTCTTGGTTCGCCCGCCCTATTAATATCCGGGGTGGGTTACCTTGTCGCCACGCTGTGGAGCGTCAAGCTGCCCTAGCGCGCCCTTTCGAATATGCGGGTATCTTCTATGATAAGAATAAAAGAGGTGATCGTTCGCCGAGGTATTGCGGGTCGGTTACTAAAAGCTCTCTCCGGCTCGGAACAAATTTTAAACGAACCAGCGAGCGGAAAAGGATTCGATAATATCGGCCGCGAGAACGAAGCGCGACAAATTATTTCTCCAGGCTCTCTAAGAGCGTGTTTAATAAGTTCCTCCGCTCGTCTTTCGGGCGGGACGGCCCAATCTGCGGCGTCGCTCGCTCCTCGAAATAGCGCT
>JAFGIB010000242.1 GCA_016929805.1 Deltaproteobacteria bacterium | reverse complement strand
GTCCAAAAAAAGTGAGCACGCCTTTAGTTCGCGCTATTTTTCGCGAGCGAAGCGCTTTACGCCGACGGATTTTTTGCAACGTTAAGGTCCAGCCAAAGCCCGCAAAGGTCAACGACTTCGGGCAACCGGTCGATCCGTTGTTGGTCGCTTCCCGTTTAGAGGATAGACTGCTGTTTATCAACCTTTACTACCGACGATGCCGAGTTCGAAAATCGACACTGAACAAACCGAAACCGCGAGCAGCCACCGCAAAAAACAGCCGGAGGAGAGCCGTTTGTCGATCCTCTGGCTCCTGCCACAATACGGTATCGTCACCGAGCCCGACGGGCACCACCTGATCGGCCGAGATAAGAGCTGCGATACGCAACTGCCCGGCACCAAGATTTCTCGCAAGCACGCGCTGGTGACGCCCGTGGGCAACGCGCTATCCATTCGCGATCTCGGCAGCCGGAACGGAATCTATATCAACGGTAAACAGACCTTGGAAGTAGCCGCTCTCAACCCGGGCGATATCGTACGATTGGGCGAAAATATCGGGTGTGTGACCGAAGGTGTGAGCGGCGAAACGCTTTTTAGAGAGTCGGCACCCGGCCTCTGGGCGGGTCCCTCGCTCGCGTTGGCCCTGGCGCCGGCTCAAAAGGCCGCGCAGCAAAACATCCCTCTGGTTATCGAGGGCGCCACGGGGACTGGAAAAGAGCGCGTCGCTCGCGCCGTTCATCTATGGAGCCGACGTTCCGGCGAGTATATCGCGGTCAATTGCGCCGCGATTCCCACCGACCTGGCTGAATCCGAGCTATTCGGCCACGCCAAGGGCGCCTTCACGGGCGCGGACAAAGCGCATCTCGGATATTTTCGCCAAGCCAACGGCGGCACCTTGCTGCTCGACGAGTTTCTCGAGCTTTCGCCGAGGGTGCAAACAAAGCTTTTACGCGTATTGGAAGAGAAGGAGGTTCAGTCACTAGGCGATAGTCGGTTTTATCAGGTCGACGTTCGCATTCTCGCGGCCACGCAGGAACCCTTGTCGTCGTTGATCGCGTCGGGACAGATGCGAAGCGATTTGGCCGCCCGATTAGGGGTCCTTACTATCAAGCTGCCGAAATTGGCGGAACGTCGCGAGGATATCATACCCCTTTTCATTCACTTTTTGTCCGAGCAGGAGATACAACCTCTACCCGAGTTGGATGTCGAGCTCGCCGAATGGCTCTGTTTGCGTCCTTGGACTCAAAATGTCCGCGAGCTTCAATGGCTGGCCCGCGCGATGAGCGTGCTTCATGGGGAAGAGAATGCTCTCACGCTCGACCATCTTCCGCCCCAGTATGGGGATCGGTTGACCGATTGTGCCGTTGGCGCTTCGAAACCGTCCGCGAACGACGTTTTATTTCAGCAGTTACTCAGCGCCCTTGAATCGAGCGGCGGAAATCTGAAGCGCGCCGCGGAAATCGCCGGGATCGAACGCACCAAAGCCTATCGAATTCTCAAAGAGCATCCCGACGCGCAATTGGCAAAGGTGCGGCGCAAATTAACAAGAGAATAGAAAGGCGTGCTAACCGCCTCGAATAGCCGAAAGCGTTTAGGCTACAAACAAGGCGGCGGCGAATTTACCTATAACATCGAGCGCGCCCGCAGAGCCGGCGAGGAGTGTACCGACCGTACGTCAGGAGCCGGACCGAAAGCTTAAGCCGATTATACAGGATGAATTAGCCGCCGTCGCAACCGATAGGCGATACCCCTCTGAACGATTACGAATAGCCCGCGGTAGTCGATGCGCGAATAGCTGTGTCGGGCGGCATAGCGGATCTATAAGGCGGCCGGAACAGTGACTAAACGAGATATACTGATCCAGGGCAGATCGCGAAGGATAGCTACATCTTAAACCAACCTTTGCGACGAAAATAGAACAAGAGCGCACCGATGATTGCACCGCAGGCGATCCAGAACGCGGCATATGAATAGCGCCACTTGAGTTCGGGAATATGTTCGAAGTTCATGCCGTAGACGCCGGCGAAAAAGGTGATCGGAATGAATATCGTGGCGATGATGGTTAGTATACGCATGACGTCGTTTGTTTGATTCGACGTCAAGGAAATGTATAGATCAGTTAAATTAGAGGCTATATCGCGAAAAGTATCGACGATGTCGATAATCTGTACGCAGTGGTCATGGACGTCTCGCAGAAAAGTACGCGAGAGATCGGAAACCAGAATCTGGTCTTTTTTTTCAAGCTGCACTATCAGCTCACGCATGGGGAGAAAGATGCGCCATAGCACAGTCAACTCCCGTTTTATCGCGTGGATTCGGTGTAACGCGTTGGTGGAACTGCGCGACAACAGGTCCTCTTCGAGCTCTTCTAGCACATCGCTATAGCGTTCGAGCACGGGAAACGCGTGGTCGACTACGGTATCGAGCAGTGTGTATGCTAAGTAACTGACATCCCGTTGTCGAATCCTGTAGTTCGGCCCCGATAGACGCTCGAGAATCGGCTTCCAGAGATCATCGCGCGACTGTTGAAAAGTGACCAGCATCCTCGGAGTAATAAACAGACTAATTTGCTCGGTACGCAAAGAATCGCCGTCAAAAGAGACCATTCGGGCTACGGCGAAAATATGGTCGTCGTACGCATCCACGCGCGGCCTCTGAGGAACGCGCAAGACATCTTCGGCTGCCAGTATGTGAAAGCCCAGCGACTCGCAGAAGCCGTTGACCACATAAGGGTGAAGGCCCGCAATATTAATCCACCTCACCTGCGCCCAATCGGGTCGCGAATTCTGTAAAAACGCCTCCAAATCGTCGACCATAAAGGACTCGATCCGTTCGGTGCAATAATCCGTGCATCGGATCTGAACTTCGGACGGCTCCGGCGGTTGGTTGACATCATCGAGATATGAGATTCCCGGCGGCTCTCCCGGTTCAACCGGCGGCGTCGCGGCGCGTTCGCTGTGCAAGCCGGGAAGTAGCCGCAGCGATGAACCGAGAAAGCCGCCGATCAGACCGACCGAACCGATAGCGGTACCAACCGCTTTTTCGAGCGCGCCGCTCAGCGCGCCGCCAACAGCTCTTCCTACCTCGAATTGTTGTGGTTTTTTGTTTTGGTTCATTTTTTGCCCTCGCAGGTAGATGCAATGTCATTAGCGAAGCCGTGATACGGTTTGATAGCGCCGCGCGAATCGCACGGACCGCGTTGTTACATGGGTATTATCTAGATTACTCCTCCTATCCTTCGCGCGTTACCGCTGCGAGAACTCAAATGTCCATTGACTATTAAACTCTAAACCTTAACGTTAGATCACGAAATCTATCAAGGTCAAATGGCTTGTCCAAAACCGCGACGGCTCCGAGCGATTCGGCGCGTTTGTGCAACTCAACGTCTCCGAAAGCCGTAATAACGATAAATGGAATTTCGTTATGAAGGTTTTTCAATTGAGATACCGCGTCCAAACCGTGAACCTCGGGCATGATATGATCCACGATTACGATGGCTGGACTTTCGATGACAGAGTCGGTTTCGTCTAACATCTCGATCCGTTCCACCAGCTGTTTTCCGTCGGAAAACTCGTCGACTCGAAAACCCAGGCGATAAAGCACTTTCACAATCATACGCCGCATCTCTGCGTCATCCTCAGCCACCCACGCCAATAGCTTGCGATCTTCTATCCGCACAACTTTACGTACCTCTCAATAGGTCAGTAGCACTATCTATGCCAGTTCCGTCCGACAACGTAAGTCGGCGCTACTGGAACCGAGAGTACCGCTAATAAAAAACCGATTCATGACGCTTTGAACGCGTCGTCTTTGATCCCGTAACGTTCCAGCTTACGATAAAGCGTTCGACGTTCGATCCCCAATACTCTCGCTGCTGCGGTCTTGTTTCCTCCCGCTGCTTTGAGCACGCTGACTATGTAGCGCTTCTCTAGCTCTTCCAACAACACAAAGGAGGAAAGGTCGTCCGAATCAAAGCTGAGATGAGTACTCTTGAAGTCCCTGATCTTTGGCGGCAAATCATCGACGACGACGTTTTCGTATCGGGTCAACGCGACTGCTCTTCGCATCGCGTTCTCAAGCTCCCGCACGTTACCAGGCCAGTCGTAGGCCAAAAGCTTTTCCGCTGCTTCGCTCGAAATACCCTTGACCGGCTTTCCGGCGTTATCCGCGGCGCGCAGAAGAAAGGTTTGAGCTAAGAGTAGAATATCGGTGCCGCGAACGCGCAACGGGGGCACGTCGATTCGGACCACGTTGATGCGATAAAAAAGATCTTCGCGAAAACGGCCGTCTTCGACGTCGGCTTCGAGATCGCGTTTGGTGGCAGAGATAACCCAGGCGTCGAAAACCACCTCGTGATTGGCGCCTATCGGTCGCACCCTGCGTTCCTGCAGCGCTCGCAACAACTTCGTCTGCATTTCGAGAGGCATCTCGCCGACTTCGTCGAGGAGTAACGTTCCGCCGTTGGCTTCGCACAAGAGCCCGACCCTCGCGCCCGTCGCTCCGGTGAACGCCCCTTTTGTATGTCCGAAAAGTTCCGACTCCAGCAGCGAGGCTGGAAGGGAGGCGCAGTTTACCCCCACGAAAGGTCCTTTCGCGCGCTTGCTTTCCCGATGAAGCGCTCGCGCCACCAACTCCTTTCCCGTACCGCTTTCGCCGCATATCAGCGCGCCGGCTTCTGTATCGGCGACGCGGCGTATCATATCGAACACCTGTTTTATGGCGGTACTTTCTCCGAGCATTTCAGAAGGCGCGAATGCCGACCGAACCAGTCCCTCCAGACGCGAAAAAATCGATGAAAGTTCGCGCTATTTTTCACTACTTTTTTTTGGCGAAGGGAACGACGAGGCTCTTGGTTTTGTCGTTTATGCCGCCCGATAACTTTTGGAACGGAATTCTCCTTCGAGAAAAAAGAGTGAATAGCAGTCTCTCTCCGGGATCCGACATGCCCGATCCAAAGGATATTCTTCTGACAAACCGCTTGCCAGCCGTGAGAAGAGTGAAAGCTCGTCCCTATTCGCGACAAGGTAAGTTGGTTGGCGTAAAGCTATATGGAATTCGACGCGACAGTCTTCTAGCCCAACTCGGGGTAAAAAACGGCGATATGATTCGCTCGATCAACGGATATAAGCTAACGTCGCTAGATTCCGCGATCGAAGCATATGGAAGGTTGCGAAACGTAGACGACCTTCGAGTTGAACTCGAGCGTCGTAGGAGAAATAAAACTCTAGAGTATCAAATCCGGTAGTGGCTCACCTCCCGCGCGATTCCCCGGCGTTCGGCTGTGCCGTTCTTACGTTACGAATCAGGTGATGGAGAGTATCGGTTTGACGGCGAGAACGGACAGCTTTCCAAAAGGGCATTTTACGTCAGGCAATGCCGGTTAATCCCAGATTACCGTCCCAAGAATGGCATCCGGCAATTCCGCCGGATCAAATGGGCGTGACGATATCGTATAGACTTCAAAAATGATCCATTCGGTATCGCTATTGATTTTCATTCCGATGATCACACTGTCATAGTCATACGTGGCTGAAGAGTATGTGACGAGAGCCTTGTCGTAGGTTGCTCCGTTGATCTCTACACCGGCAGATAAAATAAAATCTGCATCGTCAAACGATTTTCCCGTCGCGCTCATCTGGGCCCTAAAGATCTCTTGTAGTGTCGCACCTTCCGTCACAGAACGAACAATGACCCTTAGCGTAGGTATACCCACTAAGCCGCTTCTGCGCCAGATTTCGCCGTCCTCCATATCCCTGTCCGTCCAGGTTTCCGGATACTCGATTGTAAATCCATATTCCGTGTTTTTATATTCGGTAAATTCCGGTAGCGGAGCCGGAGGCGCGGTAATATAGGCTGATGCTGGATCGGTTCCAACTCGCAGCGGATCGGCGATTTCAAGGTAGTGGTCATTTCCTTCTCCTGCCGCGTAGGCCTGCCAGGTAACGCTCATTGCGTCATAGTTGGGATTGCCGGTTTTGGCGAACTGCGACCACAGTTTCACTCCGTATTCGGCGACCCGGTCATCCGCTTCATCGTATCCCGGCTCTTCTGCGCACAAAGGCACGGCAAACATCGAGATGATCTGGGCGCTTAGTCCCTCGGGAATGCTACCGAAAACGTATGGCAGTTCCAGACCGTGGAACGCGGCGCAGGTTTCCTGCGTCCTCCAGTTGGCGGGCAGGTGGCTGAAGACATAAACGAAGGTGTTCGGCTGAATGGCGCTCATTAAATTCGCCAGCGCAGGCACGCCTTCCTGCAAATCGGTCGCGATATCCCTTGTCTGCGCGCCGCACATCAACGGAACGTTGATTTGTTCGCCAGCTTGGAAAACGTTGGGGATCGTATCCTCCAACACCCAACCGTCAACCGTCAGCCCGGTGGTATAGTCCGTGGCAACGATCTCATCCATAGTCTTTGCGCGCATGGCGGCCAGAGTGGCTGGATCCGCCGGATTTCCTGTTATTCCCAACGCGTTTTGCAGCGTTACACCATTCGCTTCATTGGTTGCCAAATCGCCGGTTTGCATCAACACCGATGATGATCCGCTTTCGACGATCGCCCGGTGAAAAAGCCCCGCGGCTAAAGGTGAAGCCATCACGGATATGACTTTGGTTCCCCCTCCGGATTCGCCGAAGATAGTGACGTTGTCCTTGTCGCCGCCAAAACTGTGGATGTGGTCTCGCACCCATTTCAACGATTCGATCATGTCCAGGGTTCCGTAATTCCCTGAAGCGCTTTTTTCCGATTCCGCGGTCAGACCGGGGTGGGCTAGGTAACCCATGGCGCCCAAGCGCATGTTGACGGTGACCACGACAACGCCTGCACTCGGCAGGGCCGTGTTATTGTAGACCTCGGAATTGCCGGTGTGCACGGTGAGCCCACCACCGTGGAAGAATACCATCACCGGCAGAAGCCCGTTCCTCTCCGCCGGAGTCACCAGGTTGAGATAAAGGCAATCTTCGCTGATCGTCCCCAAACCTATGTCGTCTTCCGGCTGAGGAGCGCGGTTAGGCCATTCGGTGCATTCAAGCGTTTCGTTCCAAGGTTCTACCGGCAACGGTGGCTTCCAGCGCAGCTCTCCCACGGGTGCAGTCGCGTACGGAATTCCCCGGAATCTATGGACCTTAGATTTGCTGCGTTTATCTATCAGAACCTCTCCTATCACCGTTCCTAGCGATGTCGTTACAGGTTCAGTTTTTTCGAGCGGCGGCTCAGCATCGGGCATAGAACCTTCAGGCGTTTCACCGCTCCCGTCCGTCGCGCCCGCTTCCATTGTACCGGTATCTGTCCCTATTACGTCGGGCGTTATTGCATCCGTACTGCCCGCGTCGGGCGTAGTTGCGTCGAGCGTACCCGTATCGATACCCGTGTCACCGGGTTTATCATCGTCAGAGTCACAAGATGTTGTGACCGAGGCTACAGATACTATTATCAGTAATGGTGTTAGCAAATCAAACCATAGATTATTCTTCATCGTAATCTCCCGCTCTGAATCATTTATCAATACTTTTTACAAACCGACGTATTGTCGATAATAAGGCTGTTATGGCTGTACAGTAACTTAAGGTTTCCGCAACGATTTAGGTCTCGCTCAAGAGACCGATCTACATTTGCTATACCTTTCGATCACAAAAGCAAGCCTATTGATACATTGGAACGATATGCTTTTCAAGCCATAAATGCCAGTATAGACACGGGCAAAGGCAAGTGTGATCCACAATCCATGCGATACTGTTTGGGTAAAACATGTAGGCCTGTCATGGCCGAAAATCGAGCGATGTCACTGCGGAAGCGCTACTTTTTCTACGAAATCGTGACGATTGCCAAAAGAACGGCGAATTCGGCACATACGATTGACGACTAGTGCTTCAAGCTGTTAGAGAGTGCGTTACGCTGTACATTATTGTCCTATTAAATGGGAGTAACTATGCAAAATCAAACGAAAAAACCTCTAAATTATCTCAACACCTTGGGCCTGGTCAGTATTGCGCTGACGGTATTCGCATCGACCGCCGGCGCCGTGCCAGGGCAGACGATAGTCAACACGGTTGATCAGGGAATCGTCCAGGGGGTCGAGACAGAATACGGACAGAAATTCCTGGGCATTCCCTATGCCGCCGCGCCCGTGGGTGATCTCAGGTGGAAGGCGCCGCAACCGCACGCGGGCTGGGATGGATTCTTGGACGCCTCTGAGTTCGCTCCGCACTGTCCGCAGGTCCCTTCCCCGTTCGGCGAACCGAGTGTCGATGAGGATTGTCTGTATTTGAACATCTACTCATCACTTCCGGCGGTAAGCTCTGGTAAGGACCCGGTCATGGTCTGGTTCCACGGGGGAGCTTTTATCTACGGACAGAGCGACGGGTATGATCCGGCCAAGCTGGTGGAGCAGGGAATCGTGGTTGTCACGGTCAACTACCGTATCGGCGCTCTGGGTTTCATGGCCCATCCCGCGTTGACGGCAGAATCCGGAGCATCGGGTAACTACGGATTGATGGACCAGCAAGCAGCCCTGCGCTGGGTGCGCGACAACATCAAGCGCTTTAAAGGCGATCCGGACAACGTTACCATCTTCGGTAATTCCGCCGGTGGACACAGCGTTCACGCGCATTTGGTATCTCCCGGTTCAGGGGGATTGTTTCATCGGGCCATCGTACAGAGCGGTGCGTATCTATTGGAGCAGCCTGCCATGGCGGACTGGGAATACCTCGGTCTTAGCATCGCGGCGGCTGCTGGTTGTCCAACGCAGGATACGGCGTGTATGCGCGCTCTTTCGGTCGAAGATATTCTGGCCAATCAGGACCCCGGACCCTCTGGATGGCTGCCGGTCGTAGATGGACAATTTCTTCCCATGACAGTCGCCGCTGCTTTCTATAGCGGTATGTTCAATCGCGTTCCGGTAATGGAGGGTACCACACATGACGAGTACGCTCTCTTTACCGCCCTGTACTTCGATTTGGCAGGCAACTTCATCACCGATCTAAACAGCTACATCCAGGCCATCGTGAATGCGTTTGGCATACCCGTAGACCTGGCGGTTTACCTCGCCACGGTGATTTATCCGATATCCGCGTATGCCAGTGCGGCTGAAGCGTTTGTCGCTATAGGCACGGACATCGTCTTTGCCTGTAACGCATTGGGGGCGACGAGTATGCTTTCGCAATTCGTACCCGTATATACCTACGAGTTCAATGACCCTAACGCACCGCAGATCTTTCTCCCGCCGGTAAGCTTCCCCTATAAAGCGTACCACGTCTCGGAAGTTCAGTATCTCTTCAACATCAGGAATTCATCTCAGCTATTTACTCCGGAACAAGCCGATCTTTCTGACATCATGGTCCGTTACTGGACGCAGTTTGCCACCGCGGGCGATCCAAACGTGTTGGGCAACCCTGCCTGGCCCGGATTCAATCCGATGACATTCAACACCTTGTCCCTGGAAGCGCCCACGCCGCAGATCATCAATGACTTCGCCTTGGATCACAAGTGCGACTTCTGGGCCTCCTTGTAGTATTGATATACAAATAATAGATAAACAAAGGCCGGTAGGCTCTGTACCGGCCTTGTTTACTTTAACGTTGCAAAAAACGTCGAGCGGAAACGCGAAAAACCGCCAGTCTCTGAGCGTGCCCGAACGGCGTGTGGATCAATTGACATCGGCGCAGCACCGAAAGCCCGCCATGAGATCGGGCCAAGAGGCGTTATACGTACATTTCAGCCGATCGTCCGGATAGGCGCAGTTGCAGGCGCCGCCTCTGATCTCATAACCGCGTTTGCCGGGGTCGTCCGTCGATGGCACGATTTCCCAGACGTTGCCGCATAAGTCGCGCACGCCGAAATCATTGGTACAATCGCGGAACTGGCCGGTCGGCTCAACGCGAAAGCATTTCACCGAGCTGAGGGGCGAGGCGGTACCGCAATGGTAGCCACAGCTATCGATATTCGCGTTGCAGGAATCGAGACTGATCCCGTAATCCAGGCAGTAGTCGTCGCAGAACGTGGCCACCGAGTTGCAGATCTCCGGATCAAAGGTATTGCCGAAGACATAGCTCTTTCTATCCGATCCGGTACACGCTGCATACCATTGTTGCTCGCTGCATAGGTATTTACCGGCAGCCTCGCAGGCATCCTGGTAGATGGAAAAAACCGTCTTGTCCATATATTCGACATGCCAGGGAATTACGTTGGGCTTGGATTCGGCTTTTGAGGTGTCCGTGCCCATTAAGTCGAAGGTCGCGTCCGGCCGCGAAGCCTCGAAAATGTCCATGCAAAAAGGCTCGGCGACGCCTAGTTTCGCATCAGCGGGTATCTCCACCATTTCAGGCGGGCACTTTTCCGACTCGGACTTGCAGGACGCCGAGCAGCCGTCGCCGCTATTGCTGTTGCCGTCGTCGCACTCTTCGGGATGGCATATATAACCGTTTCCGCAGTACTCTTCGCGCAGCTTGCAATTGGGAAGGCAACCGTCGCAGGGATCGGCGTTTGCGTCGTCACAACCCTGCCTCGGGCCGACGATCTCGTCTCCGCATACCGGGTCGATACACGCGTTTTGTCTGCAGTAGTCGCCTTTTTTTCCGCTTCGGTTGTCGCAGGCATCGCCCTGCGCGAGCAAAGTCACGCCGCACACCTGCCCCCTTTCGTTCGTTTGGCAAACGGGAACCTCGCAATCGCTCGCGTCATCATCGGTGCAGTCGAGCTCCGGGCGGGCGCAGCTAAAGTGGCACGTGTCGTCGCAACCGTCGTCTGCATCGCCGTTCGCACCGTCGTCGCAATCTTCACCCGCGTCCAGATTGCCGTCGCCGCAGCTTTCCAACACGCAGTCCGCGGAACAGCCGTCGCCCGAAAGGTTGTCCCCGTCGTCGCACTGCTCGAGCGGGCCGCGCACGCCGTCGCCGCATACCGGGTCGATGCAGGTGCCATCTTTACAGTAGTCGCCGTTTAACCCGGAGCTGTTTTCACAAGGATAGCCGTCGTCCCGGTCCGTATGCACGGGCTCGGAGCCGTCGCAGGAGTCGATGGTGCAGCTATTGCCGTCGTCCGGAAGGTCGGCCGGGTCTGCTTCGAAGCCGCACACCATCCCCAGGGTCACGGCCTCGCATACCGGGCGCCTGCAGTCGCCCGGCGTATTCTCGCAATCGCTGGCTGCGTTTCGGCAGGAAGTGTTGCAGTCGTCCCGGCAGCCGTCATCGTCATCGCCGTTTTGACCGTCATCGCACTCTTCGCCCTCGTCCACCAACCCATTGCCGCAGGTCGGCAAGGCGGTGTCGACAGCGGCGTCAAAAGCGGTATCCGCGTCAGCGTAAGCATCGGCGTCCAGCGTGGGATCGGGCGCGCATCCGCCGCCACCGCCGCTATCGTCATAATCATCGGTTTTCTGCTTTGAGTCCTCGCTCGCTCTTGCATCGATCCGCGAGCTGTCCGTGGCCGCGTCCGTACCGTTGTGGTCCGGATCCCGCGCGTCGCTCTCTTCGGGCTCGGGTTCGACGGGCGAGTCATTGCTCGAACACGCGCAGGCAACAACGAAAACAAGCAACAGGCTCGCGCCGAGCGACAAAGCGTTCGCGCGCTTTTTCGGATTCACCTCGAATCTACAGATCAAATCCGACCTCCCGTTGACAGGTCACTATAGTATATCGCCGCTACAACGGAAGCGCCAAGCCTTATGGCAGGGCGACCCTCGCCATGGGCTTTACAGGTCGATGGTCAGGGTACTGCCCTCGTGTTTGAGCTCAAGCGCCCGGATATCCTTGCGCGACGACCCGGATAGCCGTTTGCCGCAGTAGTCGTAGGTAGACTTACCAATGCTGCAACACTGCACGGTGCCTTCTCCGAGCATGGGATCGAGACGCCGGCCGCCGTGACCGCACCGGTTGATGAGAGCGTGGTACTGGTCATCGTCGCCCTTGAACACGAGGACCCGCTTGTCGATGCCACGCCCGTCGATCCGGATAGCCCCGCCGGACGCGGCCAGCTCGGGTGACTTCTGTAGGTCGACGGTCAGGGTAGAGCCCGTAACGTTCCAACACGAGGGGTCGGCGGGGGGGTTGGTTTGGCAGATGCCGAACAATCGCTGAAAAAAACCCATAACGGCTCCTTTTCTCCCTATGGAATACAAAGAGCGCCGGGAGGATAGCGCGAATGCCTCACTATACCTTAACTTGGTAAAAAATCCGCGGGCGTAAATCGCACCTCGCGCGAAAAAGGACTCAAGTTACGCGATTGCTCACTTCTTAATCCTCCAACGCCTCCAGGTCTCCCGCGAGTTGTAGGTCCACTCCCCAAAAAGAGTCGTTCAAGACCCTGAGATAAGCCACGGGTACCGGATCGGTGATCGACGCGCGGCCTTGCGGCTCGTCGATCTCGACCGAAAAGCTACGGGCGATATCCCCGGCTTGGACATAAAGGCGCGCGGTCACCGGCCCCTCTCCTTCGTAGTATCCGACGGCGAATTGGTAAAGCCCGTCTTCCGCGTATCCGCATTCCGCGTAGTAGTGCTCCGGACCGAAACCGTCTTGATTGTCAAGATCGAGGTGTCCGACGCCGCTCGACGGATAGGCCCAGTAAACGTGATCGCGCTCGTCCCTTTCGAATACGTGTAGATCGAGGTCAGCCGCGCTATCCCATTCGAGAGTCGCGGTGATCATTCCGTCGGATGCGACCGCTTTTTGTTCCTCGAACGCGCCGACCTGCGCCGCGACGTGATTCAGTATCTGTTCTCGCGTGTTGTCTAAATGCAGGTAGGTCTCTACGATTCCGTGTCCCAGCGCGTCGCGCGGTTTTTTCGAACCGGTTCCAAAAACGTTAGGCGGCAGGGTATTTCCAAGGCCGAACTCGAGGGGCAGCGCCAAGAGCGCCTCGATCACGAGATCGAGCTCATAGGTCGTGTAACATCCGAGTACCCCGCAGGCATCGGGGCTTTCTCCCGCCACGGTATTCGAGGGATTGGCAACGCTTACGATGCGGAAATTATTTCCTGAATAAGGCGCGTTGGCCACCTCGAATAGTCTGCGATAGGCCGTGTTCGAATAGAGGTTTCCCTGCGAGTGGGCGATCACCAACACCCGCCGCCCGCGATTGAGTTGTTCGCGATATAGCTGTATCTGATTCGAGAGGTTGCGTTCCTTGACCATGACGCTGAGATCGATCTCGGCCGCGATTTTTACCAACTCTTCCGAAAACCAATCGGGCGCCGGTACGACACCCGCGACGATGCGGATAAGTTGCGACGGGTTGGCCGCGAGGCGTTGCTTGGTCACTTTCCAAAGCTGTACCCAGAATGACTCCTCGAAGTTCGTCGCGGCGCCGAAGATGATTGTTTCCGGGTCCGCTCGGAGTTTCTCTATCACCAGCGGCTTGAGAACCTTAAGCGTATTGAGCGCGCTCTGCTCATTGGTCAGCATACCGTTCGCGAACATAATCGCGGTATTGACCGGCTTATCGCGCGCGGGGCACTGGTAATGATTCGCCTTAACCCCTCGCGCGGGTAGGATCATCATCGCGAACGAAATAGAAAGTATAACTCTTTTATTCATGGCTTAAGTCCCTCGGTGTCGAAAGCGCAGCTTTTTCTAAAATCGGACGCGAGCTCGAAATAACCGCCGCTGATGCTCCCGTGCAGCTTAAAATAGGCCTCGAGACGCGCCTCGGTATTGATGGTTTGCGCGAGGATCTCGGCGATGATTTCGTGGTCCTTATCGGTCGAAAGGCTCAGACACTCGGCCGCGCGCATCTTGTCGGCGGTCGCGCTTGTAGCCTTATCTTCATTATCAGCCCAGACGAGCTGATGTTGAATCGCTCGCGCCGCTTGTCGTACCGCGAGTCGGGTCCACTCTTTATCCTTGTAGCTCTTGTCGATAAACGCCTCGACATCATCCCGGATATGGTCGCCGTTCTTATCGTCGCCCGTGATCGCGTTTTTCGGTAACGGCGCGAGCGAAAAGTTCTCCCTCGAATTGTCGTAATCGTCGCCCGCGGATCTGTTTTTGCCGGAGTTATCAGAGGACTCCTTTACCGAGGGCGCTTGGTCGGCGACTTGATTTTCCTTTTGCCCTCCGCATCCCGCTACCAATAAAGGCAGGAGCAACGCGGACCGCACGAATACGCCGATAAAAGCGCGCAAGACGAAGCTAAACAATCCGTTCGATTTTATATGCATGGATTAACCCTCTTTTTCGATGGTTAGATGATCGCGATACTCGATGCGTCCCTGATCGATAAACCTCGCGAGATCTCCTCCCAAGGCGCCCCACGCCGCTAAAGCGCCTACGACGATAACCACAAAAAGGACCGCGTACTCCATGGTCGATAATCCGGCGCGGTCGGTCAATAGCGCCGGATTAGCCAACTTACAATGTCGTTTGAAACTCTGCATCACACGCTCCATTTGAATGATTTAGCGTTTGCTTCCAGTAAAGGTGATCCGGTCCAGAGGCCCGTGAATCGCTTGCTCCGATCTCTCTGCAAGGCGCGTACCAATGATTTCGAGATCCTTCTGCTCGGACTTTTCGCGCGCGAGCGCCGGCGAGAGTGGCGAAACAAAGCGAAATCCGCCGGCCGCTGTAGCGGGTTCTAAGACCGCCCGGTCCTAAGATGTTCACGTGTGCACGCCGTGCGCGAAGCGCTTCGCACAAATTCTTCTTTCTAGATATCTCTGAAAATTTGTAAGCGTTCAGGGGGGCAAACAAGTCGGCGGCCAATTCGCCCGTAAAACCGAGCGCGCCCGCACGGCCGGCGAGGATGGTACTTGCTGTACCTGACGAGCCGGCGCGAGGACGAAAGCCGGTTTTACGG
>JAFGIB010000241.1 GCA_016929805.1 Deltaproteobacteria bacterium | reverse complement strand
CCCCTGCCCGTGCCCATGCCTGTTTTTTTTACCGGAAGAACTAACCTTACGTGGTGCAATCGTGTTGAAGTCAATACTTTTCTCATTTTTGAGTTACTTGGGCAGGGGCAAGGGCACGGGCAGGGGCAAGTTGTTATATCAATACTACTCAAGAGCGAACCTATACGCGCGCGTTCCCGGGTTGTTTCGCCACCTCTTTTTGAGAAGCTACTTTTTCGCCTAGAAAACTTTAGGTCGCGCCACACATTCTCCTACAGATTATCTGGTCTCTTTTTTTCTTTGCAAAGAGCCGCTTTTTCGTAGAGCTTAGTAGTCGTGAATCCACAAGTAGTTTGGCAACAATAGACTTTTCTAGTAAAGATGTAACTTGGGCCTGGCGAAAGAGACAAGGGCAATCGCTGGCATAGTAAGCATCGTAGAAAGGTTAAGCGTGGCATATGAACTCCGACTATCAGGATCAGAGTACGGTACACGGCGTCCAACAGAGCGCGCGCGACGGCTTTCCTGAAGCGATTGGGGTCACTATCCTCTATCATCCCTGCCCCAGCCGCATCGGCGAAATCGCGCCCTTAGTGAACATTCGCTCAAAAGCAAACGCGGAGATCAGCCGTGTTAAACCGGTATTTCGAACGCCCGACGGAGTTCCGACCGACGCCTTGGCGAGCACTTTACTAAGCCGAAAGCCGGCGGCTATTCAAGCGACCGGCGACGGATCGGTGCGTATATCATGTTCTTCGGAGGGCACGACAGCGGTGGCGGACGGAAGCCTAATAAGAGATACCGTCATGTTTCCGGAAACCGACCTACGTCGAGGAATCGTGCTGGAACTCGCCGGATGCGTGGTTCTATTATTGCATGTACTAGATGGCTCAACGGACGTTCGAGGGGAAACACCAGGTCTCGTCGGGGAAAGCGCCGCCGTGCGCCTGCTAAAAGAAGCGATTAAGCGCGTGGCCGATTTGGAGGTACCGGTACTTCTACACGGCGAGACCGGCGTCGGCAAGGAACTCGTCGCATCCGCGATTCACGAGCAGAGTGATCGCTCGGCCAATCCCTACGTTTGCGTGAATATGGCGGCCATACCCCCGTCGTTGGCGACTTCCGAGCTTTTCGGCCACGTTAAAGGAGCATTTACCGGAGCGACCGCCGATCGCCAGGGCTATTTTGTCGAGGCGAATGGCGGAACGTTGTTTCTGGACGAACTCGGAGACACGCCGGCCGAGGTACAACCGTTGTTGTTGCGCGCCATCGAGAACAAAACCGTACAACCCATCGGGGGAAAAATACGTGACGTCGACGTACGACTGGTAGCGGCTACCGATTCCAATCTTGAATACGCGATTGAAAAAGGGATTTTTCGCCGGCCGCTTTTAGAACGCCTATCTGGCTATACAATTCAAATCGCTCCCTTGCGCGAACGCCGCGAGGACATCGGCCGTCTGTTTATCCATTTTTTAGCCAAAGAGCTCGAGGGCATGGGACAGGCTGATCGACTGCAGAGCTCTAACGCTGACAAACCGTGGATACCCGCCCATCTGGTCGCGATGCTGGCTCGATACGACTGGCCCGGCAATGTCCGACAACTACAAAACGTCACAAGGCAGATCGCGATTTATAATCGGTATACGGATACTTTTCGTATCGATCCGGTCATCGCCAAACTATTTGAGGGGATCGATTCGCGCAAGGACGGTGTGCCTCGAAACACGTCGGTCACGCCGCTAAGAATCCGCCCTGCTGACCTGAGCGACGAGCAAATCGTCGAGGCCTGGAGGAGAAATCAACACAACTTCAACGCGACCGCGTCCGAGCTCAACGTTTCCAGAACCTGGCTCAACACGCGTTTAGAGCGAATTCCGGGAATACGTAAGGCCAAGGACATTCCGGCGGAAGAGATTCGCCGATGCGCGGTCGAGTGCGACCACGACTTGGAGGCGATGGCGGCTCGGTTGAACGTTTCCGTTCGGGGACTGCAGCTTCAAATGAAACGCGAGAAGCTGAGCTGAATCGGCTGGCAACCATGGACGGCACGCGGTCAACGCAGCAGCTACAAGCCGGCCAACTTCTCTCGGGAAGATATCGCATCGATTCGCTATTGGCGCGGGGCAGCATGGGGGAGGTCTATCACGCCTTCGACGAAAAGCTCGAACGCCCGGTAGCCGTCAAGACATTACCTTTGACGCATGGCGATAACCCGCAGCTCGTCGCGCGTTTTCAGTTGCAAGCGCGAGCCGCCGCGCGCATCGGTCACCCCGGAATCGTCGAGATCTTTGATGGTGGAACTGAAGGTGATCTTCCTTTCGTGGTGATGGAACGTTTGCAGGGACAGAGCCTGCGCGAGCGAATTCAAGAGCGCGGTCCTCTCGACTTCACTTTTGTATTGCGCGCCGGCATCGATCTCACTCGCGCGGTACAAGCCGCGCATAAAAAAGGCGTGATCCATCGAGACCTCAAGCCGTCGAATATTTTTTTAGCTATTAGAGGCGATCAGAGCGATATGGTTAAAGTACTCGACTTCGGTGTCGCCAAGGTTCTTAACGCAAAGGCACTAACGCAAACCGGTCAGGTCATCGGTACCTTGCCCTATATGGCGCCCGAGCAGCTTCAGAGCAGCAAGCACGTGGACGCGCGTGTGGATATCTACTCGATCGGATGTATCCTCTATGAAACGCTCACGGGCCGGCCCCCCTTTTCAGCCGCCAGCGGCATCGAGTTGATGATGAAGGTAAAGCACGAGTCGCCCGAGCCGCTGGTTCGTTTACGAAGGGATACTCCAGATACCCTCGTCGCAACCGTCGAGCGCGCCATGTCCAAGGACCGTATCGAGCGTTTTGCCAACGCGGCTCTGATGGCTGACGCGCTTTGTGAAATCGCCTCGCGGCTCGGGCTGTCGATTCCGCCACAGAACGAAAGCCTAAGAGCGCCTTCAAGCGTCGCGCCAGCGGCAGCGTCGGACGATTTCGCCACGGCTCCGACCGTGCTAAGTACCCCGTCTTTGCCGAGTTACGAGACGAAGAGCACGGTTCGGTTGGACGGTCAAAAGCTCCCCGGTAGCCCGCTGATGGGAAGAAAGCAAGCGTTTTATGCGATATTGACGATCGTCGGTTTGATTCTTGTAGCGGGCGCTTATGCTATTTATAAAGCGTTCAGATGAAAAGCGGAACAATGCGGCCTAATGCTACGTACTTGAGCAGCGCGAAATCAACCCTAACGTGGCAAAAAAGGCCGAGCAGAAACGCGAAAAAAAGCGATAAAATAGGGAAAGGGCGCGCGGCGCTTTTTTTTGTTCGCGGCTTCGTGCACTCCAAGTGAGGTCTAAAAACAACGAGCCCTTAGTTCGGCTATTTTTCGCGAGCGAAGCGGTTTTCGCGCACGGCTTTTTCGCAACGTTAAGGCAAAGATCGTCGACCAATTCGGCGGAACCCGTAGCTACCGCGGTGACTCACGGGGAAGAGCATCCTTCATTGCCGGGGCAGGGCCAAGCCGTTATGCTCGCGCAGCTCCAATCGTGGTCATCCTCGGGACATACGCAGTAGCCTTCCTTAAGCTCGGCCGTGGTAGTATAATATTGCCCGTTGAGATTGCAGAGGACACAATATGCAACGTCGCATGGTTGACCTGCTTGAGGGATGGTCGTCGGGCAGGTGGGATCAATCGTCGCCGGGATGGCATAGCAGGAATAATCGATCCCGGTCAAAAAGGTGCAGCCCGGCTGCTCTACATATACGCCATTTACGCAGGTTTCCGATTTATAGCCCATGCCCTTCCACGTTTCCGGACCGCATTCCTTATAACAAATCTGAGGATCACCAGCGGCGCATGCCACGTTTTTGGCCGGGCTCTGCCCGGCAGCAGTTTGAACAGAGTTACAAAGCGGCAAAAAGTCGCTGCCGGACGACCCGCCCGACCCGCCTGATCCTCCGGCGCCACCGCTTGCGCCCGACCCGCCTGATCCTCCGGCGCCACCGCTTGCGCCCGACCCGCCTGTGCCTTCGCCGGCGTCCTGCTCCTCGACGACGGTTACGAGCCGAAAGCAGCCCCACCCATCGGCTTTAACCTCGACCACACCATTACCGATAGACAACGGTGTAAGTGTTTGCCATTCGGTTTGCGATTCGTCGGGCAAATATAGAACAAGGATATCGCTCTCGGAACCCGCTACAACCGGTAATACGATGATAATACGCCCCGTTAGGCCCGCGTTTTTAGCGGAAAACGCGTAGGTTGGCCCGAGCATCTGATATTGTTCAGACACATTTACGGGATCTTCAACTTGCTTAATTTCAATCTCGTTACCCCCATTGAGACTGTTTTTCGATATCTCGGCGCCGAGCACAATCCGCCCTTGAGCGTATAGACCGACCTCGCCGCCCTCGGCTCCTACGGTGCCCTTAATAGCCACATCGCACGGAACATCCTCATCGGTTTTGTCGTCGCAGTCATTGTCGATCTCATCGCAGAGATCGATCTGGCCCGGATGGCGCGCGGCATCTTCATCATCGCAGTCCGTATCCTTGAGCGAATAACCTTCTAACGGCTCGCACGATTTTTTCGTCTCGTCGGATTGTTCGCCGAAGCCGTCTCCGTCTCCGTCGGGATACCAGTTGACCTCGTTTGTCTCCTCGTCGGTCTCACCGTCACAGTCGTTGTCTACATCGTCGCAAATCTCGACCTGTTTGGGCTGCCTGACAAAGGTGGTATCGTCGCAATCGTCGCCGCAGTTCAGCTTTCCATTATTCGCACTATTACAGCATTGTTCGTCTAAAGCGCCGTCGCCGTCGACGTCGCGCTCGCCGAAGGTCGTCGGGTTGCAGTCCTCGTCGTGGTCATCATCGTCGCACACCTCGGCGTTTCCCGGATAACGCCTCGGGTCGTTGTCGTCGCAATCATCGCCGCCGCAGGCGATCGACTTGTGATTGTCGCCGTCCAGGTCGTCGTTGTCCGCGCACGCTACGCATTTGTCCTTGGTCTCATCGCAACTCGTGCCCTCAGCGCAAGGCCCGCTCTCGGCCTTGACGCAACCTCGCTCGTCGGCGTCTTTGGCGCCTTTATCGCAATGCTCAAAGCCATTACAAAAAAGCCCGTCCGAGCACTCGGAGTCGCCGCTACATAGATCCGGGGCGCCGTCTTGCCCTCCGTCCTTCGTCTTCGTTTTGGGAGTTTCCTTTGACGGAGTGTCATCTCCGTCGCAAGCAAAAACAAAAGCATAGAGCGCGACGACGGCCAAACCCATCGTGAACCTCTTCATGTTCCCCTTACCTCTTTCGACCATAACAGTTGCTACCTTTCAGACCCTGGGCCGGATTGATTCGCTTACCGCTTTAGCAATCGGAAATCCGCAATTCGAACCCACCTGTACCATAGAAGGCGACTTAAGCAAATCCGCGTGGATCCCAGTCGTCCTTAGTGAGCGAGCTGAGCTGGCCGCTTCTCGCGAGGTAGTTGACAATGGTGAAACAGCCCGCGCAAGCGTCGTCGAGCTGTGGGCGCGCGGCCGAGCCGGT
>JAFGIB010000240.1 GCA_016929805.1 Deltaproteobacteria bacterium | reverse complement strand
GAATATTAGGGATATTTTGAGGATTTCGCGATTGAGGAAATGTGACAATCCGCCCAATATGGGATGAAAAAAGTGAAGTTATTTTTGTGTGAGCCCTTAGGCTTGCGTCGTTATCGGATGCAGACCGGTGCGTCGAAATCACAGAAACCGAGGCTATGATCCGTCTTCGCGTCGATATTTCGTCATCACGATTCGTTGCGAGACGTTTTTTTTCGTTTTCTTGCCGTCGGTCTTCTACGATCCGAGTCGTTCATCGTAACGAAAGTTGCTTTTGTCGTCGTTCTCCTACAACCGATGGCTTTTTCGCGAACTATCGGGGTAACGAAGGACTTGCTAGAGTTTTGCCAGAATTCTGTCAGGATCTATATTTGTACTTATCTTATACTGTCGATTGTTTACAGCTTCTCATATCGATCTGGACGAGTCGGCCGGCATCGCCCTTTAGCATTGAAATTTCGATATCGAGGGGTTCGGTTCAACGAGCGTTCTACCCGTTTGAGGAGTTAATCATGGCGAAAAGAAATCTATCGATACTCATCGGAATACTAACTGTAGGCGCATCTATCATCGCCTGTAGCGATGATAAAAACGACGCTGACGAAGGGGAGTCTGGCGCGCAAGGTATTCAGGAACCTACCGAGACGGGCGGATCGTCCACGGTTGCAGGAACCGGTGACGGCGGCGGCAGTGCGCCTGTGGCAGGAACGGGCAAAAGCGGGCCCGTAGCGGGAACCGGCGGCGACGAGCCTGAGGCGGGAACCGGCGGCGACGAGCCTGAGGCGGGAGCCGGCGGCGACGAGCCTGAGGCGGGAGCCGGTAAGAGCGAGCCGGAAGGGCCGATTACCTGCACCGGGGACCAGGTTCCGGTCGATGGCCAGTGTGTTGATAGAAAGGTCCCAGACTACTTGGAGACGGGTTGGGTCCGAATCGATCCAGGCGAGCCGACCACCTGCGTCCATGGAGATCCCTATTCCTTTTATGTCCGTAAGGGCACCATCAACAAACTCCTGCTGTTTTTGCAGGGCGGAGGCGCCTGCTGGGACGAGTTAACCTGTCTTTTGGCGGGCGTCGGCTACACCACACTCGCGACGGCACCGGGTACTTCTGGCATCTTCGATCCCAATAACGCCGAAAACCCCTTTAGGGACTGGTACCTCGTTTTTGCGCCATACTGCTCGGGTGATGTCTTTTTTGGCGACTCAACCCAAGACTTTGGCGGAGGTCCTATGGAGTTCAAGGGTTTCGTCAACATGACGGTTATCAGGGAGTGGATAACCGAGAATATAACAGCTCCGGAGTTCATTTTTGTCTCGGGGTGCAGTGCGGGTGCCGTGGGTGTGACGCTACACGGGGCCTATCTCGCCAGGTCTTACAAGGATAACCAAATGGTCGACGGCGCCATGGTCACTGATTCCTTTCAGGGAATCATCCCAGACGGTTTTGTGGGCCTGGATAACTGGGGTGTTCCGGCGAACTTTCCGGATTGGCTACCCGAACTCGAGAGCATACAAGAGCCCTATCCCGCCGATATCATGGCCCGGGGCATAAAGGAAGCCCTGGCCCTGCCGGAATTCTCTGGTTATATCGCCGCCAATTTTAATTTCGCTAACGACGCCGTACAGGCGACATACTACGGACTCATGGGAGGCCTTGATGATCTTAGCGTGGCGATACCGGAAACCGTCCACGATCTTTATGCCGCCCGGCCGGACAACTACCGTTACTACACCGCGCCAGGTACCGAGCACTGCGTTTTCGAAAGCCCCGGAGTATATGACATAGAGGTCGAAGGCACGCGTCTGATCGACTGGCTCGGCGACATCGCCAACAATGTCGATGTAACGAGCGTCGAGCCCTAACCCTGAGGAGCTACCCGGGTTGTTTTTCCAGACTAACCGATTAACCAGCGGATTCCGAGCTGTTGGCCAGTCTCTCTTGCGGCGTCCAACAGCTCCCGGGCGCGTTTTTTAGCACCTTCCGACGGCTCTCGAGCCAATAGGCGCCCGTAACTTTGGCACGTCATCGCCAGCGCCTCGCGGTGATCCAGCTTGCTGTTCATCAACAGAGCATCCTCGTAATGCTGGACCGCCTGTTGCCGATTACCAAGTAATTGAGACAGGTCTCCCAGATAATGCGATACCGAGCCGAGGTAGAAAACCAGCACGGTGGTGGCGTTGATATAGCGATAGGGTTTTAAAAGTTCATACAGTGTCCCCGCTCTCTGCCGGTCATTGAGCATCACGGCTATCCTCGCTAGATCGACCAAGGTCGTTATATAGCTGCGGTCTCTGGGGATCGTTTTGAAGTGCTTTTCTGCCAGCTTTTCGTAGGCGCCGGTCGCCTTCTCGATTTGCCCGGCAGCCAACGCCATAAAAGCCATATACGAGCGATAATTATGAATCTCGCTCAGCCAAGGCCACCGCAGCGCTGGCTCGTACTGAAGGTCCTCCACGGTAATGGTACCCTGCATACCGCGTTGTACAATCCGTCTGAACCCATTTAATATTTCTACCCATTCAAAACCAGTCAGCAGCGACCTCTGATCCAACTCTTGGAAGGCGGATTCGGCTTCGGTGAAGCGGCCGTGATTCAATAAGAAAATCTGCATTCTCAGGCGTTTGACAAACTCTTTTAGCGGTTCCAGTCCGAACTCGAGCGCCACGCGCCACAAATCGTGAAGCGTCGCCTCAACTGCTGCCAAATTCGCAAGCTGTAATAACGCCTGCAGCCTGATGAGGTATATGTCAAACATAGACCAATGAAAGGTTTTCCGGTACGCGATCATTTTCAATGTTTCATCGGTTACCTCGATCAACTCGTCGATATGGTCGGGACCGGTAAGCGAATAGGCCTTTGCCGCCATGGCATCCAGCAATACCTCTGGATCATCGACCTGAACCGCTAGCTCCAACGCCTGCGAGCTCAACTTCTGACTGCGATCCATATCCAGCGAGTTGGGGTGCATCCAAGCCAGATAGGCGAGAACACGGCAGCGTTCCATTTTAGCGTCTTGAGGTAAGACACCGAGCGCGTATTGCAGGGCATCGAAACCGGCGGCGTCGGGAATCGGAGCAAGAAGCAACGAATATCTCGATAGTATTCTTATCTGTATTAGCTTGTCTGTCAGACCTTTTTGCTTGGCAATATTGGCCGCGCGCTCGATAACGGGACGTGCTTGTTCGTAAAGACCGGCCTTGCCGAGAGCCGTCGCCTGGGCCGAAAGCAGATCGCATTGTTGGCGCGGGTCAGGTTCAGGATGAAAATCCAGCGCCCGCACCGCTCTGTGTAAATGACCGGCCGCTTCCTGGTGCGCTAATAGCTCACTCGCCCGGGCGGCTGCCGCCAGCGCATAATGAACAGCCTTTTCATACTGGCCTTCGGGCAACGCGTGATAAAAGTGGTGGGCAAGCTCGTTTGTGCCGAGCTCTCCGTGCGGATGCTGCTCCAATACCTCCCCCACCCGGCGGTGGAACCGCGCCCGCGCTTTGACGGAGAGACCATGGTACAAGACTTCCGCGACGAGGTCGTGGCTGAACTCGTACTCTCCAACTCCTACCGGCCTGTTCACGAGCCCGCTTCTTTCAGCCGCCTCCAGGGCGGAAAGAACTTCAGCGGTTTTCGGGTAGAATAAATGCTGTAATACACTCAGATCGAACTTTCTACCAACAACGCTCGCGACCTCGAGTAGCCTGCGGCTATCCGGATCAATCTTATCTAACCTACTACGCACAATATCTAATACCGCCTCGGGCAGTTCGATGTCCTGAGGCCTAATATCGGCCAGATTCAACGATTCGTGTTTAGCCATAAGTAACTGAACGGCCTCGCGAACGAAAAAAGGATTACCGGAGGTTCGTTCATATAGAGCCGCGACCAACGATTCCGGAACCGTGCTTTGAAGAACCTGCGCCAGGTATTGGCCCACTTCCTGCTGCTGTAGACCGAGGAGCTTTACACGTTGGCAGACCCGGATATTCAATAGGGCATTAAGACTTTTCCGATTGGGATGCTCCAGCGCGAGCTCGGTGTCTCGTAAGGTACCGATAATGAGCAGCCTTCCCTCCAACAGTTGGGATGCTAAAAACGCCGCTAGTTCCAGGCTCGCCGTATCCGCCCAATGCAGGTCGTCCAGGACGATCAAACAGGCGCGCATCTCGCTCGCTGAAATCAATAAACGGGTAATCGCCTGGTAGAGCCTAAAATTCGTATCCGGCGCATCGATCTTCAAGCGTTCGAACGAATCGCCCAGACGCTCCGCCAGGTCGGGAACGATTAAGGCAAGCTGAGCCAGAGTACGTTTATCGACCGACCTTAACGTTTCAGGCCGTAGCTCATCAATGGCTCCTTTCAGCGCGCTGTTCCAGGGCAGGAAGGCCGGCGCGCCCTGTTGTTCAATACAGCGGCCCGTGTAGACCCGGACACCTTTTGGCCTAGCGACCGATGACAGTTCCCCGGCCGTGCGCGTCTTGCCGATACCCGCGTCTCCTTCTAGCAGCAAAAATCGACTCTCACCGGATTCGGCCTGCTCGAGGGCTATCATTAGCCGCTCGATCAATTTGTGTCGCCCTACAAACGGCTCAAACGCCGAACCGCAGGTGATTGTGGCAAGCGCTGGCGTGGAGGGCAACGATGTCCGAGGTTTATCCGCGATCTCATCTCCCAACAGATTAACCTCGCCTTCAAAACAATAGCCCACCCTGTATACCGTTCGAATGGGTTGAGTGTCCGATCGCTTCTGTCCGAACGCCGTTCGCAGCTCGGATATTCTGGAGTGTAGAGCGGATTCAGAAACAACAACGTTCAGCCAGATATTTTTCAGCAGCTCCTGCTTTTTGACGACGCGGCCTCGATGCTCGATCAGGTATTTCAATATCGCTAGCGCTAACGGACCCAGCTCCACTCGTTTGCCATCGCGCAACAGCTCATCGCCTGCGGAGTCCAGCGTGTAATTACCAAAGATATAGGTCATAGTTTCGGAGTATATGAACGGCGGAGTAATATGCGCTCAGCCCGGAGTTGGCTCATCGGTATATGGATAGCATGTAAAAATATTATCAAAGGTTTAGGTTTACGACAATACCCCGACCCACTTTTGTCCATAATACGGTTTATTAAACTATCATAATTTATACATGGTCGCATAAATAAAGATCCAAACGTGCCCTTGCCTGAAACGCAGCATCATTACCGTCTTGTTCAAATGCGGCTGTTACCAAGCTATCCACGTTTCCATTCTGTCGTTCAACGGTATGATTTTGCGATTATTGGGCAGGGGCAAGGGCACGTTTTTACATCAATAATCGCCAAACTCGAGGCTGGCCGGAAGGGGATTCGACACGAGTAAGCTCGTCGAGACCCAACAACCGATTATTAAGCCATTGAGATTCCCCGCCTAATCGCCCAACTTAAATTCTTACGCCGAACTCTTTGTGCTTTCCATTCGCTTGTCGCAAAAGCGCGGATTGAACCTCCGAAACCCGAAAGGCGGGTAGCCTAAATTATTGACGACCGATAGAGTGGATCGCGACGGTATTCTTTATCGCCGCGTTTCGGGCTATCGAGCGACTACTGTCTGTATATATGAGGGATGCGATTCCTTTGGCCGACTTGGAACCCGTTTCGTCGGTTCGCACCTTCTCTAAAAACCGAACGATAAAAGGTGACGATGACCCGGCACCCCGTCGGCCATTTCTACACCAATAGACCGGTAATCCGGTCATTGTAATCGCCATCCCCCACAGCGCTTCCGTTCGAGTGCTCGCTTCAACGAGCATGGTGGCAACTACCAAAAGATTGAAAACCAGATAGACAAGCGGGGTGACCGGGTAACCCCAGGCGCGGTAAGGACGGACGGCGACGGGCCGCCGACCGCGAAGAACCAGCACGGCTCCGACCGCAAGGCACGAAAACAGCAGCATGACAACCGCGACGTAACCGATGAGTTGCTCAAACTCTCCACTCAACACCAAAAACGCCGACATCGCTGCCTGTGCCCAAAGCGCGACAAAGGGAGACGCACTACTCGAACTAAGTTTCTTCAAGCAGGGAAAGAGCAAGCCGTTTTCGGACATCGCACAACTCACTCGCGCGCCGGCTAGCACCGTAGAGTTGATACTGCTGAGTACAGCAAGCGCGATCAACGAGGTAAGATACCAACCGGTCCAGTCTCCGAATAGACGGCCCAGAGCCACAGCGGGCAAAAAGGACACGCCTGGCATTGCCGCGGCTGGAACGCCTTGCAGATAGATCCAGCAAATCAATACGTACAGACCTATCGCCGAAAGCGTACCCACTACCAAGGAATAGGGAATATTACGCGCTGGATCCCGAACCTCTCCAGCAAGGTAGGTTATGACATTCCAGCCGGAATAGGCGAAGAACACGGGTATTAGAGCCGGAAACAGACCCAGCCAAGGGTTGCCGTCGATGTTTGACAAATGGTGTGGTGCGGGTCCGCTCGGTTTTATAAAAAAAATAGCGCCAACGGCTGAGACGAGTAGCAATAAAGGTAACGCGATTAGAACGGTTTGAATTCGTGTTGCGAAGCAAACACCAAGATGGTTGATGGCGGTGAATAGCAAAATCACGACGATAGCCATGAATTGCGCCCAGCTCACGCTAAAGTACCAACCTCCGAACGCCACACGGAGAGCAGTCTCATTGACACCGGCGCCGATCAGCTCCGAACCTAGAAAAACACAAAAGCCCACGGCCATGGCCGCAATGGAACCTGGAAATGTAATGACGGCTGATGTCCACCCCGAAAGAAAAGAAAGCGTTTCACCGTACGCTTCACGAATGTAGATATAGTCACCGCCTGCCTCTGGTAGCATGGCGCCCAGTTCCGCAAGGCTGATCGCTCCCATGAGCGCTATTACGCCACCGATTACCCAAGCGGCTAAGAACCAGTCGTCCCAGGGTAGATGCTTGGCGACTTCGGGCGGCGTAAAAAAAATCATCACCCCCACGATGTTGCCCAGAACAATGGCTATGGCGGCTGCCGGACCAATACGTCTCTGTGAGAACCGCATGGCTATCCTCGAACCGTCGCCTGGCGTTCAAAAATCAAAAAGTATCGATCCTCTAGAAAATCGTGCTCTGCCTTCAGTACGAATCCCGCTTGATGCATCCAGGACTCGAGCTGTTTTCTTTCGAACCGATTCGACATGGGTGGCCAGTTGCGAAAAAAATTTATAATTGCTATTTGCCCACCTTCGTCGACGTAAGAACGGAGCTTATTAACGTATCGATCGGGGAAGTGTATGTAATGTAAAGTGTCACAGATAAAAATCAGATCCACCGACCGGGGCAAGTTTGGATCATCCTCACTCGCCTGAACGGTTTTGATGTTGTCTATTCGCTGCTTCTTTGCCGTGTCGTCGATATGTTCCAGAAGTTCGGAATTGATATCCACGGCATACACCACACCCGGATCCACTCGATTCGCCAAGTGTCTGGTAAACAATCCCGATCCAGACCCAATGTCGGCAAGCGTCGATCCGGCGGTGATCTGAAGGGTATCGACCACACGCTCAACCTGAATGACGTTTAGACGTTCGTCACGTTCCATGTGGTCGATGTAGAATCGGGCTTTGACCCAATCACACATGCTCGACAGCGTGATCGGAACCGCTAGCAATACACAAAGGATGATTTTCTCCGATTTTTGGCTTTTCATCTCGATAATCCTTTCTTTGGTATTGACGATTCGATGGAATGCAAAAGCTCTGCCAGGAGAAAAAGTCGTTATAAATCAATAAGATAACCATCAGCTTTCACGAAGTTGTCCCATGGTACGTTTTTGTTTGTACTATATTCCTTTTACTGGCAAAATTGTCCAATAGGACACTTCGAGTGATCAGCGGACCCGAAATCAATGCGTTTTTTCGCAACGCGACGCTTAAAATCTGCAGCAGCTTGAGTGTCGAGGAGTGGCTATTCGAAAGCCTCATCTATATTCGACGCTTCGTCCCCGCGGAAACAGTCTATTTAACTCGATACTATCCCGAAGAGGGCAAACAGACCGGCTTGGCGAGGGCGACTGTGGCGGGAGCCGAAACGCTCGACGTCACCCTACCGGTCCCCGAACAAGTCCGAAGGCATTTCTCCAGAAAAAAGGGGCCCGACGTTTTCGTAGCGGAAAAGGCAAAGGACCTTATACCGAGTAGACCGTGGATAGAGAAGGGACTACTGGATGCAAACGCGGCAATTATGTCGCTTCGTTTGGTCGTGAGCGGAACGATCGTCGGAGCCGTGATCTTGACGAATAGATGCCCCGGTAGCTTCGACGACGAGCACGCCGGTTTGGTGGCGATGCTACGCGAACCATTTGCCATCGCGCTTTCCAACAGCATCCAATATCGCGAACTGCTGCAACTCAAGGAGTCGATTTCTGAGGACAACCGCTTCCTTCGTGCCGAGCTTGGACAGGCGAGTGGGGTAGAAATCGTAGGAGAAGATTTTGGGCTAAGACGGGTAATGGAACTGGTGAATCACGTCGCACCGCTCACGAGTCCGGTGCTGCTATTAGGAGAAACCGGCACGGGAAAGGAAGTATTTGCGACGGCCATTCACAACCTTTCACCGCGTCGTCACGGCCCCTTTACCAAAGTTAACTGTGGCGCCATCCCTGAAAGCCTGATGGATAGCGAGCTCTTCGGACACGAAAAAGGGGCTTTCACCGGTGCGATGGCCCAGAAAAAGGGACGTTTTGAAAGGGCCCACCAAGGGACGCTCTTTTTAGACGAGGTCGGCGAGTTGAAACCCGATGCTCAAGTCAGACTGCTACGCGTGTTGCAGGAGAAAGAAATCGAGCGAGTCGGCGGTACGGTTCCGATTCGCATTGATACCCGAATCATCGCCGCTACCCACCGCGATCTGGAGTCCATGGTCCGGAACGGTGCCTTTCGCGAGGACCTCTATTTTCGGCTACGGGTTTTCCCTATTCTGATTCCGCCGCTTCGGGAACGCAAAGAAGACCTTTCTGCTCTAGCCCACTATTTCACGCGTAAAAAGGCTCGTGAGATGGGGCTTCGCAGAATACCGCCTATCGCCGCAGACACGCTCGACGCGCTCGTCGAATACGATTGGCCGGGAAACGTTCGAGAGCTGGAAAACGCTATCGAACGAGCACTTATATTGAATATGGGTGAACCGCTGCGGATTGAGAACCTACGATCATCGGTGGGCGATAGATCGTGTTTTTCCGCCGGAAACGCATCCGATGACGAAATTGCACGAGGCATGACTCTCGATACGGTTATCTCCGATCATATACGCAAGGTGCTAGAACTGACGCACGGGCGCGTATCAGGACAAGGAGGTGCAGCCGAAGTGCTCGCGATCAACCCGTCTACGTTGCGTAAAAAGATGCGGAAACTTCGCATCCCCTTCGGCCGAAACACGCGTTACGTTTCTGGACAGAGAAAACGTCGCAGGTAGCGACACAATCGTGCCGCAACGGTTTATCGAATTCCGAATCGTGATCGGCGCCGGGGGGTTGGAAACCGTAACTCTGTTGGCTACTTTTCTTATCCCGTCGTCCGCGAAAACTCCGTCGGTCCCGAAATTATTGAGCTTTTCGGAATATGCTTAGATTCCAAAATGGCGACATTCTTCAGCATAATCGCAACCGTATTCAGGTCAGTTTTGAGAGAAAAACGAGCCCTGGTCCTGGAGAATCTTGCACTCCGGCAACAGCTCGGAGCTTATCTACGAAAAGAAAAACGACCACCGAGATTGAAACCTCGCGACAGAATCTTCCGGGTGTTCCTGTCTCGAATTTTGGAACGGTTGGAAATCGACTCTAGTTATCGCAAAACCAGACACGATAATTGGTTGGCACCGTCATCCCATCTCGGTATATTTTCCGATTGCACTCAGCGTGACCGCGGCTCTGTTTACCTTAACGTTGCAAAAAACGTCGAGCGGAAACGCGAAAATGCGTATGAAACAAGGGCGCGCGGAACTTTTTTTGGACCGCAGCTTAGTGCACCCTAAGTGAGGTTCAAAAAAAGGTAACCGTTCAGAGGGGTACTGTTGTTTGACTACGACGGCGGCCGATTCATCCCGTAAAACCGGCTTTCGTTTTCACGCCGGCTCGTCAGGTACAGCAAGTACCATCCTCGCCGGCCCTGCGGGCGCGCTCGGTTTTACAGGCGAATTGGCCGCCGACTTGTT
>JAFGIB010000021.1 GCA_016929805.1 Deltaproteobacteria bacterium | reverse complement strand
TTGCTGTACCTGACGAGCCGGCGCGAGGACGAAAGCCGGTTTTACGGGATGAATTGGCCGCCGTCGTAGTCAAACAGCAGTACCCCCTGAACGGTTACGAAATACTCGGTCGGACCTTATTAAACACGCGCTTACACGACGCGAGCGCTTCGCCTTTTCACTAACGCCTATTTCCAACCGGCGGCGCGCGGAATCAAAGGCTTCGTTAGGCTTGAGCGCCCACGGATATACATCGATTTCGATTTGAGACGTTAAGGTAATTATAAGAGCCGTATCGCGCGAGAGTAGATGCGCGGGAAGGTATGAGAATATGCACAAGACAACCTTTGTAAACGGGCGAGCTTTTCGAAAAGCATGTCGCCGTGCCGAGACCGGCGCGATATTCAAACCGAGCGCTCCGCGATGCTATAAGCGTATCGCAAGGCCGGAGCGGCTGAACGATTTGATGGCGGTTGCGCTAATATCAGCGCTTTTCGTCGCGGGTTGCGGTTCCTCCTCGGTGAGAAGGGAAAATATCTACAGCTCGAAGAACCGAAATATGCTGCAACTGGGCGGAATGGTATTGCCGAACGATTCGGGTAATCGCGTGTCGATGGAAGTCGTGATATTCAAGGAACCTACAGCCGATGACAAGATTGAGCCCGCGCCCGTAATGCTGATTTTTTCCGGCGGTAAGTCGAATTTCAAGCTCGCTGAATGCTCTACCGCCGAGCTGCTTGCCGACGGACAATCTTTGCCCATACAAGACTGCAAGTACCAGAAAAGCGAAACCGCGCGGGAAGCTAATTTGAGCAACTATCGTACCACGAACAGGTCTTCCGAGGAATGTTTGGTGCTTTGGCTCGGTTTGAATGAATTCAGATCCTTTGTAGGTGCTATGAAGGCGGAAAGCATAATCTGCGATCAGTCGTTCACGCTGCAGTCTTGGCAATCAGAGGAGATCAAGCAGCTTTTAGCGTCCGCTGAATTATAATCTTTATCGGCCACCTGAGAGAACGGGCGGGTATGGACGGCGAGACGGCGCTTTACTATTTTGCTTTTTTTACTCGGCAATAGAAGAGCTACAAAAAGTAAAAAAGTAAAGCTCCACCCCGCTGTCCCCCAAGCTTGTTACTCTCTTCGACCACCATCTCGCCAAGACGGGACGGCTGTCCATAGGTGATCCTCGAGTGATGCTTCCTTATCAATTCGACGACTTGCCACTGGTTTCCCTTGCGCGCTAGCGACTCGGCGGTCTCGCCTCACCAGTTATTAGCTTGCACGTCAGCGCTCGACTCAATCAACAGCGACGCCACGGTCGCATGCCCTGCGGCGGCGGCCAGCATCAGAGCCGTCTCACCCCGATAGTTGCGCGTGTTCGGGTTGGCGCCGTATTTTAGCAGCATATTGACCGCGTCGGCGTAACCATTGTTCGCGGCCGCAATCGGCGCGGTGTTGCCATTGGGGTCGATTGCATCGACGGGGGCGCCTGACTCCAAAAATCGAGGCGAGTCATCCAGAAAGGAGCCGTGATTACCGTTGGTCCGCCATCGAACGTATAGCCATATTTACGATACACGTACGCTCGTCCGCCCGGAGCGTCTCGACGTTCCAAAAAGTGACCCGGTAATGGCGGGCCAATAAACGCACCGCCGCGGCCGGACGGCCAAAACTACGCGTATCCTGGCTGTTTTCCCCCATAACGGCATCTATAATTCTATGAGAGAAAAATCTAATCTTTCCGCATCGCCCGGGATTTTATCGCGACTAGCCGCTAAGCAGTATGCAGAAGCCGGGCTAGGCGGTAGGAGAGGGAGAGGTTACCTTCAGTAGCAGCGTCATATCACAGTAGAGTTGAATCGGCTGAAACTTTTAGCGCCTGGACCATATTTGTGGTAAATAGCTTGAGTTGTTCATTGCGAGGAGAGGTTGGCATGTATATCGAGCCGTTGTTAGTTGCCCGCTCAGCGAGGGGGAGTCGCGCTTTACGCCCGCCGCGGCGTCGCCGCAAACGAACTAAAATCTCTCGGCTTGGCGTGGCGCTCGGAATAGCCGTCGCGTGCGCGGCGTGCGGCGATGACGGCGCGAAGGACGTCACATCCGCGAGCACCGCACCGAGCTCGGCAGGAACGATGGCACCGGCTGCGACGTCCGGCGACGCAGCCGCGGTTTCGACGACGTCTGCACCTACCGCCGGCACGCAGGCCACGATGAACCCAGGTGACGCAGGCAACACGTCGAGCGACTCGGGGTCGATGGCGCCCACTACGGGCGGCACGTCGAGCGACTCGGGGTCGATGGCGCCCACTACGGGCGGCACGTCGAGTGAATCAGGGTCGATGGCGTCCAGTACCGGCGGCACGTCGTCCGAGGGCGTGTCCGCGGACGGCGGTGCGGATGTGATACAGGCACCGGACGACACGCCGATGCCTTCAGACGGATGCATGGGCGGATCGCTCAGGGCCGGTCGAACGATGGGCTCGATCCAGGCCTCGGGCCGTAATCGCACGTACATTCAATACATACCCGGTAGCTACGACGGAACGACGCCGGTGCCGGTAGTCGTCGACCTGCATCCCTTCAGCGTCGGCGCCAGCTTCGCCGAGCTGTCGAGCGGCTTTCGACAGCTGGCGGATGCCGAGGGCTATCTTTATGTCGCGCCTCAGGGCATCGGTAACGAGTGGGACTCGGTCGGCGATACGGACGAGATATTCATCCGCGATCTAGTCAACGATATCGCCAGCACGGGCTGCATCGATCTGCGCCGCATCTATGCGACTGGATGTTCGAACGGCGGCGCGTTCTCCTTTTTGCTGATGTGCACGGCCGAGGACATCTTCGCGGCCGTCGCGCCGATGTGCGGTACCGCGTTCTTCGACCTCGAGACGCAGTGTATACTGGATCGACCGGTGCCTCTCATGCTGCGCATCGGTCTGAGGGACACGCTCAATTGCTGGGAAGGCGAAGGCATATCGCTCAACGCGCCCAACGTACAGGGGGGGACGAAGGTGCCGTGCGCGACGACGGTCCAGCGAGTGCTGGGCGACAAATACCACTGCACGGGCGAGATCAGGCAAGAAGCCCAATGCGAATACCTCGGCGATTGCGACGAGGGCGCCGAGATCGCCATCTGCGGCGAAAACACCGGTCACGTGGTCTATCAACTCAACACCGCGCGGGATACCTGGGCATTTCTCAAGCGCTTTTACAAGCGCTGAAGCGCGCCCTCGGCAGTGGCGTCTGCGGAAGCGCGGGACCGGTCACCGCCGTGATCCACGTAAACCCCGTCGGAACGAGAACTGTCCAAAGAAATCCAAACATTGGTTCTGAAATTTGGTGACGGGACGCCGGTTGAGATGCAGTGCGAGGTAGAAGATACGCGGGTTCTTACGATTCCGAGCGAATACATAGACGAGCTAATCAGCTTTGGCGTAACGGCCCCCACTATTGGTATAATCGAACGACCCACGGTTGATTCAACGGAAATTGACTTGGGATGCATAGAATTTAGGTCGGTATCGCGCTTTTCGACGGAAGTCGAATTGGCCGACTCGGTAAACTGATCGGTTAGGAATATAAATAAGGTGTAAAAATGGCTGTTTTTTTTAGCTCGCGTCGCCCTTTATCGCGGTGCGTTGTTGTTTGTCATGGCAAGTATATTGGTCTTCTGTGAAAGTGGTATTCAAGACGCTGCCCCGGCTGAAATAGGCGACGCGGCTGCGGGAAGTGGCGATATTAGCGCCGGTTTTAGCGGTAGCGTGGCGGGATCGGCTGGGAGCGAATCAGTAGTCGCGGGATCTGGCGGCAGCGGCGCGGGTGGTAGCGTTTTGATCCCGGCGGGAGGTGGAGACGGCGGTATAGCAGGTAGCGCTGGCGTGTTCGATAGCGGCGTCGCCGAAACCGGAATCGCGGGCGGTGATTCCGCAGTTGACTCGGGAGACGAACCACCGCCACCCCAGCGGTAGACTGCTCGGCCTTGCCTCCTCTTCCGATAACCGAGCACAAACAGATCAACGTACCCGGATCGGAAGATTTTACATTTGATAAGCAAGGTTACCTCGTCGGTGTAAGCAGTCTCGACAACACGCTCTTTCGAACGACCTATGAGGGAAACGGGCAGCAGGAGGTATTGATTCCGAATATCGGCAGCGCAACCGGACCATTTCCGGTTCGCGGTTTGAGATTTCTGGCCGACTCCGATAGCAATACGGGTACGTTGGTCTTTGCCGATGTCGGAGCAGGCGGCTTAAGCAAAATCAACTTACAGGACAGAACTAGAACGACCGTAATGACCGGCGTCAAGCAGCCAAACGGAGTCACGGTCGACGACAAAGGGTTTATATACATGTCGGGAATGGACGGAAATGTCCACCGCATTGATCCGAACACAGGCGATTCCTCCGTCATTTTGCCATCAACTGGCTTTTCCATTGACGGAATCGCTCTGAGTCCTGATTTCAAAAGATTATATATAAATACGGAAATGGGATTTATTTCCTACATACCATTTGACGACAAAGGAAACGCCGGAGAACACGTGGTCATGGCACAGATCACGGGTTCGGCGGGCTTGCTCGACGGTCTTGCCGTTGACGAATGCGGCAACATCTACGTAGTTCAGATGTCGGGAACTATCTGGCGTGTGTCGCCGGACAGCCTTTATGAGGGAGATCAAAAGGTGGAGAAAGCGTTTTCTATGGTGCCGGAAACAGAAACAGAGCGCTACAGGAGCTCGATGTTCGCGGCCAATTTCGGTTCCGGTGTCGGGGGATGGAAAACGGAATCACTTTACATAATGAATATGTACAACAACTGCGTATACGAAGTCGATTTTGGAGTGAAAGGCGCATCGCAGGTTCACTTGCGCTGAGAGCTTATGTTATTCGGTTTGCTACTTCGTGATTCGCGAAAAAGCTATCGGCCACACGAAAACGACGATACGAGCGACTATCGCGGATTTTATTAGGCTAGGAATGGAGCCAGAGTATTAAGAAAGCCGATTTATTATTGCCTTTTATTAGCAACAACTGCATTCGGTGGCCGATAAACAAGAAAAGCGACGGTTTTTCGGTCCGCTTCGGATCGGAGTAACATCGCCGAGGCCTCCGTCGCGAACGTATTTATCGTGCGCGGCGCCGAGCTGCTCACCCCGTATAGTAGTTTTTATAACCGATGTACTTTTCGCGGATTACGGGTTCGATTTGACCTATAAATTGAAATGAATCGCTTCAATATTCAAGGCATGAAGGCCAAGCGAAGTGAGCACTGAAAGATTATCGCAAGGCTTCTCAAGCTCTTTCCGGTAGTAGCTCCGCTCGCCGCAAGGCAAGTTGGAAAATCCACGCTTGCAAGGGACCGTATCAATTCACAAACCCGCAAGGCAGCGTTGTTTGTGTGAGGTCTCGAACGTCGATGCGACGCAGACCGTCGCTCTAGTAGAACGAAAATACCCACCAATTTTTCATCGGCTGGTCGTCCGCGTCGAACGCGGGGTTGTCGAGTCCGGGGATGCTCTGGCGCCAATACATTTGCCAGCCGCCCGCGCAATCGACGCCCCATCGCTCGGTGGCCTCGGCTACGGTGTCGCTGCTGTATATCTCATAGAGATCACTACCGGCGGGTCCGTCGCGAAGACCGTAGTGAGCGCAGCGTGTTTGAACCGGTTGCGGGCTTTCCCAGTCCCAGAGAAAGCGAGCGTTGGGTGGGTATTCCGGTCCGCCGCAGCCGGGCTCGTAGGGATCAATACGCCAAGGCGTACCGTCTGCTAAGATACCTTCTGCAATAGTCGGTTCCGGATAGCTCACGCAGTGCTTTTCTCTGGTGCATATGTCGTCGAACCGATCGAAGCTTGTTCCGAATCGTTCGCCGAAGTCGGCGTTCAAAAAAGCGCGCGCGTTTTTATACAGGTAAGCAATAGCGTTGTAGCTGTCGCGTAATGCCCAACTGCGAACTTCGAGATCGCAGCCCAGGCCGCGCATCGGGTTGAGGTGCGCAATTCGAACGGTAACACCGCAGGTCGAGGCGACGCGGCAAAAGTCACGGTATTCGGAATTCGATACGTACTCGCCTTTAACTCGTCGGCCTTCAATGTCGTAGCGCGGCTTGCACTCGAGCATGGAAGGCGGGTGGCGGTTTTCGGAATCAGCGACCGCCAGCCACAGCTCGTTGATGTGACCGCCGTTGAAGAGCCCGCACAGATCGAGCACCTCGCCGGGAATCGCGGGATTGGAAATGTTCAGCAACCGCGCGAACCGTGAACTGAACAGCGTCTCGACGTCGAACACGCCCGCGTCGTCGAGAGGCACGGCGGTGCTCGAAGGGTGCTGCCAGCCTGCAGGCACCGGGTCGTCGGTCAGGTCGACGATATCGGCGATCTCATACCGAAGAAACGCGGGCGCACTCGGGTCTTTATAACCGTGATAACGCGATCCTTCGGCGAGCGCTTCGATCTGCCGTTCGGCGGCTTCGCGCAGCTCGTCTACCGATATATCGTTGATAAAATGTACGATCAGCACGCGCGGTCTGATCTCGCGTAACTCATCGTGATAGACCGGCAGCCAGGGGTCGGAGTTCGTACGGCTGTACTCGTTGGGCCAGACATCGGCGCTGCATTCCTCGTTGCCGGGGTAATCGACGCAGGGCAAACCGTTCGTGCCGCTGACGATGGCCTCGGCCAGTTGATTCTGGCACCCAAAAAGTGCACACCACACGCTGACTAACGCCGCGTTCAGCAGGCGTATTCGAAGCCTTTTGTCGGTCGCGCGCCAAACGATTATAAACGTACGCATTAGAAGGCTCCTATAAGCTGTGCGCCGGTTAACAACATGGGAGCACCGGCCACCGCCTCGACGCTTCCGGCGACGCTAAGGTCGCTGGGCGCCGCGGCGGACAAAAGCCGCGCTTCTAAAGAAGCGGCAAAGTGCGTCGAAAACGCCAGCATTAAACCTATACCAACACCGAATAAAGCCGACCAGGTGTGCGGCGAGCGCGAGATAAAAGGTGCTACTGCTTCGGCCTCGATTGAAACCGCGTATGCACCGCCGCCCACTGATAGCAATGGCTGAACAACGTCGCGAGGCCATAGGCGTAACACGAGTTCGCCGATAAAGAAAAATTGACGCACCCGTACCGTCCCTTCATCGAACTCAAGCTTGCAAGGCGGACCCAATCCAGCGGCGCTCGCGCGAAGGTCTAACACGAGGTCGCGGCTCGGAAGAGATTCGGGTAGAGTCACGGAAAGGGTCGCGGTCGGTGTCAACGAGCTACCCAGCCCCTCGAAGCCGCTCCACACCGCGAGCCCGACGCCGATGCGTACCGAGCCCAAAAGCAAGTCCTGTTCGCGATGCTCGGATCGGGGTCCGGTGTCAACCTCGCGTCGCGGCTGGTCCTCGGCATCGACTTTTTGAGCTATCCCGCGCTGGGCGAGTACGGCGCGCAGCACCTCGACGGCCTGAACGGCACCGCGTCGCGCCGAAAGACTCGGCTCGCCCGCGTCAACCGGAGAGCGTACGACAGCGGTCTCTCTTCCCCAAGGTTCGTATACCCAAAACTCAAGCGCATCGACCTCGGATCCTTCGCGTGGCTGTCGCCGCACAACAACCACTGCAAAACCGGCGTCTTGGTCCACGACCGGGGCGATAGAAGCATTCGTCTGATTGGCTTGAGTCGAGCGCTGTACGGTGACGCGAAAGCCAGCGGCGGATAACTCGCCCCTAACCATTGCAAGCGCCTCGTCCAGCAGCTCGTCCCGCGTCGATGGTGCTATCAAAACCGCGCGCAGCGCGTCGGCCCGCGCCGTATTGCAAGGTGCAAGCAACACCAGGTAGGTTCCCGCGACCAGCGTGCACGCGATCGCTCGATTGACAGGGCATGCCCGCGTTTGTGATGTCATAACCGTAAGCGTTTAGGCCTCAAACAAGTCGGCGGCCAATTCGCCCGTAAAACCGAGCGCGCCCGAAGGGCCGGCGAGGATGGTACTTGCTGTACCGGGCGGTTGTCGGTGGAGGCGTGCAAAGCGGAGCGGACGCGAGTCCGCGAGGCTGTACGTTTCCAGCGGCAGTACACAGGGTTCGTAGGATCCGAGTACGCCGGCCCGAGGACGCTGGGGTGATTCGAATAGAATCGCCCCAGGGTCGGTGCCGGTTTTGCGGAATGAATTGGCCGCCGTCGTAACCGTACATCGATACCCCCATAGGCATTAACCAAAATTAGTCGACGAACATGAAAACGCCGTAGCGCGCGGGCTTGTCCCGCGCTGATCAGACGACAACGG
>JAFGIB010000020.1 GCA_016929805.1 Deltaproteobacteria bacterium | reverse complement strand
TTGCTGTACCTGACGAGCCGGCGCGAGGACGAAAGCCGGTTTTGCGGGATGAATTGGCCGCCGTCGTAGTCAAACAGCAGTACCCCCCTGAACGGTTACGTTTTTTATCTCAATACTACCAAAGGGCGAACCTATACGGCCACGTTGCCAGGTTGTTTCGCCACCACTTTTTGAGAAGTTACGAACGGTGCTCTAGATAGGCCGCGAAACCACGAATTTTTCAGGCCGATCAATGCTCTAATCCAGCCGGTCGCCAAACGCTTGCAAGATATCGATGTAGCTGACGATTCCGACTAGGGTGGCGGTATCGGTCTCGACCACGGGAATCGCTCCAACCTTTTCGGAAATCATCAGTTCGACGACCTCTCTTATCGAAGCGTCCCGATCGACGGTAATCACGTCTCCCGTCATAAGGCTTGAGACCCGCGCGTTCAGATGGGACCTGAGGCTGCTCATGCTCTCGAGATCGTTAATCAACGACAATCCGAGTATTCTAAGGTCTCGGTCGCTGAGCATTCCGACGAGATCGCCATCACGCACTACAGGCAGATGGCGGATTTCCAATTCCGAAAGTATCTCCAGCGCCTCACCTAAAGTAGTCGTCTCGGAAGCCACCACGGGATCCTTGGTCATTATTTCATCAACCGTCATCGTAACTCCTAATCGCCAAACCTTTAGCGAACGAAAAAAGAAGCTATCATTACCAAATCGTTCCTTCAATCCGATTGTTGGTCGCACGCGGCTCGAATCCCGTTCGGAATGACAGGGCCGATATCAAAGCCGAATGAATTTAATAGCTATTTTTAGGAAGCTGTTCGAAATAAACCCGCCAAGACCGGACGCGGGCGCGGGCGCAGTTGGCGGGTTTATTTCGACCGGCCGCCTTACGCGTGGTGATTTGCCTTTGCTTCCCGGCGGCTGGTTCTTTACCCGCCGACCTAATCGGGCTGGCTTTGTCGGGTACGGCCAGCGCTGGCCTCGCAAGCCCAGCATCGGCGCGAAGTTTTCGGACGAACTCGCCGCCGTCCCGTTTGGCGCGCGAACGCTTGCGGTTATCGGTATCCGAGCACAAGCGCCTGGATGAGTAGATAGAATCCATCCACAAGGACAAAGAGCAACAGTTTGAAAGGGATAGAAATCAGAGCCGGAGAGAGCGCTTGCATTCCCAAGGCTAAAAGAATGTTGGCGATGACCAAGTCGATGACGAGAAATGGAATAAAGACGAGAAATCCGATTTGAAAGGCTTCTTTTAGCTCGGTAAAAAAAAACGCCGACAACACCACTAAGAAATCGTCGCTTGAAGCCCTACCGGGCTGATCTTTCGGCCGTGACCGTTCGGCGAGGCTAACAAAAAGCTTGAGCTCCTGAGGCGCGGAGTTGCGTTTTAAAAAACGGCGTAAAGGCTCCTTACCTGAATCGACGCTTTTAACAATCGCGGCGACGCTCTTAGCCGTGGCGGGATGGTCAAGATCGACCTCGGCCAAGGTTCGAGCGCTTTCCTTCCACATCTCTTGTCCGACCGGCGCCATCACGTAGCAGGTCAAGATAATCGCCAGCACGGTAATGACCATGGCCGAAGGCACTTGCGCGGCTCCTAGGGCGTTGCGAAGAATCGAGAAAACAAAGGAGAGCTTTACGAAGCTCGTGGTCGCTAAGAAGAGCAAGGGCACTAGAGCCAAGGTGGCTAGAATCGCCAAAGTCGATAGCGAGCCGGAGTTTAGGGAGGGTTGCGCTGCTTGAGCGGCGGCGCCCGAGCAGAATAAGAAAGATAGGAGACACGCGACGGTTGCTATTCGCGCGAAACGGGCATCTGCTGTTCTATTCGCGTGTTCGCCCATTGACCGGCCTGAATCTTAAATACTCGGTCCGTATTTTTGAAAAGGGTTCTAATCGTTCGAGCATCTTCTAGATCGACGAGCGTCACTTAAATCGCCACTTTTTTGATCGATAATGCGGCGTAGGGTCTCACCAAAACGATTCAAAGGCTTCGGCAGTTCTTTTTGCTCGGCGACGATTTTCGGATCCAATTCCGCAAGCAATTGCGGGGCTCCCCCCTCGCTAATGCCTATCAACAACAATCGAGAGCCCGCTCGGACAAGATAGAGAGAGCGGCGCGGTTCGAGCGCGATTCGCTGAATCACCCTGACCGCGCCCGAATCAGACCGCATCCCAACCCCTCGTCTAGCCATGCTTTTAAGAATAAAGATCGCCAGCACACAAACGGCGACTAACGCGATGATAGCGCGCGCGATCTCTGCGGTATAGCTTTCAAAAAGGGTATGAGACACGGTGTTAAGCTTGACACGGCGGTCTAATTATCGAATTCGATCGAGCGCACCAACAGCTCTAAAATATCCAACTGCCCGATTTCCTCCTCCTTGTTTTCCGCTTTCAATCCATCGAGCAACATGGTCATACAGAAGGGACAAGCCGTGGCAATGGTGTCGGCGCCGGTTTCTAAGAGCTGTTTTGTTCGGGTGAAGTTGATACGTTTATCGCCCTGCTCTTCCATGAACATTTGAGCGCCGCCCGCTCCACAGCACATGGCGCGATTGCGGGTCCAATACTCTGGCTCGAGCAACTCAACTCCCGGAATCGACTCGAGCAATCGTCTGGGAGCGTCATAGATTTGATGATAGCGGCCCAAATAGCAGCTATCGTGATAGGCGACCTTGGCCTCAACTCGTTTGGTCGGATTGAGCTTGTTCTGTTTAACTAAATCGAGCAAGAAATCCGTATGGTGGATGACCTCGTAGTTGCCGCCGAAATCGGGGTATTCGTTTTTGATAATATTAAAGCCGTGGGGACACGCGGTAATTATCTTCTTCACGCCGAAGTTATTAAAGGTATCGACGTTTTGCTGGACGATCATCTGAAACAGATACTCGTTACCGCCGCGTCGAGCCGGGTCGCCGCAACAACCCTCTTCAGCGCCTAGGATGGCGAAGTCGACCCCGGCCTTTTTCAGCAGCTTCACCATGCCGACCGCGGTCTTCTTCGCCCGGTCGTCGAAGCTGGCGGCGCAACCGACGAAGTAAAGCACCTCAGCCTCTTTATGCTCCGAGAGCAGGGGAACATCCAAACCCTCGGCCCAGTTCGCGCGATCCATGGCCGATAGGTTCCATGGATTGCTATTGGTTTCGATGCCGTCGAAGGGTTTCATCAGCTCGGCCGGAAAATCGCTGTCGAACATGACTTTTTGACGCCGCATATCGATGAAGCCCTGTACGTGGCTTATCAGCACCGGACACTGCTCTTCGCAGGCGCGGCAGGTCGTACACGCCCAAATCACATCCGGATCGAGGATGTTCGGGACCAAATCGACCGGCTTTGACGAGCGAAAATAGGCGCCTTTTGGAGGATCACCGTGGTGCAGTTCCTGCTTTTCTTCTGAAGCCGCCTCTGGCCCGCCGTCGTCCTTGGAGGGATCAGCGACCTCGGGTTTGAGGAAGTACGGCTCGCATTCGTATAAATGGTCTCGCTGGGCGAGGATGACGTGTTTGGGCGAGAGCTTTTTATTAGTGTTATAAGCAGGGCAGTTGTCGGTGCAACGCCCGCACTCGGTACAGGTATATAGGTCGAGGATATTCTTCCACGACAGGTCGGTGATTTTCGCTCGGCCGACCGGCTCCTCACGTTCCACCTTGCCTTCCAAGTCATGGACGCTTTCCAGCTTCCCCGTGTTTCCCTTGCGTCGCAGAAAGACGTTGGGGATGACGGTGATGATGTGAAAATGTTTTGAGTACGGAAGGATATTGAGAAAGACGAGCACCATCACGGAGTGGTACCAGAAACCGACGTGGTACAGCGCCTTTAGAGCACCGCTTCCGATTTGTTCCGGCGCCAACATCAACGCCAAGAGCGAACCAGCCGGCTCCACAAGGCTAAACGCGACCGCTTGTCCGGACGCTCGCTTTTCCATGATAAACCAGGCCGCGTCATACAAAACATCGGCCAACATCATGGTGATGATAATGCCGAGTATAAGCAGACCCTCGCCGCTTAGCGTCATGCGCTTTTCTCTTACCACAACGCGGTAGTAGACAAAGACCAACGCGCCCGCGACCACGAGGATAATAAAGATATCCTTAGCTATGTTGTACAGAATCCCGATGGGATTGTGCAGAGATAAAATACCCCAGAAATCAAAGTGCGGGTCATAGCCTCTGCTCCACAGCATCAGGCTTCTCAAAAGCAAAATCAGAAAGCCGAAAAAGATCCCCATGTGGGCGATACCCGCGATCGGGTAGTAAGGCATCTTTTTCTGCAAGAAGGCATAGATGACGGTGTCCTTAGTCCGATCGGCGAGGTCATTCATATCCATGGAGAGGCTCGACCTAGGCTCAGGACCGCCGATCATTAATAATTTCCAGCGTCTAACGGCTGACCAGGAAAAAAGTCCAACCAATACAACTAGAACTACGGTCATTGCTACAGGGCTCATGGCGATTCGATCCCTCGGTTACGGCGTCGCGTCAAGGGCAACGCATCCTTCAGGTTTTGGGTTTCCGAGTTTATTAGGCACTACTTGGTGTTGCCAGCTTATCGAGGAAGCTTGGCATCGAAAAAAGCTTGCAGCTTGATGAGGTTCTTCTCTTCGCGCGCGAAGCTTGGGGAACGATAAGATTGGCCAAATTCACGTATATCAGAGATAAATTCACTACACGTCTCCCGATTTTCAAGAATGTCCGAGACATAACGGCCTCGCGCAGCTCCTCTATATAATCCCTTGACGTACGACTCCAGCCGTGGGTAGTTGTCCGCTAAGAACTCTCTTACGACTTCGCATTCGCCGGCCAATCGATTGAGGACCTCTAGGTTTTCAGGCTCTACGCCGGAGATCTCCTCGCGAGTCGCTAAATCAGCCGAAACGCGTAAAACAAACGCGTCGTCCAGATATCCGATATCGTCGATACCGTCGGGAATCAAATCGAGCGACTTAAAGAGATAGTTGATGCCGCCTACAATAGCTCGTCGCGCGTTTTCCGATAAGCTCGGCTCGTTGATCAACGCCGCTGTCTTTTGCGCGTCCTCGCCAAGCGTGCGAAGCCAGGATGGGAAGATGTCGAGGTACTTTATATCTAAATCGCCCATCAATCCTCCAACGTATATCGATCGTCGATCGATGCTCTGGGAGCGGTGAAATACCACATTTCACGGGGGTGTCGCAATAAGCCCGAGGTAAGAACGATCATCGAGCAAAAAGAAACTCAATTTTCGCTGCTGTTCTCTTATTTCACAACAGATTCACGTTTTGTTTACCTTAACGTTGCAAAAAACGTCGAGCGGAAACGCGAAAAAAGCGATGAAACAAGGGCGCGCGGAACTTTTTTTGGGCTGCAGCTTAGTGCACCCTAAGTGAGGTCCAATAAAAGCGAGCACGCCCTGAGTTCGCGCTGTTTTTCGCGAGCGAAGCGCTTTACGCCGACGGATTCTTTGCAACGTTAAGGTTTATTTGAACCCTCGCCTAGCCGTCGCTTTTGTTGGCTTCTTGCCCGATAGTGAAATCAGTTCGCGCCGTGACTGTTTCATTGTAAGCGTTCAGGGGCCAAACAAGTCGGCGGCCAATTCGCCTGTAAAACCTAGCGCGCCCGCAGGGCCGGTGCCGGGGTTTTCCGGGATGAATCGGCCGCCGTCGTAGCCAAACAGCAGTACCCCCCTGAACAGCTACGTTTCATTCGGCTGGCTCGTTATACTCTGGGTGTACTAAAACACCATCGGCCTGCTCAAAATCAAGGGCTATCGTCTCGATGCGCAAAACCACCTATCAGACATCTCGAAGCCGTTACGTAACGTCGCTCTTGCTGTCGGCTTTTTATTTTGCGGCTTCGGCTTGTGCGACGACCGATGCCGATTCGAACCGACGGATCGTTCGACGAGTGGGCGAGGTTCGCCGCGTTGGAGCCATGGTCTCGCCCTTTTGCTACGAGTGGTTCATTCGCGCCGAGCTATTGGCCTCTCGAGGTCAGCTCAAAGAAGCGATCGAGGCCTACCGTTCTGCTCTTACCGGTCCTGAAGAGGACGTTTTCGTGCTTTCGCGGTTAGCCGAAGCGTTGGATCTATTCGGTCAATCGGATGAGGCGAACGAGGCGCTCCAGCGAGCCGAAGCGATCGACATTCGGTCCGAGGCAGTCTGGCTGACTAGAGCGCGGATATTCGAACGACACGCGAGGTTTGAAGAGGCTATAAGCGCGTATCAGCGAGCCGAGGCAAGCGCGCCTTTTTCCGCTGAGCCAGCGCTTGGCTTAGCGAAGTTACTCAGTCGACAAGGCGCTCGGGAAAGGGCCGTAGCGGTTCTAGAAGGCTTTGACGAGCGATCTTTCAAAGGCAGCAGGCTTGCCGTTCAAGCAAAACTCCAGCTATCTTTAGCCCGTAAAGATGCGAGCGGGGCTATAGACGCGATCGAGCAGATGCTTCGAATCGCGCCGGTCGATAGAAACGAGATCTGCGAAGCGGTAAGACTCGTGCTCGAGTCAGGAGAGCTTTATTTGGCATATCGGGTGCTAGAACCCCTATCAGCCGGTGGTTGCGATGAAAGGCTACATTTGCGTATTCTCATAGAAGCCGACCGTCGCGCCGCTGCCGAGCAACTACTCGCGAAAGCCTCCCCGGAATCGTTTGGGGGATTAGTCCAAGCCGCCCGGGCCTATTTGGATATCGGCAGACCGGAGCTGGCTAAACAACTCGCCGAAGAACAGCTCGCCCAAAAAGAGAGCGGCGAGGCCTTGGTGGTCGCGGGAGAGGCTGAGCTTCGCAAAGGCCGCTTTTTGGAAGCCGCGCTTCTTTTTTCAAAGGTCTCGAGCGGAACATCAGCTTATGAAAAAGCGCGCCTGGGGCTGGCTCGGGCTCTTTTCGCCGAGGGCATGGGAGATTTAGCGGCGGAGGTACTCTCTGCCGCGCGAGAGCCGACTGATAAGATTCGTTCGGCCTTGGCGGAACAGCGACTAATATTAAAGGATCCATCGGGGGCGTTAGCGGTCTACCACCTCGAATCCAAAGCGACTTGGAGAACCGAGGAAGATAGGGCGCGGCTGCTTGAGCGAACCGGGCAGACCAAGCTGGCCGCATCGATTTACGCGAAGCTCGGTCAAGACCCAACACGAGTGAGCTCTTTGAATCGCGCTCGCGCTCGCGCCGAGTGGTTGGTTGAAAAAGGCGATTTTTCGCGAGCGATAAAACTACTCGAAACTCAAGTAGAAAATCTACCGGAAGACCTCTCAGCGCGGGCTCGGCTCGCCGAGCTTAGAGCCAGCGCGGGCGATTTCGGTGAGGCGAGGCGGGAGGCACTATCGCTTTTGCGGATTGCCTGGGAACCCGCGCTCAGAATACGAGCGCAAGCGCTTCTCACCAAATGAGCTGACGCATCCGACCGGGAGGTTTTAAAGCAGCATGGGCGAGGACCGCCGCAAGCGGCTTAATACTTCCCCGTTGAGGCACTAGTAATCGCCAAAGAGATCTTGGATTCGGACATCCAAGGCAGCGGCGATCTTAAACAGAGAGCTTATGGAGGCGCTCGATTCGGCTCGTTCTATCTGCGATAGGAGCGAGACCGACAGATCGGTCCGTCTCGCCATCTGTTTGAGCGTAAGCGACTTCCTTTTTCTTAGCTGACGTACGGTTTGACCGATAACCCGATGCATATTGTCTTCGGGCGACCGCATCAATCCCTTTTTTCTCATGACACGGTCGACAACCGCTCGGAAGTCTTCCGGATTAAAGGGTTTTTTCAAATAGTCTACCGCATCCAGTTTTATCGATTGCACCGCGGTTTCGAGCGACGGATAACCGGTAAAGATCACCACCGCAACATCGTTATCGATTCTTCGAATGGCTTCTAAGACCTTTACACCATCCATATTCGGCATCATCAAGTCGAGCACTACAAGATGGTAGCCGCCTTTTTTCACTTCTGCTGCAACCTTCTCAGGTTCCGACATCGTTGTAACTCTAATGCCGTCTTTAGCCAGAAAGGTTTCCATATATTCACAGATCGAACGATCGTCATCGACGACTAGTACCTGCATCGGTGAAATGGTTTTACTCATTAATTCCTCGTTTTTTGTAGCGCGGGCTCTTTTCGCCATATGGTCGGGGCGAGAGGATTTGAACCTCCGACCTCACGGTCCCGAACCGTGCACGCTACCAGACTGCGCTACGCCCCGTGTAGAATTTTCTCTGCGGAATGTACGGCTGGCCGAAGTAGGTGTCAACCTACAAGCCACTGGATGACTTGGTACATGTCCGGAGAGCTAACTAGATCGTCGCTATTCCAGGGACCGATTCTGCCGATTACATTGGCATTAAAAAATTTCGCCAGGGAGCCATTGTCGGGAACAACTCTTTGTAAATTCTTATGGTTTTTCTCAAGAACCCGGGCGACTTCCGCGCCCTCCGCCGCTATCGGAGAGCATACGGCGTAAATCAGCCGTCCGTTGGGTCGAACCAAGTTGAACGCCCGTTCGAGAATCGCGATTTGCCTTTTTTTTATATGATCCAAATCACTAGGTGTGAGCCGCAAAAGCAGATCTGGACGTCGATGGATAGTCCCAATCCCTGAACACGGCGCGTCAACCAGCACTCTATCGAAGATCGGTTTCAAACCAGCGATACCGACGCGAAGATCAATCGCTTCGATATCGACTCGGCGTTTTTCCAGGCCCAGACGTTCGAGCTCGGGAAAGATACGATCCAATTTGTCCTGGTTGATGTCGATCGCGGTTACTCGTCCCGTTTCTCCGACCAACGTGCTGAGTAAAGTGGTTTTACCGCCGTGTCCAGCGCAGAGATCAGCGATGCTTTCGCCCGGTTGGGCGCCCGTTAGAAGTCCGACGAGTTGTGCGCCCTCCTCTTGTACCGAGAAATGCCCCTGTTCATACCCAGGTAAACCGCGCGGATTGCCTCCTGCCCGAACCAGTATTGAAAGCGGAGATAGCGCTCCGAGCTCGACCTTTGCAACCGGGACCGACTCTCGAATCCGGCCCGCTAGCTCTTCTCGGCTGATTCGTTCGACATTCGTCCTCAGGCACACCGGGGGCGGAAGCGGTTTTGCCTCAGTAACCGCGCGAAGCTCTTCCGGGCTCAAGCTGGCTTCGAGCTCGGACCTCAGCCAGGCCGGCATCAAGACCGTTTTAGGCGGATCGGGTGTTTTTGGCCTTCTGTTAGCGAGATTACGCAGCAGGGCGTTGACAAAACCAGCCAGAGGCCTCCCCCGTTTTTCGTGAATTAGCGATACCGCTTCATCCACGATCGCGTGGGCAGGGACTCGGGCGAGGTGATTTAGCTGATAAACGGCAGCGCGCAGCGTCGCGCGCGTAAGCGGATCGAGCTGCGATATATCGTTTTTTATAAGTCTATCTATCGCGCGATCGAGTTCGGGCATGACGCGAAGCGAGCCGTAAACAATTTCGGTAGCGAGCGCGGCGTCTCGCTTGTCAGCGGCAGTGCGCTTTATCTCCGCGTCGAGCGCGATCGACGCAAATGCGCCATCGACCTCCACCCGGTGCAAGACGCGGACCGCGATGAGACGCGACCGGGTTATGGTCGCTCGATCTACTTGGTTGTAATGCCGTCGACGATTTCGGGCCACTTTCTCTCAATATCGTTCTTAAAGGCCAAGATCGTGATGATCAGTAAAAACGCGAGCCCCGCGATATAGGCGTATTCGCGCACCCGTATACTGATGGGACGCTGTACCATGGCCTCCACGAAGAAGAACAGCAAATGTCCGCCATCGAGCAGCGGTATTGGAAGCAAGTTGAGAAGCCCGAGGTTGATGCTGATAAACGCCATCAGCGTCAGGTAGTTAAGCGCCCCTTCGCGTGCGGCGGTACCCGCGTATTCGAAGATCATCAGCGGCCCCCCGATGGTTTTGACGCTCAGCCGTCCCTGAAGCAGGCGGACAACGGAAAACAGTGTTAATTCAACGACTTCGGCGGTTGCACGCACGGCTTCTCGAAGCGCGTAGTAAATCGGCCGGGGATTCTTTATCGAGGCGGCGAGTTGCGTGGGCATCCAATTGGTTATTGCGACGTGGTATCGATCATAGCTCTGCCCCTGCTCGGTAACCCCGCGTTTGTTTTCGAGTGAAAAGCGTTCTTCAAATATTCTATCGCCTCGCCGCCACCGAAGCGTGTGGCTCATTCCGCTCCCTTTTTTTAGATCTTCGAGAAAGGTCACCCACAATCGAATAGGCTTTCCATCGAGAAACAGCAGCCGGTCGCCGGGTAAAAGCCCCATTCGATGTTCCGGTGAATCCGCCAGCACTTTGCTGATGTACAGATCAGCGGGTTCGATGCCGGCCCGCGAGGTGCCGCTTCCCTTTCCCGGGTTAGGCGTCAAGGTCGTTACCCTCGGCTCGTACACATCCAGCTCGACGAGCCCTCCGAGCGCGTTCGGTATTGGATTCGGCCTAAGATAGGTTATTGGTACCAGAGATCCCTGATTCTTCTCTAGTAGCTGCTTGAGGTCGATCCACAGGTAAATCGGTTGTCCGCCCGCGGCTACTACCTTGTCGAAGGTTCTTAAACCCGCCGAGCCCGCGGGGCTCGAAGCGGAGACAACCCCGATGACCGCGGTCGGATAGTGAGGCATTACGCCGATTCGGCCGATTTCCTTGATTCGGTCGAGAGGAAGTCGAGTGGAAGATCTCTCCGGCGTAATCGTCCGCTCGAGCATTTGACCATCGCGCTCGATCTTAAAACTTAGCGGTACATCGGCGTTTTTTTCTATAGTTCTCTGAAGCTCGTAAAAGGTGGTGATCGACTTACCATCGATTTCGACGATTCGATCGCCCTCCGATAGCTCTCCATCGGCCGGTCGATCCGGAAAGATCATGCCGACCGTGGCCGGGGTGAGGTCGGTATCTCCCAAAAAGACCACGAAGTACAGCGCGATCGGAAAAATAAGATTCATCAGCGGGCCGGAAACCACTATTACGATGCGCTTGAAGATATTTTGGGTGTGTAACGCGCGACCGCTATCTTGCGGTTCGATTTCATCGAGCGGGCTTTCGCCCAACATACGGACGTAGCCGCCCAGAGGTATCGCGGCGACGATGTATTCGGTTTCCCCACGTTTGAAGCTGATGATTCGCGGGCCGAAACCCAAGCTAAATCTTAAGACTTTAACGCCGAAAAACTTGGCCCAGACGAAATGTCCGAGCTCGTGCACGAAAACCAGTACTCCCACGAGGACAATAAAAGAAATAAGTGACATGGTTAGAGGGGTAGAAAAACCTTAGCAGACCGATCGAGCGAATTAAAGACGAATTGTCGCCGAACCACTATTATGATTACGAAGATTGCGTACTTGGTTGCGGTGCCGTGCGCGTGCTATCTATAATATTAAAGATCCACTTCGTGAAGCCAGACTCGCGAGTGATGCTTTCTGTCTGAGGACATTCCCAATATGAGCGCGATTATTCTGGTTGCTGCTTCTGACCCTTTTGATTTACGCATGCTTTCCGAGCTATGTGTCAGCTCGGGTTATCAGGTTCTAACCGCGGCGGACGGAGGCGCGGTGCTCGATATGGTGGCCCGGGACCGACCGGATCTATTGCTGATAGACACGTCGTTACCGGTAAAAAACGGTTTCGAGGTGTTGCGAGTGGTAAAAGCAGACGCGGACCTAGCGCACATACCGACGCTTTTGGTGACTTTCGAAAATGACGTCGAGGGCCGGAGACAGGGGTTGGAGCTGGGCGCCGAGGATTATATCACGCGACCGTTTCGAGCTTTCGAGATTCAACAGCGTCTTCGTAACGCTCTCAGAACTTCGCCAAGTGGAGAGAACAGACGCACAGGGCAGAATCGACATTTGGCCGACATCGACGTGGTCGATTCGATGACCGGCACCGGGACCGTTAATCAGCTCTACATTACCTTGGACTATGAATTTACGCGTGCTGTTCGCTATCGACATCCGCTAGGCTGTATCGTGGTTCATATACGCAACCATGAAGAGATCGAAAAACGAGTCGGCAGCGACGCGGTCAATGGAATACTCGTGGCCTTGGCGAGCGGATTACGCGGCTGTATTCGCGGCGTTGATCATCTGTTTCGTTCCGGTCAGGGCGAATTCACGATCCTTTTGCCTGAAACCGACCTCAACGGCTGTCAGACCGTGATCAACAGACTCCGGTCGAGCGACAGCGACTTGGCTTTGTTTCACCACTCGGTTGTCCCGAGACCGCAGATAGCGGTCGGACTAGGCGCATATCCGACGGTTCAAGCTCAAGTCGGTAAAGAGCTTTATCAGAAAGCGCGCGAAGCGACCGAGTAACCGCGGGTTGTTAACCGATATCGCAAGTTCTCAAAAAGTGGTCGCGAGCAGATGAAGATAGCTGAGGAAAGCTCAACGTGCCCATGCCCATGCCCGTTTTTCACAACCGGGATTACTTTCGTTCCGTTATGCAATCGTGCTGAAATCAATATCTTTCGCATTTTTTAGTTACTTGGGGATGGGCATGGGCACGTTTTTATATCAATACTACCCAAGGGCGAAGCGAGATAGCCTCATTCCCAGGTTTTTTTGCTCATTTTTAAGAACGTACTAGGCACAATCACCGGGTTAAACCCAACGAATGGATACCGCGTATCTAGCGTGACCAAACGGTTATTTTCTGTTATTCTGTTTCTTTAAAAATGGCTGAAAAAGGTCGTTCTCCTCAACTCGGATTCAACACGAATATTCGCCACAAAGCGAAACTCTACCATCTTCAAACCGAAGATTCCGGCGCCGATCGTCCTTACATTACCACACATCTCTTTGTCGACGGTGGCCGTATTATCGCGACCAAACGGACAGATTACTCAGAGTATTTAGCGGAGGACAACCTTTCGGAGATCATTCGAAATCTCATGGTGAAGCAGCATAAGGCAATGGCTATTGCGCTTCGAGATTGCGCGTTTGATCAACCGGAGGCAGGCCAAAGCAAGAGGTCAGAGGAGATCCAAGAAGCTCGATTAGAAGAGAGTCTCGATTTTAACCGGTTGGAGCGAGCGGCTGATGCGCGAATCGCTGAGTCCGCGGCCCGCAAATCGTCTAAGGATATCGAGGCACGAATCTCGACAAAGCCCGAGCCCGGAACGGGCACCTATCGGATCAGCAATGCTCCAAAAAAAAGGGTAAATCTTCAAGTCGCGAATCAAACGGCGTCTGGTTCGCCTGTTAAAGCGAGCGCGCTAGCGCGATCGCCGAGCAGCGTACCTAAGGTTCATGGCGAGCCGGACAAGGGGCGAAGGCCCGATGTAAGCGATCGGCTTGACGCTGGCGCAACTGACCAACAAGCCCTCCGTCAACGATTGAGAAAAAAGAAGCCGGCGATAAAAAAGGCGCGGCAACAGCCTTTACGAGAATCGATTTTCGGCAGTGAGACCTCGAAAGAAAAATCGCTCGATGACGTCATCCTAAGCTATTTATCGCAGGATTCCGAGGAAGGCGAGCGCTAGGGACAGTCTCTAGATCGGCGATCACAAGAGATCGATTTGGCGGATATCCAATCCGTCGAGGTTTCGCCCTAAAAACCGAGAGGCGACTTCAGCGAATCTTCCGGGCTTGTCCGTAACCATTAGGCGCAGCGAGCCGGGACGTTTTTTTTCGGCCCGCAACCGCTTTTCCCTTAACAGCGACGCCAACTGCTGCGCCGTTGCCTGCGCGCTGTCAACGACGGAAATCGGTCGAGAAAACAGCATCCCCACCTCTCCCTCAATGACCGAACGCAGTAGTGGGTAATGGGTACAGCCGAGCACGACCACGTCGATGTCGCTTTCCACCAGCGGCTCGAAATAATGTCTCACCGCCAGTCGCGGCACCTCGCCTTGTGTCCATCCCTCTTCGGCCAAAGGCACGAGGAGCGGCGTTGCTCGCGCATACACCTTCATTCTCGGATCGATCGCGGTGATCGCTCTCACGTAGGCTCCGGACGCGATGGTGGCTAAGGTACCGATCACGCCGATTCGCCCGCGGCGGCTGGCTTCTACCGCGGCTTTTGCTCCCGGCGCGATGACTCCGAGGATCGGTAGATCGATCTGCTCTCGTAAGATATCCAGCGCGACCGCGCTCACGGTATTACACGCGACCACAAGCAGTTTAATGTCGTGTTCGCGCAGCTTTTCAGCGCAGTTTCGCGCGTAGCGGACCACGGTTTGAGCGCTGCGCGTACCATAGGGAATACGAGCCGTATCGCCCAAGTACACGATATCTTCAAACTCCAACTGCTCGATTATCGCTCGTACGACGGTTAGACCGCCGAGACCGGAATCAAAAACACCTATCGCGGATTGCTTGTCCATTAATGGGGTCAAGCTACGAGGCAATAAAAAGCGCGTCAAGTCGGGCGTAACCGTTCAGGGGGGTACTGCTATTTGACTACGACGGCGGCCGATTCATCCCGTAAAACCGGCTTTCGTCCTCGCGCCGGCTCGTCAGGTACAGCAAGTACCATCCTCGC
>JAFGIB010000239.1 GCA_016929805.1 Deltaproteobacteria bacterium | reverse complement strand
TGCTGGGTTCCTCTAGAAGGTTTCTGTTCTCGTCTTTTGCGGTTTCCATCCTCCTTCTCCAGGCTTTGCCTGGCGCACGACGTAATCAGACTTCCACAGCCAGTATCTCCCCCGGACATTCGCATTATACAGCCTCGCAAGAAAACTACATATATTTCAAACTGTCCGCAAATTTATAACTACTACAAGCTCAAATACTGTCATTAGCTGAAATTAAGTGTTCATTTTAGACAGATAACTCCTATTAATTACGCGTTTCTACCCGAACAATCGACGAAAACGAATACAACTTGTATGCATTTTAACGCGTTTTTCGATGGTATTTCTGGTCGTCGCGTCGTATCATGAATCGATGAGCCGCGGCCAAAAAGAAATCGATGTATTCGAGTACCGTAACTATCGAGCGTTCTTGCGCGACTTTTATCAACGCGAAAAAGCGAATAAGACCCTGTCGCTGCGAAGCTTCTCGCAGCGCGCTGGTTTGCGTTCTCCTAACTATCTAAAATTAGTGATGGATGGTGACCGCAACCTGTCGCCGCAGGTCGCGAGTCGTTTTGCCAAGGCTTGTAACCTGCATGCTGATGCAGTCGACTATTTCTGCGATCTGGTCGCCTTCAACCAGGCTCGATCCGCACTAGAAAGAGCTCGCTATTACGACCGACTAAGAAAGTATAATCGTTACCGCAAAGTCTATCGACTCGACGACGCGCACGCGCGCTATCACTCGCGTTGGTATATTCCAGCTATTCGCGAGCTCGTCGTGAGGAAGGATTTCCAGCAAGACCCCAAGTGGATCGCGCGGACCATGATGCCGAATATCTCCCCCAAGGAGGCCGTGGAGGCCATCAAGATTCTGTCTGAGCTCGGCCTTTTGGTACGCGACAAAAAAGGACGCCTGCGCCAGAACGAGCCGAGCGTGAGTACGGCGGAGGGACCGCTGGGTTATCATATCGTTACCTATCATCACGCCATGCTGGAACGCGCGGCGGACGCCCTCGAGCGGGTTCCGCGCGAAGATCGCGATATCGCATCGGTGACGCTCTGTCTCAGCCAGAAAAAGATGCAGCAATTGAAAGCGCATCTCGAGCGCTTTCGGTTCGAAATCATTGAAATGTACGAGCCGGACGAAAATCCGGAACGCGTCGTACAGGTCAACTTTCAGATGTTTCCACTAACCGTAAAAAAGGAAGATTGAGATGGGACGTCTATTCTTGATCGCGCAAAGCGTGCTGATCGTCGCGTTTAGTTGCGTCAGTACCCATACGGGAAATCCGTTTGAGAAGGTCAAGGCCAGGTCATCCACGGAGTACCTAAAAGGCGAAATTTCAGACCCGAGAAAGCCATTTTCCGAGAGCGCTGAAACCGCGGTCGATGTCAACCCGCGAGTCCCGGGATACGAGCTACCCTTGGACCTCAGTCTGATCGTCAATCTCGACCGGGACGTGAGGGAAAAGGGAATCGATCCGATTCAAGGACAAACCGCTGAAAAGCTCTCGCAGAACGGTTTCGTGATCGTACCCACGGGACCGGGTCAGTCGTTTCGTCGCTTCGCCGATGCCTATGAAAAACTGTCTTCCTCGTATGATATGTCCTCGGAAGATCGTATCCCGGTCTTTGTCACGTCTGATTCGGTGCTACACCTCTATCATCTATTTTTCGATCAAATACTCAAATACCTCGAGGCAAGCGAGTTTCGCGATGAGCTTTCCACGCTGCTCTCCGAGCTGCTTCGCTCTTCGTTCGCGCAGTATCAGGGCTTTGATGAACCGCTCAAGGAAGCCGCGCGTCGCAATCTCGCCTTTTTGAGCATTGCGCTTAAACTGCTCGACCCCGACGCGTCGGTACCGAATGACATACCCGAAATAAAGCAGGAGCTCGCGCTCATCGACGATCATAAAGCTCTCAAGCCGAGCCCGCTGATGAACTATGATTGCCCCGAGGGATGTGATCCGTGCGGTATTTCACCTGCCGACGTCGCATGTCAGGCCCGGGGTGCTTGTACTTGCGAGGATTATACCCAGTATATTCCCAGGGGACACTATACGCTTTCCGAAGAGCTCGAACGCTACTTCAAAGCGATGATGTGGCTCGGGCGGATCGGCTTTCGGATGCGTTCGGATATGGAGACCATCCAGTCGGTTCTGATTACCGACGCGCTGAACGCGGCCGAGGTCGATAGCGTCAGCGCCGCCGAGATTTGGCATCGCATCTACGATGTTACGGGCTTTCTGGTGGGCGCGGCCGACGATTTGACCTTTTTCGAGTATCAAGCAGCCGTGAATAACGCTTTTGGAAATCGCTTCGATATGGCCCGGCTCGCGTCCTCAAGCGATCTAGATCGACTCAAAAGCGAGCTCGATAAGCTGCGCGAGCCCAAGATTCCGAGCGGTTTTGTCTCTGCCTTTCTCGACGAAACGGAGTATACCAAGGGCTTTCGTATGATGGGTCAACGCTTCGCGCCCGATTCCTACGTCCTCGGGCAACTGGTTTGGGATCATATCGGACCGAACCTAAGCGACGACGCCATCGCGCCAATCCTACAGGCATGCGGAGCGCCGGACGCCACCTGCGAACAAGTTGTGAGCGATCTCGCGCTTTCCAATTGTATATGCGCTAGCGCACCTGAACGATGTCGCTTCATGCCCAAGGGACTGGACGTGATGGCGGTTCTCGGTAGCGAACCCGCGTCTACCTATCTCGAACCGGATAACGAATATTGCGGATTTGAGCAGACTCTAGAAGATCTAAAAGACGAATTCGCCGCGTACGACCGCCGGGATTGGCGACAGAATGTCTATTGGTACTGGCTCGATGTATTAACACCGCTACACCAAGAGTTGGCCGAGGGATATCCCAATTGGATGCGCACAACCGCCTGGGCTACCAAAGAGCTCAACACCCAACTCACCTCTTGGGCCGAGCTTCGCCACGATACGATTTTATACGTCAAGCAATCCTATACGCGGCAGGTTATGACATCAGCATTCGGTACGCGCTTACCCGAGATGTACGGTACGGTCGAGCCCGTGCCCGAGTTCTTCGCCCGACTACGTGATCTGGCCGCTTATACGCGTGACGGTCTTAAAAGCCGACAGGCCTTGCCGGAGGGGTTGGCGCCGCACATGGATAAAATGATCGCGCTGTTTCGCGATTTAACTGATATCGCCGTGAACGAGCTACACGGCGTCGAGCTCAGCCAGCCGCAGATAGACACTATAAAAAGTATGGGTAGTACCTTTAAAAGCATCGTAGACGGATTAGCAGCGGCGGTGACCGAGGAAAAAATTGATCCCTGGTGTGAACACCCTGGAGAGCGTTGCGGTGAAGAAAGCGAACTAGCGGGCGACGATCCCTACAAGACCACCATCGCAGCCGACGTCCATACCGATCCGAACACCAAGCGCGTTCTCGAGGAGGGATCCGGATATCTAGACTGGATCATCGTCGCCAGAGAGCTTCCGGACGGCACGGTCGGCGTCAGCGTCGGACCCGTTTTCTCCTATTACGAGTTTACTCAACCGATGTCGCAACGACTGACCGACGACGCGTGGCAAGAAAAGCTCGATAATGATCCGCCGCCTCGACCCGATTGGATCAACGCCATTCGATCCGAATAGAAAGCTCGAACCTGCATCGGTCAGTAGGTGATTAGTAAATACAAACGTAGCGGAAATGCGGGAAGAGTAGAATTGTACGGCTGAGATGTAAATAGAAACTCGATGGGAGATGG
>JAFGIB010000019.1 GCA_016929805.1 Deltaproteobacteria bacterium | reverse complement strand
TTGCTGTACCTGACGAGCCGGCGCGAGGACGAAAGCCGGTTTTGCGGGATGAATTGGCCGCCGTCGTAGTCAAACAGCAGTACCCCCTGAACGGTTACGACGCACTCATTGCTTCAAGGTTTGCATAGATGCCTTCGATGTCACCGTACAACTCAATTAATCGAATCGCCTGTCGCTTGGTCAATGGTCCGGCTTTCTGAGCTCCCTTTCTACCTTCATGCAAGGCAATGAAAGCTGGAATGCGCTCGGGTGGAACCTCAATCTTGAACGATACCGCTTCAGGTGTTAGGCATTCGTATTCATTGGACGATTTTGGGCCTACCAATAATTCTCGAGGCGTTTTCGTCAATGAACGACGCGAACAGCCGTTATACATTGGCTAAGGAAGCAAGATTATACTTAAATAAATATGAGTGCCTAATTTTCCGCCAAAACACCTCTCAGGCCCAGCAAGGGAAGCATGGCATCGAATTCGGAGAAGTCCGCGCTGTTGGCCACGAAGGTGTTGCCCTGCCGGCTGAATAAGGCCGATCCCCATTTACCGCCCAACGTGGGTTCCCAGAAAAACGTGCCGAGGCCTCTTCCGTCAGGTAGATTCTTCATGATCAGGTTCGCCCGCGTCCGTTCTGGGTTGTACTCGGCGATGATGAATGCCAAGTCCGGATAGATTGCGGCTAGATCCGTGAACGTATTCTCCCAAACCGAGGGTGTTTCCTGCCAGACGGTGTAACAGGATAGCCCGAGCACGTCGAACTCGACCCCGCGTGAACGCGCGCGGTCTATCCACCATTTGACACCGCTTAGGTCTTCGGTGTTTTCGATATGCAGCACAGTCCTAATTGTGGGGTCCACCTCCCGCACGCCCTCGATGCCGGCGATGAGCAGAGTCGCGAGGTTGTCCCAACTGGACGTGCTGCCTCCTATAGGCGCGTTCTCCGGATTGTTGCCCCAACAATCCGTGTTGGGGCCGGGTACATGCATCAGCATTCCGGGCGTGATCTCATTGCCCACCTGCACCATGTCCGGCCTGGCTCCAGCGTCAAGAGCCGTGGTCAGCACGTCCTTGGTGTAGGCCTTGAGTATGGTTGCCAAATCGGTGATTGACGAAGCACTCCGCCACGCATCCGGAACGATCTGCTTATCTGGATCGGCCCACACGTCGCTGTAGTGGAAGTCCAGAAGGAATCCCATTCCGGCCGCCTTCACTCGTTGACCGTACGCCACCACGTGATTTTTGTCGCCGAACGCCTCGTAACGTCCGCTACATCCATTTGCGCTCGACGCGTAGCCGTAGGGTGCCATCGGATCGACAAAGGTCCTCAAACGAATGTAATTAAAACCGTGGTTTTTCAGAAGATCAAAGATGGTTTTAGTTTGACCATCCGTGTCTTGAAAGCTCAAGTTTGACTCCTGCGCACTCGAGATATCGGCTCCGAGAATGAACGGGAAGTCAGCGGCGGACCCACTGCTCGCGTCGCCAGAGTCGGCGGTAATGCCCCCGGAGCCACCCGTCGTGCCTCCCGAACCACCGCTTTCGCCTCCAGAGCCACCCGTCGTGCCTCCCGAACCGCCGCTTTCGCCTCCAGAGTCGCCCGTCGTGCCTCCCGAACCAGCCGTTGCGTCTTCGGAGTCGACAGTTTCGCCTCCCGAACCGCGCGTTGTTCCTTCACTTCTTTGCTCGACGCTTCCGGTCCCGACTGTAGCAACCGTCGAGCCGGCCGCGGTAACCCCGATACCCGCGCTATCCCCGGAGTCAGCAGTCGATGCACCTCCGGCCGTAGAGCAATACCAGGTGCTGACGCTCGCTGCTATGAGCAGCCACAAGGATGTTCGCAGGCCCTCGAGTTTCACCCTACACCCCCTCGTAACATCTTGAGCATAAAGGTCTTGATCGATGCGGGCCATAAGAGGTGCCCTTTCTCTCTGTCTCTTACCGAATCTTCTCGACATCGATACCGGCCTCTGAATTACCATGCGTTGATGACGTAAACCTTAAGGTTAAAAAAAACGTCGAGCGGAAACGCGAAAAAAGCGATGAAATAAGGGCGCGCGAAACTTTTTTTTGGCCTCGGCTTGGTACACCTTAAGTGAGGTCCAAAAGAAGTGAGCACGCGCTTAGTTCTCGCTATTTTTTGCGAGCGAAGCGGTTCACGCTGACTGAGTTTTTGCAACGTTAAGGTAGACACTATAAAAAGCCTTAGAGCTAGTCGCCCGTTACTGGACGAGCTCGAGAATATATCCGTCAGGATCCGCGGCGACGATGAGAATCCGGTTGTCGTAGACGTCGGTTCGTTCGGCTTCCTGGACGATGGAGCCGCCGGCCGCAACAATTTTCTCGGCGTATTCTAGTGCGTTCGGAAGGAAAAAAACGACCTTAACCGGATTGTCTTTCGAGTTGCGCGTCGGGGTCCAGCTTTGAAGCACGATTCCCGCGCCGCCTTGAGAGGAAAATTCAACGGTTTGTTCTTGTATATTAGCAGCGCCGGTTGCGTCTGTTACCGCGCCGGACCACGGGGTCGACTCGACCATTCCAAAAGCCTCAGCGTAGAATCTTCTTGAAGCCGCGAAGTCGCTTACACTAAAACCGACGGCGATTAAATAGGGAACCGTAATCCTCGTGCCTGCCGGTGGCCCGCCGATGAGGTTCAATATTTCGTGTGTATAGCTACTCGGACCGACTATCTGCGCGACGACTCCCATCGAAAAAATGGTGCGATAACCGGCCGAGCTAGCCGTCGCCACGGTCCCCGTCACATCTAACGCGTAGAAAACGAGCTTGGAGGTAATTTTTTCCGTATTGCGCCCGTCGTTGTATTTCATCAGCACAACGCGAGAACCTCGGTTAGCTTCCGAGGCAAAAAGGAAAACCTCTGCTCGATCCTCGCGCATGACTTCTTTTTCCACCGTCATCTTCATCACGTCTGTATAGAACTGAGTCGCTTGAGGCAGGTCCGTGACGCCGATTCCCACTCCCCAAACGTACGGCGTGGCCACCGGTTCTGGTGTTTCGTCTTGAGAAGTCTCCGTGGCTCCGCTCTCGGAAGAATCGGTATTTCCACTGTCCGACGTCGCGACGATTCCGCCGTTAGACGCCGCTCCGCTATCTTGAGCGATTGCGCCCGCTACGCCTCCGTTTCCTCCCAAATAGGCGCCCGAGGTCCCCGCGGTCGCTCCGCTGTTCCCGGCGCTTAATGAACTCTGATTTCCGCCTTCGGCCGTTGTCGTCCCATCACTACCAGTGGTATCAGGTACTTCTCCACTCGCAGACGCCGCCGTTGCGTCATTCGCGGCTGTTGCTGAACCCGCGTCCGACGCGTTCTTCGTGCCGTCTTTTTCACAACCGAATAGTAGTTTACCTATTAGTACTAAAACGAAAGCGAATCGAAAAAATAAAAGTTTATTTCCCATAGCTGTTTCTCATCCGCACCGTATACCCAAAAGGTACTTTGTTGTGGCCTGCTCTGACTACTACATAATCCTGCTGACCATTGTTGTCGTCAATTCTAAATTCGGTCCGTTCTTTTCTAGACTATATTCACGGATTTGATTCTCCTAATCGATGATGCCGATTCGGCTCGAGGCGATTTATGACTACGATTTCGCTGCAAAATTAGCTCTTTTCTTTTTCGGATTCTTGCCGACAACGGAGGACGTATCTGTTCGGCTTATCAACTATACAGCACGCGTGCTCGACACGCGCTTGCCTTTAATAAATGATCGCCTGCGCGATAAGAGGTCACTCGCGACGTCGGACTAGTACCGTCAGCCAACCTCCCATTCACGATATTGGTAGTCTATATAAAATGCAGAACGATAGGCGGCGGCATCGGAGAGTTTTGTACCGCTTAATCTAATGATTGTCAGACAAACCAGCATAACGTCCTGACCCGTTTCGCTCCGGGTCGCCGTCCTCAACCTGGTCATCGCCCGTCATTGGTTACCGGATAGAGGAGTTTTACTATCCTCACGAAAGACTACGTTGAGCGTAGTGCCGGGCGTAACAACGACACACATTACGTTAATGTTGCCAAAATGTCTAATGGTTTCTAACCGAACATGTTTAGAAACGTTTAGATTTAATTAGAATTTGCACCAAAACCGCCACGAACCCCTTTTTTTTCCTGCCTTCGCCGCGCGGGTCGTCGGCTATTTGAAATTTTGGTAAATGTGAACGAAAACCCGTTCAAGGGGCACTGCTGTTTAGCTACGGCAGGGGCCAATTCATCCCAGAATACCGGCTTTCGTCCGCGGACCGGCTCGTCACGTACAGCAAGTACCATCCTCGCCGGTTTTTCGGGCTCTCTCGGTTTTACAGGAGAATTGGCGCAACTATCATGATACCGGAGACCTTTCCGCCGAGTTGGAGCCCGACGTGATCCGGGTGAGGGTGATTTTATTGCTGACGGATTTTAGATCGATACTCGGTATTTTCAGCTCGGGTAGCGAGATAACGAGCTACTCGGCCTACCTCGG
>JAFGIB010000238.1 GCA_016929805.1 Deltaproteobacteria bacterium | reverse complement strand
CGCCCGTAAAACCGAGCGCGCCCGCAGGGCCGGCGAGGATGGTACTTGCTGTACCTGACGAGCCGGCCCGAGGACGAAAGCCGGTTTAACGGGATGAATTGGCCGCCGTCGTAGTCAAACAGCAGTACCCCTCTGAACGGTTACGAAACATTCACGTGTCCAAGCCATCGGATTCGGGTTAAGCTTTTGCCCATGTCGCTCGCGGGAAAACGCGTGCTGGTAACGCGCGCTCGAGAACAGGCGTCGGTTTTGGCCCGCCGGCTTCGCGATCTAGGCGCCGTGGCGGTCGAGGTGCCGGTCATCCGCATCGTGCCGAGCGAAGATCTATCCAGCTTGTTCGCGGCGCTGGTAAAAGAGAAGAGATACGATTGGGTGGTTTTTACCAGTGTCAACGGCGTGCGGTTTTTTTTCCAAGAGGCGGCATCACAGCACTACGATATGCGCCGGCTAGAGCAAGCAAAGCTCGCGGCGATTGGGCCCGCGACCGCGACGGCGCTCAGCTCCCGCGGTGTGGTCGCGGAAACGATACCCTCGGAATATCGGGGCGAAGCGGTCGCCGAGGCGATTATCGAGCGAAGCCACGGGGACCTGAAAGGCGTCTCGGTTTTGCTCTTTCGCGCGCAAGGGGCGCGGCCGGCGCTGCCGGAAACTTTACGCCGAGCGGGCGCCCGCGTTCAAATCATCGAGGCTTACCGAGCGGAGCGGCCCGAGCGAGACGAGGCGGTTCGCTTGCGCGCGATGCTCGAAAAGCGTGAGTTGGACGTGGTCACTTTCACCTCGTCTTCCACGGTAAACAACCTGATAAAAATACTCGGCGACGGCGCCGTGGGGTTGCTGTTCGGCTTGACGATCGCCTCGATCGGTCCGATTACTAGCGAAACCGCGCTGAAACGCGGCCTTCGGGTAGACATTACGGCTTCTGAATATACTATCGAAGGGTTGGTGAAGGCGCTTGAAGATTTTTTTAAGGGATAGGGAAAATGCCATTTCCAGAAGAGAGAGCGAGACGGTTACGGCGAACGGCGAACCTTCGCGCCATGGCGCGGGAAACCGAGCTGAAGCCGAGCGATTTCATCCTTCCGCTATTCGTCACCGAAGGTAAAGGGATACGGCAAGAGGTAGCGTCTATGCCCGGGGTCTACCAACTCTCGGTCGACGAGTTGGTCAAGCAGGCGAAGCGCGCCCACGAAACCGGCATTATCACACTTATTCTATTCGGTATCCCCGCGTATAAAGACGAGGAGGGCAGTTCCGCGTGGGACGCGAAGGGACCGGTCGCGCGCGGCGTCAACGCGATTAAACAGAAGCTTCCCGAAATGGTCGTCGTGACCGATGTCTGCATGTGCGAGTACACCGACCACGGCCATTGCGGTAAGCTGGTCAAACGCGAGGACGGAAGCGTGGACGTGGATAACGACGCCACGCTCGACTTGCTCGCGAAAGAGGCGCTTTGCCACGCGCGAGCCGGGGCGGACATCGTGGCTCCTAGCGACATGATGGACGGTCGCGTGGCCGCGATTCGCGAGGCGCTTGATTCAGAGGGATTTGGCCATATCGCCATTCTTTCCTACGCGGCCAAGTACGCCAGCGCCTTTTACGGTCCGTTTCGCGACGCCGCGCTCAGCACTCCGAAACAAGGCGATCGAAAGAGTTACCAGATGGACCCGGCCAACAGCCGCGAGGCGCTGCGAGAGGTCCGTCTCGATCTCGACGAGGGGGCGGATATCGTGATGGTTAAGCCGGCGTTGAGCTATCTGGACGTAATCGCGCGGGTTCGGGAGAGCGTGGACGTACCGGTTGCCGCGTACAACGTCAGCGGCGAGTACGCCATGGTGAAAGCCGCGAGCAAAGCGGGTTGGTTGGACGAAGAGCGGGTGATGATGGAAATACTACTTTCGATAAAGCGAGCCGGGGCGGATCAGATCCTAACCTATCACGCGGTCGACGCCGCCAAGGTGTTGAATCGATGAGCGCCGAAACCGGTCGGGCCCGGGAGAGAGGGGCCGAAAAAGCGGCGCGGGCCGCGACCGCGATACGAAACGCGCTGGCGATTGCCGCGGTCGCCTTGTCGTTGTGCGCCTGCGGAAGCGCGCGCGGCGCTTGTGAATGCGACGGCGAGCCCGATGACGACGGCGCGTGCGTGGTAACGGAAAAACAGCTACGCGGGTCGCGCACGACCGATAACGCGCAATGGGAAAGCGCGCCGTGGCAGGGCGAGATGTGGGTCTGTTTCGCCGCGGGGATGAAGCTGAAAATCGAACATCCGTTAGGCTATGAACCGTCTCTGGTTCAAGTTTACCTCGCGTTTTCCGAATCCGAGGCTGAAATCAAAAGCGCCTTTCTCGCCTCCGGGGACCTCGCGAGAATCGTCGAGGTAACCGATGAATACGTGCTGATCGAGAACAATACGGAGGAATATTTTCGCATTCGCGTGGTTTTAGAGTAAAAAGGTAGCCGATGCAAGTCACGCTAAAAAACCGTCTATCCAAGCACGAGTTGGCCGAGCTCATGACGCTGAGCTATCGTTCTTTGTCATGCCGGAGTCACGATGAATTAAAACAGTTGGTGTTGGATTTACATAATATATTCGACTTCAACAACACTCTTTACGCGCGCGCTAATGTATCGAATCTATTAAAGAGTGACGAAAGCCAACCCATGGAAATTTATAATATCAGTTATCCGACGGATTTTTTACAAAACTATCTTTCTAATAGGCATTATATCTTAGACGCCTCGATTCGCGAATTGGTAACGAATTTATCACCCGTCGATTGTCACAGTACAACCAGCAGGGGTAGTGAGGAGTATATCGCGTTCGTTCAGAAGAACCATTTTACCTCGGCACAAACCTGGATGCACGGCGCGCTCGACCTCAGCGAGTCGAAAATGGTCGGTTTCTCTTTCGTCGGACCGATGAGCGAGAGCAGCGAACGGGTTTTAGAAATATTAAAATTTATTATTCCGTTTTATTCGGAAGCGTTCAACCGAATCTCCAGGAACGTGGAAAAAGCCTCTTTTAACCTGACGCCGAGGGAAATCGAGGTTCTCCAGTGGATTAAAGAAGGTAAAAGCTCCTGGGATATTTCCGTTTTGTATAACTGTAGCAAACGGACGGTGGACTTTCACGTCGAGAACGCCAAAACGAAGCTCAATGCTGTAAGTCGCGCTCAGGCCGTGGCTATCGCGCTTCATCACGGTATCATTATTTTTTAAGTCATAGTAGAAACCGAGCGTCTCTATAAACGACAACAACCCCCTGCCGGCCGGGCCGGCAAGGGGTTGCTGGTTTTGTTAGAGGTGAGAGATCGATATCTTACCTCGGGCTTTCGGGACTACTGCGGGCAAGTACCCTTTCTAAAGAAGCCGGGATTGTCCGACATTTCGTAGACGGTGGTCGTGGTGGAAGAAGACCCGAGACGATCACCCGATCCCGCTGCATAATAGGTAAACCAGGATCGGTACGCCCGTGCCGCACTCAGGTGTTCTGAATTCTTTGCTGTCCATTGTTGGCAAGATACGGGGTTGCCAACCGTCACTGTTATGCTGTCTGTCCCCACGTTGCCCGCTACATCGTGCGCCTCGGCAACAAGCTCATACTCGCCGCCGGGCACGGCCGAGACGTCCAATTCGCAACAGTAGGGTTCTTCTTGGGCCCAACAAGGGTACATAACGTCCGGAATATAGAAGTACACGACGTCAACACCGCTATCTTGATCATACGCATCCGCGCATACGGTTATCGTTCCCGACACCTGTGCGCCGTCGAGTGGCTCGGTGATTTCCACGTAAGGCGCCTCAAGATCAACCTCATTATCGAGCGTGACTGAAATGCTCTGCGAGCTGCTGTTGCCCGCTATATCGTATGCGGTAACCGTCAGCGTATAGGTCCCGTTTGGATACGCTGTCGTGTCTCCCTGACAAGTATAGGGCGCGATAAAGTCCTGACAAAGGGTCTCGGGCGGCATAAAGAGATACTGCATAGCGAAGACCACCCTTTCGACAGCGACATTGTCCGAGGCCTGGGCGGTCGCCGTTACATACCCCGATACGGTTGCCCCGTCGGCCGGTGAGGTAATCAGCACCGAAGGCGGCACGGTATCGATGTCGTTTTCGATAGAGACTGTAATGCTGTCTGTG
>JAFGIB010000018.1 GCA_016929805.1 Deltaproteobacteria bacterium | reverse complement strand
TTATCACAAAACTATTTTTATGATTATTTATTACTTTCCAGAATTATTTCGCCCGCGATCTTAGCCGCTTTTTCTACGGCCAGGCGGCATTTCTTTCCGGCATCCGCCCGCGTAAATGCTTCCATATCGTTTGAATTAGCTAAATTAAAACTTCGGCCAAATATTCGCTGCTGAATATCCCGACAATTGCAACTGCCAAATATCGCTTCGAATTGTCTGCAAAACTTGCGCGAAGCTCTTATCACGCGCCGGGAAGCCGTAAAATCCCCCGGATTATCACACCCAAAAAACATGCCTAAAGCCATGATCGAGCCTATCACAGACCCGCACGTTTCTCCTCTCAGCGCGATCCCGGACATCGCCGTCGCCGCTTTCAAAGTTTGCGCATTACCCAGATCGAACTTTTCCTGCAGAGCGAGCAGCGTACCCTGAGCGCAATTAGCAAGCAGCTCTTCATAATCACCCGCTTTTTGTCCCAGTTGTTTTAAAAACTCTTCTTTGGATTGATGAGCATCCATTAGTCTTTCAATTCGATTCTGAAGCGGCAACAGTTATCGCCCCAAGTCAATAGCTTTAGAAAACCGTCGGACTTAAATTTGGGATTTAGTGTTTCTAGCACGCCTCTAAAATTTTCTCGAAGCAACACCGAACACAGTTCTGGCTCTTGCGACCATATTTTAGCCACCGGACAAGTATTTAATTCTTTTTCAAAAGCTTCGGCTGTACTCTCTATGTATCCGTTCCAGAAATTGGCAAAGCTATCATCAATAAAATCCTGAAGCTTGGGAAGGCCTAAACAATCTTTAAAATCTTCCGGCTTGCTGCCGGAAAATTTTATCCACATGTAAGCATCTTTTTTTCCCTGCTCCCGATAAACTTCTTTTAGCCTTTCGACAAATTTTTCTCCGGCAACTTCCTTGCCTACCTGATATAAAGTTACCATCTGTCTGGCCAGAGACATTGTCCAATTTTTATAACGTTTTCCCATTTCTTCTTCGCTGACCGGATACTTTTCATAACTTGGTTTTTCTTTCATAACATCCTCCGACTGTAATTTTTCTTGTAACGATACCGCCGCGCAGACAAAAAATGTATCGTAACCGTTCAGGAGGGTATCGATGTAAGGTTACAACGGCGGCCAATTCACCCGTAAAACCGGCTTTCGTCCTCAGGCCGGCGTACTCGGGTCCTACGGACCCTCCGTACTTCTGCTGGAAACGTACAGCTTCGCGGACTCGCGTCCGCTTCGCTTTGTACGTTTCCACAAACAACCGTCAGGTACAGAAAGCACCATCCTCGCCGGCCCTTCGGGCGCGCTCGGTTTTACGGGCGAATTGGCCGCCGATTTGTCTGAGACCTGAACGTTTACAATGTATCATTGTAATTCATTGCTTGCAATTTAGAGTCGGCGGTCTGCATTGAGTTCAAGTCCGCGAAGGGTGAACGCGGCTTGAGTCTTTTGCCGTACTTTTTTGTTCTTCCTCTTTTTCTACGACGTTTGGCAATCTCGGCGGGCAGATATGCTACCGCGTCGCTCCGAACCTGAGTAACCGGATGATGTCCGCATGCGAGCGATCCATCTATCACTTTTTTGCTGGCGCAGTAACTACGCTCCGCATCGTCGAGCCTTACACGCCGTTTTATTTCTGATAGACCATTTAGATTTCGTCCAGCCTAAACCTTAACGTTGCAAAAAACGTCGAGCGGAAACGCGAAAAAAGCGACGAAATAAGAGCGCGCTATTTTTCGCGAGCGAAGCGCTTTACGCCAACGGATTTTTTGCAACGTTAAGGGTCACCTTGGCGGGGCCACTGAAGCGTTCTGCTAAACGCTAGCCTTTCCAGTCTCGCAATAGGACCGCGTGCCGCTCGGCGGCAGTCTTTTTCAAATAGCGTGCATCCGCGGTAACAAGCGTACCTTCGTGCACGATCGCCGACGCGTGATACGCGGCATCGTAGAAGGTCACCTTGTAGCGACCCATCAAAGAAAGCGCGGTCGCCGCGATCTCACTAGCCGAAACCTCTTTGAGGTCGAGAGCGAGAAGAAGCTCCAGTAGCTTCGAAGCCTGGCGCGGCGCCTTTAGCCCAAGGACGTTGCCTACTTCGTACGCCCAGATCGACGGCACGAGAAGCTCGAACTCTCCCTCGAGCCACGCCGATCGGAAAGCAACGGCGCGTTCGCGATCCGGTTCGTCGGAAGAGTTCAGCACCCACTTCAGCAGTACCGACGCGTCGGGTACAAGGATCCGAGCTGTCACGAGCGGTTCCGATCCTTCGCCAGGGTCTGCACGATCTCGTCGGTCGTGACCCGCCGGGTCTGCTTGCGCAGCCGTTCAATCTCGCGAACGGCCCCCTCGCGCCGTATGCGCAGCAACTCTCTGCGCAAGGCCTGGTTGATCAAACGGCTTCGGCGACCGCTGGGCACCAGCTCGTCCATTTGCTCCTTGACGTCATCGTCCAACACGACATTAACCTTGGCCGACATACCACACCTTTATTCTCTCTCCTAAGGAGAGAATATCATTCACTCTATCAAAAGTCAACGTCGACCCGTTTTCGATGTGCTGACCTCCCGTCCTCCGCGAAAATGTCATTTGAAGCGAAAGTATTCAACCTTTCCGAATGGGCTAGGATTCTTGGACGGTAACATCTCTCAGCACACTCGGGGCCTTCTTTCGCGCCATTTCTCTCGGCAAATGAGCCGTGGTTCCTGAGTCCTGAACTCCGGTTACTCTATATTCGCTAGAAAGCAACCCCGATAATAAGGTTTCAGATTTCAGAATTCATAAAAACTTGTACTTATAGCGCCTAAAAGACCGCGCGCGAAGCCCTTCTCGTTTGCGTATGAAACGCGGCTACCTAACGCCGACCCGCACACCGTCGGCGACGCGATCACCGGGATGAACGATGACCGTCTCTCCCTCGCGCAATCCGCCGACGATCTCCACCGCGCGAGAGTTCCGGTGGCCGATTTCTACGCGCGCCTGCCGCGCCTTTCCCTCGCGCACGGTAAAAACCGCCCAGCCGTCCCCTTGACGAAAGGTCGCGCTCATGGGCGCCTGCAGCACGGCTTCACCCCGCCACACCGTCATGCGCGCTTCCACCCGGTAGCCGTCTCCCAACGCAGACCAGATCGAACGAGGCTCGTCGATATCGATAACGGCATTGACGCGCTGTTCTTCAACACCCAGGGCGGACAACCGGGTAAACGCGCTCGGCTCCACCATCCGGACGTGCGCTCGCAGCACGCGGTCTCCGCCCCAGCGTTCGATGCGCGCGGGCGTACCGGGTTTGATCTCAACCGCGTCGCTCGTGAGCACATCGACCACGATTTCCAAAGCGCTCGGGTCGCCGATCTCCAGTAAGGGCGTACCGGGCTGCACAACCCCCTCGCTCTCTTGAATCACGCGCAGCACCCGACCTTTGACCGGCGATACAAGCTCAAACTGCTCGTCCTCGTCGCCCGCGCGGGTCTTGCCGATTCTGCCGAGCGCCGCCAGCGCCATGGCCAGCTCCTGATCGGCGACCTTGGCCGCGAACTCGGCGCTGGCGTGCTCCTCTTTTAATGCACGGGCCTCCAGCTCCGCCCGTTCGAGCGCGGCCTCGGCCACCGCCCCGGACGACTTAAGCGACCGCTGTCTTTGCGCCTCTCGTTCCGCGTACCTAAGCTCGGTCTCGACGCGCGCGATGGTCGTGAGCGATTGGCGCTTGCCCGCGCGGGCGGCGGCCACGCGCGCCTCGGCTTGCGCCATCGAGCGCGGGTCGAGTAGCTGCGGCGGCAGCGGTAACAAACGGGCCAGTATCGCTCCCGGCTGAACGTCGTCACCCGCTTCCAGCGTAAGCCGAGCCATATGGGCCATGAGCGGAGCGGATACGAGATAGCGATCCTTAACTCGTGTTTTGCCGTCCTCATCCACGGTCACCTCAAAGGGACCGCGCTTCACCCGGGCCACGTCCACCGGCACCGCCTTGGGCATCCAAGCGAGCACGATCGCGCCGACAACCAGCGCGATGGCCAATAACGCCAGAATACGCCGAATCAACCGGGCGTAGCGCCGCTTGCGTTCGCGGGTTTCTTGGTTTTTTCTAGCAGCGTCCGTCATTTAGATATCACTCTCGGGTTTTGAGCACGGCTATGAGATCGAGCTTATCGAGCTTGCGCCGCACCAAAAGGGCGCTCACCAATGCCGCGCCCAATGTGACAACCGCGGCATACGCGTAGGTCTGCGCGCTGATCACCACGGGAAAGCGGTACTGCTCGGTATCGATACCAGACATCATTCCGATGGCCAACAATTTGCCGATCAGCATACCAGGAGGCAAACCCAGCAACACCTCGAGCGCGAGCTCGCCGAGCAAGACGGCCGAGATCTCGCCGCGGCGAAATCCTAGAACGCGCAAGCTCGCAAGGTCCCGGGAGCGCATCGAGAGAGAGACCCGCGCGTTGTTGTACACCACGCCGATCGCGATAATCGATGCAAAAGCCGTGACGATAAAGGTAAAGACATGCATCTGGTCGGCGGTTTGACGTTTGAATTGCTCGATCAGATGCTCGCGCCGGGAAATACCCAACACGGCCGGCCGATCCGTCAGCGCATCGCGCAGCTCTCCGTAACGCCTCGGGTCAACGCTCAGCGCCGCCATCGAAACCCGTGACTGCTCGCGCATCAGCCGGTTGAGGTTATCCAGCCGCATGTGGCCGAACATCGCGATTAAATCATCTACGATGCCGGTCACCGCGAGCTCGCTCTTCTGCCGCTCGCCTTCTAAAAGTTCGACTCGAACCCGCTGTCCGAGACCCACGTTGAGCACCTTGGCCAGCTCGCTCGACAACATCACGCCCTCCCGCGGCGGAAGGTAAACCCTTCCCCGGTCGTCCATCACCCGCCTGAGCTGAGCTCTATCGCCGTATCCCATGAGTTGAACGTCGCGGGTGCGATGACCGAAACGCACGCGCACCGGTACGACCCGCAAGCCCTCTACGCGTAATACGCCGGGCAAGTGCCCGATCTCTCGCATCGCCCGTTCGGGAACGGCCTCGCTAAACACGACGATAACGTCCTCGCGCTGCGCGCCTTCAAACACCACGTTCATCAGTAGATCGATGGAGTCAAACATAAAGCGACCGGAGACCAGCAACGCCACGGAAAAGGCGATCCCGAGCGCTGATAAAAGGGTACGTAACGGCCGCCGCTCCAACTCGCGCAGCACCATGCGCGCCGAATCGCCGAACAGGGCTTGCAGCTTGAGAACCTCGCTCAGCGCGCGGCGGTAAATCGCCGGGGCCTCGGGGCGCATGGCCTCGGCCGGCGGCAGGCGCATTACCGTGCGGGCGCTGGCCAGAGCGCCGATTACCGCGGTGACCACGCTCACGAGTAGCGCCGTTCCTAGCACCCCGGGGTCGGATATGTACCGCAGATCCGGAAAAGCAAAAAATTTGATATATAAATCGGTAAAATACCTTCCGATCCACACTCCGAAGGCTAGACCCAACAACGCGCCGATGAGCAGAATAACCGACACCAGCTTGAGGTAGTGCAGACCGATATCGCGGTCCCGGTAGCCGACCGCTTTGAGCACGGCGATTTGTTGTCGCTGCAACTGTACCAGACGCGACAAGACCACGTTGACCAGAAAGGCCGCGACCGCCAGAAAGATCACGGGTAAAACCTTTGCCATGGCCTTGAGCGAGCCGAGCTCGCTTTTGACCACGTTATGAGAAAGCTGTTTATCTCTGCCGTAAGCGCCCATACAACCGTGCGGGTCGAGCAAGGCATTCAGCTCTACGATGACCGCCGACTCGGACGCCCCGGGCTGTAGTTTTACCAATACATCGTTGAAAGCGCCCTCCATTTGATAAGCGGCCGCCAGGACCTCCTGGTTAAGCCACAAAACCGCGAAGCGCAGCGGATCGGCCAACATCTCCCCGGGAGGAACAGAAAAGACATATTCGGGCGACATCGCTATGCCGGTAATGCGAAAGGAACGCAGCACGCCGTTGAGCACGACCGGAATATGATCGCCGGGACGGAGCTTATGCGCCTTGGCAAACGCTTCCAGAAGCAACGCCTCGTCCTCTCTTCCCGTTTCGGGCAACCGGCCCTCCACCAGATGTACGCCGTTTAGCGGCGGCTCGCCGGTCGCGGGAAGCGATATGGCTTGTCCCTGCGCGGGCTCGGTCAGACCTTCGATCGGCACCTTGACGGGTTGCAGGATGCGCCCGTAAGCCAGCGATACTCCCGGTATATCCTGTATCCGTGCCAGGAGCGCGTCCGGAGCGCGTTTTAGGTAGGCGAAGACATCGGCGAATCTCTGCCGTTCGTAATATGCATCGCGGGCGTAAAGCAGCGACTCGTAGGTTCCCAGGACCGACGCGTAGCTCGCGATGCCGCAGGCGCAGACCAACGCGATGGTAATCACCTGCCCGCGCAGGTTGAAGAGATCGCGCAGCAGCTTGCGGTCGATCGCGGCTACCATACGATCTCCCGAACCGGTTTTTTTTGCGAGTTGTACCCCTCTTGTTTGATCAGTCCGTCCGCCAATGTCACCACGCGATCGGCCATGGCCGCGATCGGCGCGTTGTGGGTGATGATCGCCGTGGTCGTTCCCAGCTCTCGATTGACCCGCTCCAGCACCTCGAGAACGATTCGCCCGGTGGCCGCGTCGAGCGCTCCGGTCGGCTCATCGCACATCAACATATCGGGCTGTTTCGCCACCGCGCGGGCGATCGCCACACGCTGTTGCTCTCCGCCCGAAAGCTGCGCGGGAAAATGGTCCAGTCTTTCTCCTAGATCGACTAGATCGAGCGCGGCTTCAGGAGTGATAGGGTTGGGCGCGATCTCCGTCACCAAAGCCACGTTTTCGCGCGCGGTCAAGCTCGGGATCAGATTGTAAAACTGAAAGACAAAACCGACATGGTCGCGGCGAAAGGCCGTGAGCTGATCATTGTCAGCCGATGTCAGATCCTGATCGCGATATACGACACGTCCTTCGGTTGGAACGTCGAGCCCGCCGAGTATGTTGAGCAGCGTGGACTTACCGCTCCCCGAGGCGCCTAAAAGAACCATAAGCTCCCCCTCGTAGAGCGCAATATCGATTCCGCGCAGCGCGTGCACGTTGACCTCGCCCATGCGGTAGACCTTGGTAAGGGCATTTCCGACGAGCACGGCGTTTGCTGATCGGTAACGAACGGTCTGCTCAACGGTCGCGGGATTCGCCATGAGGTTATAGTAGACACACAAACGAAAATAGTCTCGCGATAGTTGCGTAAGCCGAACCGTCGCGCTCGATTTTGTCGATTTTTCCTGAAAAAAATAGCCCCGATTGTCAATAAACCCCCGATGTGCCGGCCCCAATACAACCTAATCGCAGCCGTTGTTTCGCCCTCTTGTTGTAGCGCGCGGGCCGGCTCTTTGCCCTTTAATCGGCTTGCATGGATTGACGATCCTTATGATCGAGAAACGTGCGCTGCTGTATTGTCGCGCTTCGGTGGTCTCAGGTTGGCTAAAATTGTGATTACTCTGTTATCTTTTCAGAACGGATTGGCCACCTCAGACGCAGTAACATAGGAAAAGCCGCCGACAAAATTCCCGGCAAGCGTGGTGTTTCGCTCGGCATGTGCTCAACGCGTCTCGTGAAAGTCGATTATCGTTCGCTTGTAAGAGTGGTACGCGTGTTATTGATTACTTATATGCTTTACTATAAACGGTTAATCTGCGTTGTGTTTCGGAAACAGTCATTCGAATTATAAGGGAACTCAAATCAACATTTCCGATAAACGATCCACAACAACGCTTTTTTTAGAGTGAATTTATCCTTTCTTCTCACACCTATTAATATGCATTGTTAGCACCTCGCTTCGAGATTGATCAAAAAAAGGAGAACGCAAACATGTTTCCACGAGATCTTAGTCTATGTATTACCTGCCTGTTACTGCTATCGATTACCCCCGGTTGTAGCGAAAACAGCGGCGGCACAGAGTCCGTACCGCAGTCCGGTAGCGGCGGACCCATACCGCAAGCGGGAACGGGGGAAACGACGACCGAGGTCGATAGCGGATCGCTACCTCCAGCCGGCAGCGGTGCGCTACCTCCGGCCGGTAGCGGTGGAAGCGCCGGCATGGTCGTAGGCGGCGGTAACGAAGTAGTCGGCGGATCGAGCGGTGGATCTGTGACCGGAGGAAGCGGCGGAACCACGGCGGAAGGCTGTCCGGTACAAACGGTTACCAACGGCGTACATATCATCGTTGACATCTCCTGGCCGGAAACCTTAGGCACTCTGGGAGGTGAGGGGCAGTTGCACATATGGGTTAAATCCACTCTGACTCCCGGTGAAATCCAGGCGGACGGTTCTTACACGGTAACCGGAGAATCGCTTGCGTGCGGTACGTTGTTGCCGGAAATCTATAAGTCCGATCTGATCGGCGGCGGTCAGATGTTCATCGATGTTCCCTGGGAAGCCTTCGACTCACCCGCCATGACAACGACCGCGACCAGCGGTACGATCAGCGGCGCGAAAATCGGCGCCGCGATGAATATGAATCCCGCTGTCACGCAGGTCGGAGTGGAGCTGGCCGATCCGTTGAATGATCCTTGGCCTGCGACCGGCAATGAGATGCTACAGCTCGTGGTGGATGCCGAGGGGGACGGAAAACCGGGCATCACCGGTGTTCCTCGAGCCGAAGCTCCGTTTTCCCTGCCGCCCACCGATATCGTGGGCGCGTTGGCCGGCACGGGGCTTGCCGATCGGCTTTACCTGGTGACTCGGTCTGTCGTTAAGCTGACCGGTACTCGCGATAGCTGCACCACGGCGTCGGGCACCGCCGAGGTCACGGCCTTTGACAACCACGTGATCGGTTGTCGCATCCGTGATACCGGTGCCGACTGCGACGTAAACCAGGCCAACTTCGTCGACCTCAATCGAACCGTTTACGAACTTCACGAAGGGAGCTATCAACAGGTCACTGTTGCCGAAACCGCAACCTGCGCGGAGGTTCGCGCGGCCCTACCCGCGGAATAAAGATGCCGAACAGAATCGGCTCTGCTCGTTGCATAGATTTATTAAATATTGTCAAGCGAGCTCCGATCGGCCAATGAAGACGGTAATCCCGTCGCGATTACCACCGTCGGTGAGGCAGCGGGGTTAATAAAAAGAATACAGCCTACCATCGATCCTGAACCGGGCGAAAAACCGCCCCGGCATCAGCTCGTCATGGAGAACTCGATTCGCGCCACAGCGAATAGCGACATTTCGTGCCGGCCAGCCAAAAACCGCCACGCGCAATACGGGATGAGTCGTCGGCGTTGTCTGCCTCAGCGACGCAAACGATGCGATCTCGTACGAGCGTCGTAGCTCCCCGCATATTCCCTACGGCATCGGTTGTCGTTCAAACATCTCCCAAGCGACGTCGGGTACGCTGAAACCCAAGGCGTTGTTGTAAAGAATATGACCGGTATTGGGAAGTGAACAGAGCGTGACCTCGACGCCCGCGCTGCAAGAAGAATAGGTCTCACAATACTGATGCCCGGTCTGTACTGAACCCGTACATTGATTGATCTCTTTCCAAAGATCGAGCGTTCCCTTGGCGCCGGGCGAGTACCAACCTGTCGACCCCGTATTGCCTCCCGCGTAAGCGACCAAAAAATCGGTGAGTCCGCGCACGGATAACTCCGATATCGGTCTTACGGGAGTGCAGGGATCGGTGACCAAGTCCGCCGAAGCCGCGGCGATCGCCGCGATTACGTCCGCGGCCTCGCAAGCCAAGCGGTGCGCGAGACCCGCACCGTTCGAAATGCCGGTCGCGTATACGCGTTTGGAATCGATGCAGGCTGACTCGCTTACCGCCGCGATCATAGCTCTGGCAAAGCCCACGTCGTCGACGTTCTCCGCCAGCGCCTGACCGCAACAGTTACCCACGTTCCAGCCGTTTCCCACACCGTCGGGATAGACCACGATAAAGCCTTCCGCATCGGCTTTCTGTCGCCAGCCGCTGCCCGACTCCTCCTGCGCCGAGTTACTGCCGTTACCATGAAAATCCAACACCAACGGGACGGGATTTCCCGGAATGACGGAAGCGGGCACGTATACCACGTAGTTGCGGCTGCGGCCGCCGTGCTGCAGCGTGGCGCGGTTGTCGCCGACCGTTAACGAGGAGCTACTCGGGCATACCGCCGTTACGGGCTTCTCATCGGTTGCATCCGATGCAGTAACCGAAACGTCGCCTTGCGCCACGACACCGCCGTCGGAAGCATCCTTTTTGTTTGCGTCAGGTACAAATCCCGCGTCAAACCTCTGGGTCGACCCTGCCGCGCCATCGGCTCCAGCGGCACTCCCGTCTAGGAAACCGCCGGCGAATCCACCCGTGTCCGTCTGAGTAATAGCCGGCTGGCCGGCCTCTTCAGCACCTAACGGCGCGGATGTTCCGGAAGCGCCGTTGCTCGACGATTCAGGCGACTGTTCTTCAGTTCCGGATGAAGTGCATCCCGCCCCGAGGAAAGCGATCACCCCAAACCATACCAACGTCTCGTTTTTCATGTCGTACCTAACGCACGCTCCGGGCCAAGTCGCGTGACTTATGGCAGCCCATCGTAAGTTTGTCGATTCGCAACAGATGACTTCGCCGGTGGATCTATTGGTTATCGGAGCTTAATAGAAGATTATACTACGATTTTCTCACTTTTTGCCGTCTTTCGAAATCGAGCGGCACCTTGTAAAAAAACGGCTTATTAAACCACGAGCGACTTCTCTCTCAGGACCTTGTCGGTTGGTAGCCGCGCAACGTCCATAAAAGTGCAAACAACCCCAAGCCGCCGATAAACAAGTGCGAGCCGAGCAATCCAACCCAGCGATTCCAGAACCATAGCTCTGGAGCCAATATGACATTTGCGACGGCCAAGTAACTCGCCAAAAAAAGCGGCCCTGTACAGCGGCCGAGCGGGCCGAACCGCGCCAAGCCCGGCAACGCGAGCGCGAAGATCGCGAGAAACGAGCCGTAGTGGTGTTCCCACGCGACCGGTGCACCCATCGTGGTCGCGGCGATAACGGAGGCGAGCTTCAAGGTCGCCGCGTACGCGCCATCGACGGCGCCGTTCCGCCGAACAGGCCAGAGCGCGAGCGCGAGCAGCCCGAGCGCGACGGCGAGCGACGGCAAGAAGATCGCCAACCGGAAGGGAGCGTACGCGTTTTCCACGAACACCAGCGGGTCGCCGTTGCCTAGAAAGCGGTTGAGCAAACCGTTGACGCTTTGATTGGCCCAGTAGGCTTCACCGCCTCGAGCTATCGCGCCCAGGACCTGAAAATAACGCCAATGGTCGTTCCACCCGAAACGCGCGATCGAGGCACCGAGGCCTAGCACGAAGGTACAGAAAAAACCGAGAGCCAGTCGCCATTGGCGGCCGAACGGCGCGAGCAAGACGACAGCGCCGTATTGAGGCTTGACCAATGCGCACAGCGCGAGCACGCAGCCGCCGGCGACCGGTCGGTCGAGTAAGCGCAACAGTAGCGCCAGCGCGACGAAGCCGTTTAAAAAAACTTGGATCTGGCCCAACTCATAGCTGAACACGAGCGGATAGAAGGTCAAACCGAGAACGCACGCGACGAGCAGCCGAAAGACGCGAGCTGCCGGCCTACGCGGCGGCTCTGGATCCAAGCGGGAGAGGCCGATCTCAATCATCAGCGCGGATGCCAAGATCGCGAGTAGGCAGATCAAACGCGAGGGCCAAGTCATCCACAGCTCGACCAGATAGCTCGGCGTCTCGCCTTCTGATTTCGGCGCATAAGACCACGCCGAGTCCGGTACGAGATCAAGCACGAGCAGCGACGACGGCGGATACAGCCACTTGACGCGGTCGTTAAAAAACAAGCCGTACATATCGGCGTTGCGGTCGGCCTCCTTCAGACGGTACGCGAGAACCATCGGGTGCCACGAGTCCTCGAGCACGCGGTCTGCAAGCGCCGTGCCGCGAAATGCGCCGACCTTTTCGATCGCGCGCGCGGCCGATTCGCCGCGGGCACGAAGAGCCGCGTATATTCCGAGGCTCAGAAGTAGATCGAACGCGAGGGCGGTCACGAGCCAGGCGCGCGCGCGGCCTTCGAGTGCCGAGCCCACGGTCGTCATCGCTCACGTACCCGGCCCGCGGCGCGGCTTTCGGCGCACCGAATCGCGAAAAACGAACGCGACGCGGCGGCCGGACGCGGGGTAGACGAACAGCGGCCCGAGATATGACGAGCGCTCGATCTCGTTGCATATACCGTTCCGGTATAGATAACGCGAACCGTTGTTATTGGCTCGAATTGACGACCGCTCATCATATCGGACCATCGATCGAGTCGGTTTTGCATTTCAACCGACTCAGTCTAAAACATGTACATGAGCCGTAGGCGTCCGCTCAACATCGTGTTGGAGAAGACGGGATCGCCGAAGGTAGGTTCGACATTGCCCTTGGCGTATGCCAGCACGAGTTTGATGTATAAATGTTTAATAAAAATATACTGCAGCGCGACGAAGGTCTGAAAATGGTCGAAATGCCCGTAGTCGTCGACGCTTAGGTCGTAGTGAATATCGGTCTTTTGGGTCAGATTTACGCCCGCCCCGAGGATCAAGTCGCCTACGATGCGGCCGTTGGCGAATCCACCCAGGCTGTAGATATCGTAGCTGCCTTTCTCGTTTATCGCGCCGTCAGACCCCCACGTATCCACCAGGCCGTAGGCGCCGTTGGCGCCGAATTCTATATGCGGATCCACGACGAACTGCAGCGCGGCGCCGGCTCCGCGTTTCTCCTTTTTTGCCTGGTCGCCGTCCTTTAGGCCGGAGAGCATTTTATATTCGCCGCCGAGCTTGAGCTTGACCCAGCCGAGGTCCAGCACTCCCACGGGCCGCACGGCAAGCCCGTTATACACATCCTCGTTGCCGATTTGTCCTCCGAGCTCGAAACGCAAATAATCCGTCGGATAGATATGGACCGCGGCTTGCCCTATATTCGGAGGCCTGTAGAAGGCATCAGTCACGCCGTAAATATCCGGTACACCGTCGGTTTTATAACGCGCGCCGAGCCGCTCTTGAGTATTAAGGTCGAGACCCATTCCAAAATGATAAACTTCCCAAGCTTCGAAACGACCGAGTTGCACGTCGAACGCGTCCCACATGCCGGCTCGGATCCAGACATCGTCGACGTCTACAAGAGTCAATTGGCTTGACACCTGGTCCTGGGATTGGTCCTTGTTCGCGACCAGCTCGCCTTGACCTTGAACGAACCATCGGCCGCTCGAATAGCTGGGCGTGACGCGTAGGAGCAAGCGTCCCTCCTGAAGCAGCCGTTTTTCGTTCGGATATGTGGGATCCGGATTGCCGAGCTCGGCCCGTTCGTAACCGGTATCGATCCAAACGTAGCCGGAAATGCCGATACCGCTCTTGCGGTAGTAAGGCCACTGTAGCCCGTGAAAGGTCATCCAAAGCGAGCCGCTTTTTATTCCCCGTACGCGCGGCTCGGGATAGGCCGATTTCGGAAGTCGTTCCAAAGGACCTAATCGTTCTTCGTCCTCGGTCTCCTGGTACTTCGTCTCGGGGGACTTTTTTGGCGGTCGCACACCTTGTTCGGGCTGTAACACTTGCCGATCTTGTGCTTCCTGATGTGTGGCGGTCTCGCTCGGTGGCTCTCGGTCTGTCTCGGCCTTAGCTTTCTGACCCTCTTCATCGGAAGCCGACAGACCTTCGTCCGCTCTCTCGGACCGCTCAAAATTCTGTATATCCTGCGCTGCCGTGGTCTCGGTCCAAGTCCAGATCAGAACCACCAGCACAAACCAACGCGAACCGCGCCGACAAAGATCGAAAGATCGTGACGTCATTACCGGTTTTACCTTCGTAGGCATCGATATTCGCGCTGAGAATCGTTCTACTTTACCGTGAACGTATCATATAACGGTAGCTGGGACGCGCTCGGTCCCACCATCACTTGTACCTGTCCGCTCTCGATCTGCCAACTGTTGCTCGCCATGTCCCAGAACTTGAGATCGGCGATACTCAGCGGAATGCTCACCCGTTTCGTCTGACCGGGCTCGAGCGATACGCGGTAGAAACCCTTCAGCTCTTTGACCGGCCGGCGCGCGCTGCTACCTGGATACGAGACAAATAGAAGCACGATCTCATCGCCTGCCACGGCGCCGCTATTGGTCACCTCGACCGATACATCGACTACCGCCCCTTTGGTTACCTCGCTACACGGGACGCGCAGGTTTTTGTATTCAAAGCGCGTGTAGCTTAGGCCGTGCCCGAAAGAAAAAAGCGGCTCAATATGATTTCGGTCGAAGTACCGGTAGCCTAAATCGTATTGCATCGCGGTAGTCGTACCGCCCGAAAACAACGGCTCGTCCTCCCAACGCTTAGGCCAAGTCACGGGCAATTTGCCGCTGAAGTTTACGTCGCCGAACAAAAGTTCGCCGAGCGCCGAGCCGCCGTCCATGCCCGGGTAAAAGGCCATCACCACCGCCGGCACCAGGCTCAGCCACGGCATGTCGACGACGCTTCCCGCTTCCAGCACAACTACCATGGGCTTGCCCTTCTGCGCCACGGCCGAGATTAAGTTGTTCTGCAGGCTGCCGCCTTTTTTGCCGTCGAGCGCGAAGTTCGCGCGATCGCCGGCCCGCGTATACTCCTCGCCTTCGTCCTCCGGGGTTAAACCGGCCACAACCACCACGAAATCCGCGCTACTCGCGAGAGCCGCGTCCGCCCCGCTGACAACGTTGATGCCGGCTCCCGCAACTTGTCTAATGCCCGCTGCCGGTCCGGTGCTTTTAGCCGGATCGGCAAACACGCGGCTGCTACCGAGATCCCCAAGGCGCACCGAAGTGGCGAAATCGATCGTGCCGTTATCCTGGTCATTGGTGTCCGCGACCGTATAGGTCACATTCGCTCCTATCACGGCTACCGTTTTCACCTGATCGCGCCTGATGGGAAGGGTGTTGTTATCGTTTTTAAGAAGTACCATCGACTTGAGCGCCGCCTCGCGCGCGAGCGCGATATGCCCGGCGTTATTCTCGATCGACCCGTTGCCGCTGAACGTGGTCGTGGGGCGTTTTAAACCCGGTTGCTCGCCTGTTTTGGCGATCTTGAAACGGAACTTCTGCTGCAAAATGCGACTCGCGGCCTGCTTGACGTCGGTTTCGGAAAGAGGTCGGCCGCTTCCGGTCACCGACTCGAGTTGCAAGTAGTTAAGCGCCCACGGAAGTTCCATATCGAGCCCGGCCAGCACGGCTTCCGCCGCGAAGGATTTGGCCGCGTCCGTGCTGACGTCGCGACCTCCGGGCATCGCCCACCAGTCAGTGATCACAAAGCCCTTGAACCCGTGGCCGTCGCGCAATATTTCCGTGAGTAGATGTTTGTTCTGGGTCGAATGCATGCCGTTGACCAAGTTGTACGATGCCATTATACAAGCCACGCCGCCGTCCCGAACGATCATCTCGAAATGGCGCGTGTACACCTCGCGCAGGGTCTGCTCATCCATGTCCGCGTTCGCGCTTGCCCGTCCATTCTCAATGTTGTTGGCCGCGTAGTGCTTGGCGCACGCGGGAATATACTCTTGAACGCCGATCACAAACGCGGTGCCGAGCCGTCCAAGCAGGTAAGGATCTTCGCCGTAGGTCTCCTGCGCGCGCCCCCAGGCCGGATGGCGTAAAATGTTGACCGTCGGCGCCAACATCAGCGTGTTCCCCGAGGCCAGCGTCTCGTCGCCGATCGCGACGCCGATACGATACTCGAGATCCATGTCAAACGCGGCACCGCGCGCGGCCGGCACGGGAAATGCGGTCGAATAGCCGCTTTTACCTTCTGGAAGCTCCGCGGCGAGATTGAGACCCCGCGGTCCGTCTCGAAAGCGTATTCCGCGAATACCTTTATTGGAGTTGTCGAGCGTGCGGAAGATGTCCGAATACTGACCCGAGCCCTTTGGTGTTCCGCGCATTTGGTCCGCTCTCTCGGTCAGCGACATCGACGCGACGGCGCTTTCAGCCTGCGAAACCACGGCCGGATCGGGCGTATAGCCGCGAACCCACGGGTCGTTTTTTTGCGCGTCGCCGCACGGCATTTTGGAACTGCTGTCTTCGGCGCCCGAATCGCCCGGCACGATCTCTTCGGCGGGCACTACCGATGCGCCTCCGGAGCCGGCTACGACTTGTTCGCTCGCTCCTATTGCCGCTTGTCCTTCAGCGCCAGACGGGCCGCCGAAGCCCCCGCTGTAAGGTATTAGTGCCGCGTCCCCCTGCCCGGCGCTCTGAGTCTCCGGATGGCCGCAGCTTCCAAAGACGAATAGCGCTATCGGCCACAAACGCCAAAAGAGAGCAATGGCAGGCCCTCTCGGGAAAGCAGACATAAAGATCTCTTTTTTTTTTCTCGTCACCATACGCATCCTCGATAGCTCGACTCGATACCAATCAGTGTCCGCTGATAAGTCGAGTGGGTCAAAACGCGGCAATACTTCCATCTAGGCAGAACTCGTTTTCAGCCGGCGCCGGCCGTCGCATTAGGCTACTCTAGGCATAAGGAAATCCAATTTATTAGCCATATAATGAGAATCCTTTCCGAGGCGAAAAACGGCCGACGAATAATCGTGCAACACGCCAAACCACCTCGCATGTTGCAATACTATGCGCTGGGATCGGATAACCAAAGACATCGAAAATATGTAAAATATCGGGCTTTTACGCTTACCGCCAATGGGCATATTTATTGCTCGATTGTTGGCTGTAAACGAGGATGGTCCTGTCGATACATGGAGACAGGGTATCTCCAGAGCACGACGTCGCTAGACGCTTGCGTGTCGTCAGCAACCGTGCTGAACGATTTATGCAACCTAATCAGCGCAATTGAACCGTCGGCAAAAGATATAAAAAAGGAATAAGAAGATAGAGCTGTATGATTTGGTCCCGATACGCGCTTACCGGCGTATATCGCGGCATTTCATTCGGCCGAAACGAGATTGACGATGAGCAATAGAGGCGGATATCGAGGAGGTCGCGGTTGGGGGAAAGGACACGGCAATGGCAAGGGTATGGGCCGTGGTCGTGGCGAAGGTCGAGGGATGGGAAGGCGCGGCGGTTTTGTGCCAGCGGAAGGTTTTTCACTGCGTCAAGCATCACAGAGCGCTTCGAGGGTAAGAGATGCGTTGAAAACGCGGGCTCAGGCTCTAATGAATCGACTTCGCGGCATCGACGCCGAATACCCCCGTATGCCCGAGACGCGTCCTTATCGGTTTACGCCGAAAGAAGAGAGAACGCGGTCGAGGCCGCTGGACGCGGAAAACAGGTCTGCGGCACCGGTGGCGATAATAGACAAAGAGCGGTGCGTGTGCTGCGGGCTTTGCGTCGACGTTTGCACGCAAAATGCGATCTCCCTCAATGGCGACGTCACAATCGATTTGAACAAATGCATCGGCTGCGGTTCATGCGTGAACGAATGTCCAAACCAGGCGATTTCGCTTTCCGCGAAAACATAAATTACTTATTCGAGAGGAGTCGTCTTCCGCCCCCGCAAACCAACCGGTAGGCAGTTTATAGCGATCTATAAGGCCGTATTACAACACGAATATATTGCTTAATATGATCCGACACCACGGCCTATCGTATCGGCGTACGTTCAAAAAATATCGCAAAGGCAAATAGTGACGGGGCGGTTGAGTTAAAACCAAAGCAATAGATAGGAATCGACGCCATGACGAAACGAACCGAGATAAATTTTTGGATCGACTTAATCTCACTATTCGTGATGTTGGGCTTAGCCACGACCGGCGGGCTGCTTTATTTCGTACTGCCGCCCGGCACGGGCCACACCCATTTTCTATTCGGCCTCGGTCGTCACGATATCGGACGGATTCATTTCTATCTTGCCGTTGCCGGCATAATCCTGCTCGTCTTGCACGTCTACTTGCATTGGACCTGGATTTGCTGTTTTATTGGAAAGGCATTTGGAAACGCGGTTCCGTCGCAAAAAAAACGGACGACTTGGGGATTGGTAACGCTTTGCGGAACTATAGTATTGCTGGTTGGAGGGATCTATTGGGCTTCGAGCAAGGTCGAATGTATTGTGGTGCCTCCCGACGAGAGAGAGTTACACGACCACCGGCTGATGCGACGGGGGCGAAATACCGCGTTAAAACAGAACGGCGATAGAGAAACAGCGGTAAGCGAGCAAAAGCCGCTGCCGAGGAATCGTTCCAGCGATCACGCGGATTCCCCTGCAATTGACACCTCCGCTATTCGCGCGAAGGTCCAAGCGGACTGCCCCATCGGCGCCGCCATCAACGGTAAGACAACCCTGGCGCAAGCGGCCCGAAGCTGCGGCTTGAGCGTCGAGAAAATAAACGAGTATTTGAATCTGCCGGCCAACGTGGTAGGGCGTGAACGACTGGGACGGCTCAAACGGCGGTACGGATTGTCCCTTGACGAGGTACGGAGGCTTGCTTGTCGCGAATAGCGGACGGGCGTTCGCGCTTCATTTACCACACAGCAATAAACTACAAAAAAGGAGAGAAAACCGATGGCTACACCTAAAAACCTACTTATTATCGTGAATACGGGAAGCGATAAACCCTATAATCAATACGCCTCGTATGTGGTTGCGTTTATGGCAAAGAAGTTGGCCAATGTTTCGACCGTAACCATCTATTACGGCCCCAACGGGGTTGGCATGGCAAAGAAGGGCGCTCTCGCGGCGCTCGCTATTGACGATTCGGTAAAGAAACTGATCGCGGGTCAACTCTCCGGCCTTTCCCCCTCGGATTTGCCGGATAACCTAGAGCAGCTCGCGCGCTTTGAAAAAGAACAACTGGGGATTAACTTGGCGTCCTGCGCCACCTTCAACGTCATCAGTGGGCTCTCTTCTTCCCTGGAAGATACCTCCAAACTGGTGGACTTCATAACGCCGGTTCAACTGCCTCAGGCTGCGGAAGCGCTTATGGCGGCTGATAAGATACTGTATTTCTAATAAGTCGATGTCCTTGCGTTATCCGACGCGTATGCTCGAAACGCATCGAGTTTAACCACGCGAAAAACGTCGATGGGAAACTTGAATAAGACGCGGTAGTAATGGGGAGCAGAACCTTTTTGGACCGTAACGTAGGCGTAAGAGAGGTCCAAAAAGGTGAGCATACGCTTAGAGCCTATCCTGGTAGGCATTTTCGCGTTTCCGCTCGACGTCTTTTGCAACGTGAAGGTTAGCATTCAACCGTCCATGTCCGGTCAGGTGTCTCGCTCCTAACGACTGAACGTATTGACAGAACCCAGCCGTTTTCGCATTGAAAAAAGCCCCTTATAGACTACTGATCGCGTACATTAGAATGTCAGGGCTTAGATGTTTGGTTTTGTCAGAAGAATTCATAAGTCGACAGCGCCAAAATACGGCGTTGTCGGCTTTTATGCTTTCGACAAGAGAGTCTTTTTCGGCCCGATAGCGGCTTTGGGCCTGAGCCGCGGCTTTTTATCGTCTATTAGCGGTTTAGCCTTCTTTTCTATCTCAAGCGATAACACGGGAAACTCGAATGGATTCATCGATACGAGCAACTAGCACGGAGGACGTACGAGGCGAGGAGATCGTCGTACTCAAGGAAGAGTATTTCAATCAAATCGAACGCTTTACGCCTCAAGAAATTCGCTCGACCAAGTTATTCGACCTCAACGACCCTTCAGCTCAAAGAGTTCGTCTGTCGAAAGAATCGATTAAAGAGTGGCGACTTGTCGAGTGGTTGGCGAACTACAGGAAAGAAGCCGCGGTATCGACCGGGGGAATTCGCGGGCCCCAAAACGTGCTTTATCCTTGGGACTATCGTTATCCCTTGAATCAGCTCGGCGTGGCCCTGGCGACGCTGGCGAAAGCAATGGTTTTACACGAGGATATCAGGGATAGAGAAATCAACAAGATCTGCTCCGGGGAGGTTCGCTACAATACCGATGATTATATTAAACTGATAAAGCGTATTCAAGCCGCGCAACAGATCCGAACACACCTGCCCATAGGCGGACAAAGAACCTCTATCTGGATGACCTCATTTCTCATTTTCATGCTCGATTATGACGGCGGCGAGTATATTACCAGCAGCCACGCGATCAGCAGCAAAATCGCCACCAAGGACCTCGATAATCAGGGCAGTCAGTTTACTCCGGATGTTTCCGCGAGATTCGTGCAGAAGATCGAGAAGTTGTTGAGCGACGCCGAGACGAAAGAGATCTTCATCGAGCTGGCTGACGAGTCTTCGGAGCTGATCGTTGAGGATTTCGACGGTTTTGACCTTTACCTCGATTATCTTAGAAAAGGCATCGCGACTCAAACCAATCTCGATCTAATCAGAGCTGAAATCGACAACGGTTTCGAGGTCATGTACGAGTGCGTCGGCGGGTGCATGTATCGGGTGATGCTGACGGTTTTTCAGCGCCTCGGAATCGAGCGAGCCTTTGTTTGGAACAATATTCAGGAAGACCCGTTCTTTCACGGCGTCGGAAAAACGATGCTCAACCCGGTCAGCGGCAACCGGGAATTCTTTGATTATGGTTGCGATACGACGATTAAGGAAGTGGTAGAAACGCTCGGATATCAGAAGCTACTGCTGGACAAGCCGGTGGGATATATCATTATCATGGTCGACCCGGACGGCGATCGAATCGTGTTGGGACAGATCGAACCGCGCGATAGAAAAGCGAGCCTGGACGCCCTCGGCGTATCCTATTTCGATCTGGAAAACGGTTTGCTTTTTGCTTTTTATATGCCGAACCAGTCTTTTCTTCTGACCCTGGATTTCCACGCGACGCAGTTGATCAGAGCCAATCTTTGGGATAATCATCCTCGGTTTATCATTACCACGACTCCCTCCGCGGCGTCTTGGGTGGAATGGGCGAGAAAAAACCGGGTGAACGTTATCTACGTTCCCGTTGGTTTCAAGGAAATCGCGCATATGATGAAGAAGGTCGAAAGCGAGATGCTCTCGAGTCCAAACGGCGAGATTAGGGTCCACGATATTTTCGGCACCGAGGTGAACTTGGGCGTGCAACCGCGGCTGCTCTTCGCCGGCGAGGAGAGCGGCGGGATGATCACCGGCCCGGAAGAACCCGTGCGAAGTCGAAACGGCCGGATCGCCTTGGCGATGCGGGAAAAGAGCGCGGGCGAAGCGTCGGTACTGGTCGCTGCGATGGCCGCCGATCTTTACCGAAAGGGTCTGTTTCTCTCGGACTACCTTTCAAACGTTTTTGAAAAATACGAAATTAAAAGACGCTATGATATTCGACAGGAAGTTCGTTTTTACAACGAAAGCAACCCGGACCCCGAAGCGTTAAGACGTTCCAAGGCTCAAGGGGAAAAACAACGCGATATGATCGATAACTTCTATCTCAGTATCGCCCTCAGTTACCGCGACCGTCTGATCACCATGGAGCAGGCCAAAGAAATCCTCACCGATGCGCTTCCCGAGTTGAATTTCGCCCGCCTCGAGGAAATCGCCTTTGTCGGCGACGGCGTGTTTTTCGAGTTCAGCGATAAGTTCGTCGAGATCAGAAAGTCGGGTACAGATGCGATAATCAAGAGTTATAGCGCGGGTGAGGACAAGGCGGAATGCGTATACTACGCGAAAAGCATCGCCGCCTACACGGGTTTGCGAACGCCGCTATTTAACAAATATATCGCCGAGGAGACCTATCAGAGCTGCCAGCAATACGCCCGGCGTATTTTGGCGGATTTTCAAAAAGGCGTGTAACCGAGTGATTATCGAGGATCGCGATCGAATGAACCTTTTGGGATCACCGATTGCCTAGTCGAACCGTGAGAGCGCGACTTTTCGTTGGGTGAAGACTCTCGTCGGCATGGCCCCTGCTCCGCGAAAACTCCATCTGCGTTAAAACCATTGAGTTTTTCGTAATGTGCTAAGGGCTCGCGCAAAAATAATTTCAGACATCCTGATTTCCGGGAAAAAGAGATGGACCCATTTCAGCGAATTTCGCACGAAATCGACGACGGTGCGGCGATTCG
>JAFGIB010000237.1 GCA_016929805.1 Deltaproteobacteria bacterium | reverse complement strand
AGGCACCCGATAGTCCCGTTTATCCACATAAACCCCTTGCGGTTTTTTCGGGCCTGTTTGCGGCAAAATGTCAGGAGGCACGACACCTAACCAAGCCGCCGTCGATAAGCTTTCGCCATTGGATCGCCAACTCGGCAGCAAAGGATCCCTGTATTAGCACTCCGGCCTCGATGTTGCGGGTTTGCCCGCGGTCGGTAAAATTGGCGGAGGTGATCAATGCGTACTGGTTATCGACGACAAGACACTTGGCGTGAAGACTCGCGATGTTCTGTTCATCCGCAGTGCGCGGGTCATAATAGATATTAGGTTTGGGCTCGCCGAACGGCCACTGCGCGTCGAGAAACCAGGCGATAACTTCATCGGCGTATTTTTCTGACCCTTGTTGCCTTGCTTGAGTAATCAGTCTCAAGCGTTCGGTCATGTCGCGACGAGATAAACGGGCCCAACGGTTGAGACTCGATTCCATTTGACGCACGTCGACGAAAATATCCGTGATAACGCCACGCGTTTGCATGACGCGATAAAGGGGCTCAAAGAGCTCTTCGCCGTGGTCGAACGCATACCCGCCGATCAATACGTGCTTTGTCGCTTTTTCGAACAACTCGTCGACTACCACAGCTGTATAACGGGCAGTTCCCGCTTTGCTATCCGGTCCCGTCCATACCAAATCGACTCGCGGCTCTTTCGGCTGACTTCTCTCAGCCAACACGGCTCGAAGAACGGTGTAAACCGCTTTTCTGTCAAGACCCGCTAAAATCGCTATATGCGGTGCGATATGGCCGAGATTGCTGGCGTGCAACTGAGAGGATGACAACGGTGGTTCAATGCGGCCCTGTTCAACTACTTCTAATAACCGCCGCAGGTCATCCGTACTTACTTTACTAAGTCCTGGATCGCTCATGGACGCTCTCCAAAGAACGCCAGGGTTCTATCGCGTCCGATGGCAGGCACGACTAACGCACGGTCGAGATACCGGTTGAAGCGTTCACAAGCGCTCTCGGCAATAAAGAGGCAACCATGGCACGCGGCGCCTTCTAGAAAACGTTCGGCTTGATCGGCGGGATTATGCGCAGCGCAAACCGGATCGTTGGAGCAGAGCGTGCCGAGATCATAAGCGCGCTGAAGGTGGTGACGCATCGCGCGCCCCTGCTCGACCAACCCGCCCAAGGTGCCCTCTGAGCCGGACGTTCCGGTCGATAATAAAAAAGCCGCCATCGGCGGGTCGTCGTTTGACGGCGCACAGTAAATACGCTCGCGAATGGCGCTCGCGGCGTAACCGCACTCGAGCGATATGGCAGAAATCAGAAGATGAGCAAGCGAGTGTAATAAATAGAATCGCGCTCCCGGAAACGCAGGACCCTGCTCGCCGAACTCCTTTATGAAACCGTCGAGAAGCTCTTTAGTGCGTTCTTCCACCGCATCGCGCTTTTCCCAAGCCGCGACACTGACTTCGTCCAGACAGAAGAGCACACCTTCGCCATATATTTCACTCGCCGGAAGCCAATCGGTGTTCAATCCCAAACGACAGATACGCTTTTTGCTCTCTTCGTACTCCCCCTGTAGGTTGGGGCTCACAGAACCGAAGCGCGAGAAACCGAGTTGGGCCCTAACCTCTCGTAGCTTTTTGGCGAGTACTATACAACCTATGCCGTCGGGTAACTCTCCCTCCCGTAAAACAAGTCTGCGAGCGAAGAACTCATCTTCTCGTTTTGGAAGCTCGCCCATCACTTCCTCAGGCTGCGCCATAAATTGTTTATACTCGGCGGTGCGAAGATGTTCGCGTCTACCGGACTCGCCGTGACGAATGATCTTGACCCCGTCCAATACTTGTTGATCGCTATACTTTTGAAGCGGTTTGCCGACTTGAGGCAGTTGGCGGAATGTGGAGAGCGTTTCTTGGGTGGCGTGCTCGACAATATTCCAAACCTCTTTGCCGCGCAGTGTATCGAGTAATTCCCGAGTGGGATCGGGAATCGAAAGCGCGCTTACGGTTTGAGCGAAGTACGCGTAGCTCGCGGTCCGGACCAGTAGCTTCAAAGGCAGATCGCAGCCGCTCTCCTCGACGCCCTCGACTCCCAGCCAGGGTCGATGGCCCTTGCACATGGGCAGACTCTTATCAACTAACGCATCGGAAAGCTTACGAGTAGCGCCGCACGCGCACTGAACGACAATCTCGCTAAAATCGCCGGATGCCCCTTCGAGAAGATACAGGTCAGGTGCTCCGCAATCACCGGGCTTGTGATTGGCATGCACGAAATACCGCCAGGGAAACTCTTCCAAATGGCCGCGCTCGCACGAGGCCACGAAACGAGCGGGGACACATTCGCTCAACACATTGCGTTTGCAGGCATGCACCCAACGCTCGCGCTTGCGTTCGAGATTGCTGGCTGGATTCAATGACCTACACCCTTGACAGACAAACCAGGTAGGAAACTCGGCCACTTGAATCCCGCTGAAATACGAAGGCTCTTTATCATCACCCACGGGCGGCGCTCGAAAGGCCTCGGATTCTCTCAACTCTCCAAGGTCTAACTCTTTAAGTTTTTCTGCTAGCGCGTCGCGCAGACGCGGTTCGTCTATAATCGGCTTCTCTTTGTTCTTGTCGTAGCGCCAGAAATCGAGGCCCCCGATCAAGACCGCGCGCTCGACGAGATCGACCATCGCGCCAGGACCGAACGTAGTCACGACTTGGCTCTGCCGAATTTTTCCCTCCGGCGGCTTTTGACCCTTCTTCTTCTGTTTGCTCGTGAAAGCAGCCATTAGAGTTTGTCTCCCAGCCTACGCCCAACAATCCAAATATGAGTTACATTCTCCACATCGCGCATAGACGTGGGTGCGGCGAACTTCGCTTCGAGCGGCTGCTCGGGATCGATCGGCTGCAGCGGCACTCGCAAAAGTTTTCGGGTTGATTTACCTCCCGTGTCGAATCCCGAATAGTCGCGTTGCGCGGGTTCGTCTCCACTGGTGTCGACCAGGGTTGTCCAAGCGTCTAGTAAATTTAAACTCCGCTGCCGAATCTCTCCAGCCAGTTTTTCCGCGGCATCGCGGTCCTTGCCCGACAAATGCGCCTTACTGCGTCCGACCAGTTGCTCCACGGCGCATTCACCGACATCGCGTTTTGTCGGCATGAGCATTGCGCCTTCAGGCGGGGTAAGCTGCTCGTCGCCGTACCGCGTCAGCGCTACTAATGTCCCAGCCAAACCCCGATCAAGCGCCGGCCCTGAAAAGGGCGTTAGGCTGGTCGCCTCGACCGCGCGATAGAAACTCTCGTGGTACGCTACAAAATGCTCGTAGTGGGAGCGATCGCGAGGTTTATGCTGATTAAGACAGGTCACGACTAACCCCGGCCAGTGAGCTTGCCGGCCGACGCGGCTTGAAGCCTGGATGTATTCTGCGGTCGTCTTCGGCTGACCCGCGACAACCATCAGACCTAACCGATCGATATCAACACCGACCGAAATCATGTTACTCGCTAAAAGTACATCCACCCGTTCTTTGACATCCGAATAGGGCCTATTCAGTCTCGCCTTGGAACGGGATACCGATTCGGTCCTTTCGCGGCTGGTTAGTTCCAGAGGTTCAAGACCGATGGTCCGGCTCTTATACCATTTATGAGGCGCTTCGAGTTGATTGAGCGGGCAACGCTCTTTCGCCTTGGAAACTCGAACGCGCACTTCGTCTTCCACCAATCGGCGCATACCCCCGAGCTCGCGTAGGCTGTTGAAGTACCCAACCAGCGTCATGTAAGCATCCGCGGTCTGCCCCGGCTCACCTTTTTCTTCGTAAACTTTTGCGGCCGCGGCTAACAGCGAACAATAAACCCTTAGCAGAATCGCCTTCATCGAGCGACCCTGGGCCGCGACTCCGAGATAGAGTCGTCCAGGTTGGTCGCGCTCGACCACGGCAAAATAGGTGTCCGAATCGCCCACGCCTGGCGGTGGAAAAACATTAACCTCGGAACCGTCTCGGCCGAATAACGATTGAATCTGAGCCGCTGCCCTGCGAACGGTCGCGGTTGCGGCTACGATTTTTGGCCGCACCACGGTATCGTCATCTAATTTGCGACAGGCCAAAGATTCGATGGCGGTCTCGTAAAGGCCGACCATGGTGCCGAGCGGTCCGGATATCAGATGTAATTCATCTTGAACGATCAGATCGGGCGGCGACAATCCTTGAGGTAGTTTCTGAGCCTTACTCGGCGCTCGATCCATCGGCCCGAAAAACGAGCGGCCGTCGCGCGCATTTACCTTACCGAATAGCGCGCCGATTTCGCCTCGAAAGGGCAGCATGGCGAATTTATCCACAGTAGCAATGATGAAGCTCGGCAGCTCGCGATAGACCTGCTCGTCCACGAAAAGAGCGGGTACGCCGTCAGGATGGTTGGCGCAGCTGAAATCACACCCGTCATTGGTGCATCCGATCAATATTTGTCGGGGGTCTTTGCGCGACGGCGCCACCGTCAAGCTCGAGGCACCGAGCGGCTCACCGCACCAGGGACAGGCGATCAGCGGACAGGGGTTGCTTCCGGTTCCGTTTTTAAAGTCGGTTACTTTCTTGGCGGCGCTCTTCATGGTATTGGGCGTCGCACTCTGCCCCACCCACAAGCCCACGCTGAAACGCTCCTCCCCTAGGATATGCGGCGATTCGCGCCTGAGCTTTTCCAAAGCGCAAATCAGGGTAGCCGCGCGGCCCAATTGATCTAGGGTCAACAAGCGCAACGTATACCGCAATAAAACGCTTATCCCGAGCCCTTGATCGAGTCGTTCGCGGCCTCGCAGTCGTCGTAGCACCAGGGTATAGGCGATCAGGCCCAAGTAAGCCTCGGTCTTACCGCCGCCGGTTGGAAAGAATATCAGCTCAACCGCTTCCCGGTCCGGATGCCTTCCATTAGCAACGCCTTCTAAATTCATCAAAACAAAAGCGAGCTGAAACAACCGCCACTGGGGGACCTTATTCTCTATATACCGTTCGGGGTTTCGTCGCCGCGCGGCCATGGCCATGGCGCGGTTAGCCAGACAAAAGGCTTGTCGGATCTGTTCGTCTTCACCCAAAAGCTCGATACCTCGGGCGATCCGTCTTTTTGCCAAAAGCGCCTTTTGCACCAGAATGTCGCGGGCCTCGCGTCTTTGGTCGCTGTCGAGCGTTATCTCCTTTTGGGTATCGATCCACTTACCGTAAGCCTCGGGCAGTCGAGCCAGCTTTTGACGTACTCGTTCTCCGCTACCCAGGTCGGCCAACTCCTCCATTTCGACTGTAACTTCCGTTTCATCGCGGGTGGTGACCCGTTTGACCTCTTGTCGCGGGATCCAGCAGGTCTTTACACTTGTGACTCTATTCCCATCGCAATCCGCGACCTCCACCGACACCCCGTGGCCCACGGCGTACTCGTTACAATCGCGGAACTGGAGATCGGCAACCCGCTCGTCCCACTCTTCACTCAGCTCCCAGGCGCGATTGGGACGCGGTAAAATCCCTTGGGAACACGCGATTTGCATCTCTACTTGAAAGATGTATTGCTCGTCTCGAAAACCCTTATAGCCCGCGGCGCGCCGGTTGACCAGAAAGAGCGACAGTGCTTGGGCGCCCTCGGGCAATCCTTGCATTACAGGAGCCAGTGCTAGCTCGCCTATCAAACGAATTCCAACGGTATCTTTCAACCCGATGCCGTCGTTGCGCAAAAGTTCGGGCTTAAGCTCAACCCGTTCTTTTCTGGGCGGTTGCCAAACCCTTCGCCAAACCTGAAAGCTTCGCCCATCCTCTTGTTGACGTTCCGGAATGTACTCCGTAAAGCTCACGGTCACTTCCACTTCGGTGGCTTCTTTGGGCAATAACAGCGACAGGCCCATGGAGGCGGGCAGGAAATTCTTTCGTTTGGTATCCGTCTGGTCGTTTCCGGTCTCCTCTTCGTCCTCGTCGTCGCCCGCACCCAGACTCTCATCCGCTTCCGGATCATCCGGATCGCGCCCCTCCTCGGGCGTGAGAAAGCCAGTTAAATACCAGCGCGACGGCGGCAGCTTCAATATCTCTTCCGCGGCCGGTCCATCCGGTTTATCCGGTACATAAGGGCCTACAAGATCAGCTGACAAAGCTTCAACGATGTGGTTACGCGGCTCTAGAACCTTCACGGTTTTCCCCCATTTGGTCTACGAACGATAACGGCGCATCTAATAAACCAACGTATCCCCGATTCCACTATGCTTGCCCAACCCTCGAGGTATGCGTTATAAATACCGCAATCCAATTGGCTGGAGGTGGAAGGCGTTGCCTTTGAAGGGCCCGAAAGGGCCCTTTGTGATTTCCACGGCAACCATTCAGCCCGCAGCCTTCGACCTCTTCGAGCGACTTTTAGATCGCGGTTTGAAACATCGTAGATGAATCGTCGAAATCCGTTCACCGCGACTCCGATGAGATTCGATTCGGGTTAACTCTGAATCGCAACCAGGGACGCGTTGCTCCAGGCTCGCGGGACATGAGAGCCATTTTCTACCAGTTTTTGTCCTATTGCAAATCTTGCGATTTCGAATAGTTACATACTTTCCCGGGCGGCTTCTCAAAAAGTGGTGGCGGACGTGTCATTTCGACTGAAGGGAGAAATCTTGAGGCCGAGATTTCTCGTCGCCTTTGGCTCCTCTAAATGACAGGTGTACCGAGTCTTCTTGCTTAGCGACAATTAGAGCTTTTTCCGGCGCTAGCTCGCTTTCTTGGCGATAAGTTCGCGTACCGCAGGAACGAGATCTTTCGGAACTTTCATAACCGTATCGGTTACCTCTTCGAAAGCTGCTTCGTCTTCGGCCACGGCCTCGTCCTCTGTTTGAGTTTCATAGTGCTCAAGGACTTTGCGCACTCTTTTTTCATCCCATCCTGGAGGAAACTTTCCTTTTTTCATTTTGTTTTTCCTCGGCGACGAAGCCGTGTTCGATATGCCTTTAGAGGTTTGCCTTTCAAGACGTACGCGGTGATCACGAAAACACTGTTCGGCTGAGAATCCGGGACGTAAACCACTCGCAGGAACTTTCCCGCTTTAGTCTGGCCGATCGCCATGCGAGACCCCTCGACGCCCGGACGATCTTCTCCGGGATTCCGAAGGATGTATTCAACCTCTCGTTCTTCAACCTCATGATTATAAATATGCGGCTGTTCCGTTTCAGGGTCAATGTAATACCGGATTTTCACTTTGTTTACTTTGATGCTTAGAACCCAACCATATTTCTAAAAGGATTATCAGATAGATTACTACAAACGATTTTGTGCGTATATACGGTCCGGTTTTTTTCCGGTCGCGTTTTTCCTTATTAATAGCCCTACTCGCCCGTATGGTTCTTTTGTCTTTGGCCCTACACTTGTCATTTCGAGGAGCCAAAGGCGACGAGAAATCTCCGTTTGAGATTTCACGCTTCGCTCGAAATGACAGGTGTGTTTAGAAGTTGAACTCGCCCTGACCCGTCACTTTTTTCTTGCCGGCTTTTTTCTTGGTTTGAGTCTTGCCCTTTTTGTTCTTGGCTGAGCGAAGGCCTTGAAGCTCTTCTTGTTCGGCGCGTTTTTCGTTGAGCACGAAGAGCCGGTCGATGACCTCGTCCTCATAGGCTTGTAAAGCCTTTTGGTCAGACTCGGTTCTTATGCAATATGGGGGGACGGGGATATCGCTCCAACCGTAGGCCGCGAGCACGGCGCGGTCCATCTCTTCGTGAAGTTCTCTGAGCTCGAGGATGCGCGGTTCGTCACAATTCGGATCTTTGAGCGCGTTATAGGTTTTAGTCAGCCCTTGGTCGGTTTGTACCATATATTCGGCGCGGGCTTGGTAGAGCCTTTCTCCAATCGTTTCAAGCTCGGGGATAACCGAGCGGGGATCGGGTTGGGGAAAGGGAAAGGTTTCAAAGCAGTCACTAGCGGCGTAGCGTAAATCGGTTTTCATAGATGATGAAAGCAGACGAGCCCAAAACTCGTGAACGCGGGATTGAAGTACGGCGAAAGCGGTGTGCGCTTCGATCGGATAGACGTAAAGAGTATGCGCAAAGATGCGATTGGTTGGCTGGAATGCAAAAATCAAATGTTTAGAGACTTGTGAGTTCACCAAACACCGCGAAAGCGGCGCGATGGCTTGGTAGAGGGCGGGACGTTTGTCAGCGTAATGCCACCAGTTTATCCGGTGAGCATCGCGTCTAACTTTGTCTCGCTCCGGCTTTACTTTCGTTCTAATAATAGAAATGAGATCCGGCCATTTCTCTGCATCGCTTAATGATATATCGCCGAAGCTGATAACATATCGGTGGTGACTCTGAGTCGGGTTCGTATTGACTTCTTCACCACCGAGATATGGAAATATCCGCTCGGCATTGCGTTGGTCTTTGCCAATGAGTCGTTTCATCTCACTGATCGGCGTGGCGTCCGAGTTTGCGTCTTCGAAAGTAAAGCCCATACCGAGGACATATGAACCGACAAAACTACTATCAGCGTTTGCTGTAAGAGCTACCGGATCCGGTCGTTCTTCCTTGGGCCGCAATCTCGAATTAATCGCTTGAACCACCTCGTCATCGAGTGATACTGCGCGACCAATTGAAGGCGTCCCCTTAGCCAAATGAACCACGGAAACGGTAACGGCCGCGTCTCCCGGCCAGACCTTGTTACGAATCGCCGCATATATCTGATAATGTCGATTCACCAAGTATTGTAGACCGGTTGCGCGGGTATCGCCTTGACCGATGGTATTGGTCGCGATCAAGCCAACGGTGCCGTGGTCGCCGAGTAGTGAATCAGCGCGCCGAAAGAAATGAGCGCATAGGTCGAACTTACCCGTCGTGCCGGGATGTAACATTTGAAGCCACGGGACGATGTTCTCGCCTATTTCTTTAGTCATATACGCAACACCCATAAACGGCGGGTTGCCCACAAACGCATCCACGTAAGCCGCGCCCTTGACTCTATCCTCGTCGAGCGGGTCCGGTCGTTCGAGATAAAAGACTTCCGGGAACTCGACCATCCAGTGAAACGGGACTTGAGTCTCGCAAAGCTCTTGCTGCATGGCGCGCAACTCGGGCTCAACCTCGTCATCGTCGGCGAGCCACTTTTCCACGAGCTTCAACCTTTGATCCCGTTCGGCTTGGCGCGCCTTGTCTTTATCCGCCTTAAAAAAAGCGCCGATTACCAAATCGCCGAGCAGCCTTACCCGATTTGACGCGTCCTCGGCGTCGAGCAGCAGCCGCTCCTTTTCCCGCTGCGCCTCAACCGTTCCCTGGTACGCGAGGTCGATGATCTGTTTGCGCAGATCGATCGCCTCTTCCAATGCTTCGGATAAGGCTTGCCGGCAGGTTTCGAGCTGTCCTTTTTTCTCCCAATGAAATGACCTTATCTGGTCGAAGTCGAGACCTACCAGCGAATCGCCGTGTCTCAACGCATGATCCACAAAGGTGAAGGGTTCGTTGCGCGCCATGGTGATAAGCCACAAGGACAACCGGGCGAGCTGCACGGCATAGCGGTTCTTGTCCACTCCGTACAGACACCGCTGCGCCACCAACCTGCGCGCGTGGTTGACCACGTCCTCGTGGGCGTCCGCGATAAGCTCGCGCTTGCCCTCGCGGGTCCACGCAGCTACCACGTGGTCGGCCAGATATCGGCAGGCCGCGACCAAAAACGCCCCCGAGCCCATGGCCGGGTCGCAGATCACCAGGTTGAGCAGGCTCTCGCTCGAGGGCGCCTCTCCCATGGTCTTAATCAACGGTCGAAGCGTACGCTCGACAATCGGGTCGCTGAGATCGCGCGGCGTGTAGTGGCTGGATGTGCGGCGCCTTTCCAGCCCGGGCTGCACCACCAGCGTGCCGGCCGAAGCCCGTTCTGCAGAGCGGCCGCTCAAAGGCTCGAGCGCGGTGAGCGCGGCAGCATTATCCTTTGCGTCTTTGATCGCTTTAGCGATCTTGTCCGCGGTGCCTTTATCGAAACCGAGGTCGTCTTGGATATAACTCGCTCGGCGATTGGCCGCGAGCTCGAGCAACCCACCGGCCTGTACCCACATGCGCGCGGCGTTTTTCTTATTGCTCAGCCGAATCCGCACGGCATCGTGCTCGAGCCTTTGAATGGAAAAACCCATCAAGGCTTCATAGACGCTTCCGATCTGCTCCACGTCGAGCGCGCGATAGCTCAACCGCTGACCGCCGAGCACAACCAGCTTTTCGAGTACGCGAAACACCGTGCCGTCGTCCACCGAAGGGACTTTTATCAAGGACCGGTTTTCGGCCTGGGAGATGGGCGCGCTTCCCGCCGGTCCCCACCCTTCCAGAAAAGGATAAAGATTTGGATCGAAGAGCTCGCCCCTGCGGGGTGGCATGAAGAAGTCGCCGTGCGCCACGCCCAGAAAGACCGCGCGAAACACGCTCACGAGATGCGCGTAAGCGCCGAAACGGCGCGCCATGCTGTCGGGGTAGCGGCCGTTGTCTTTTTGAAGCAGCTCAAATAGATGAAATAGACTGAAGTTGCGGGCGAAAAGCGGATGCTCCGTGGGGAAAAGCCCCTTGTCCTCGCAGTAAAGAATGAAAACCAAACGCAAGAGCACGGTCAAAAGGCCCGCGTACAAATGATCATCGTCCCGCTGTAAAGCATCGCGCAACAATGCGTCGCCGTCACGCTCGGACGCCGCCACAAAACCCGCGAGCAGAATCTCCAATGCTTCGAAAACCTGTTTGGCGAGCTCGTTGGTGACCTCGGCCTGCTTCAGCCGGCTCTGTTTGAGTAGACTGGAAAGCTGCCGTTCAGGCGCTACTCCGAAGATACCTGCGCGCGAGAGCAACATGACAAAGGCGTCCAGGATGGGGCGGCCGCCCACGGTGGTCATGTCCTCAATCCGAAACGCGATCCAGCCGGAAGACTCGCCGTGCGGCGCGTAGGTCAACCTGAGCTGCTTGCCGTTAAAAAGAAAACCGATGGGAACGCGGCATTCGCGTAGCAATCGATCAAACTTGGCTTGAGCTGGATAATCCCAGCTTCCGGTTTGGGTTTCCGGTTTGTCGAGATTAAGGCCGCAAGGCACCTCCCATACAAGCGCGAGATAGGGATGGCCCGCGATCGCTGCTTCGGTTACGTCCGCACCCGCGGGTGCCTCCGTATCGAGCCTATTTTTTCTAAGCGCCATGGTGGGGCGCAAGGTCTGTTGACCTTCGGGCACATAAAGCTGAAGCGCGTCGGGCAGGGCATCGCCGGAATCGAAGCGATCCCGGGAGAGGTCCAACACCTGCTCGAACAACTCGGCGAGATCGGTCGCGACCGCACCGTGCTCGGGGTGCTCCGTAACAACCCCCTTCAGTTTCTCTTGCGCGCCTTTGTCTTGACGCTCCATCACCTGCGCCTCGACCAACACCGGAACCGATACCACCAAACCCTCGGACGGTTGAACCATTCCGAGCCAGGTTTCGTGGAATCTCTTTTCGATCTCGCTCATAAATGGTCTCCGGCTCAGGCGCGCGTTTGGGGCCAAAGATAGACCAGCCCCACGGGCTCGAGCCTTCTAACGCTGACCTTGTAAAGGGCCTCGATTTCAGCAGGCTCGCTTTCGAGCTCGTTCTCGATATGCTTGAGGCGTTGCTCCATCCATTTGCGCTCGTCCTGATATTGGCGCAGCTGCTCGCGCTCTTTGCTCTGGTCGAATGAGAGCTCGAGCTGGGTCCCGCTCAGCTTGTCTTGGATGAGTTCTTGTTGCGATAGCAATATTCCGCGAAGGGCTTCGGCCTCGGCCGCTCCTCTTGATTTGAGCTTTTGCACGGCCTCGTGGGCCAGACTATCGGCCTCTTCGCGGACGTGCTCCCACAGGACGCGGAAGTCTTCCGCTGCCGACTCTCTCAGCCGCGACCGAACCATATCCGAGATATGACCGAGGTCGGGCGCTTGTTGCAGCAGCTCTTCCAAAACTTCAATCGCGCGCCGGTCCGCTTGATCGGCAAAGGGACGCAGGTGGCCGGGACCTTTGGATTCGAGCCACTGCCCCGCGACGGAGACTATCTCGTCGTGAAGGCGCGCGGCTCCCGGACCGAACAGCGATAGACGGCCGAAGGCGATCACGCGAGCGAGATTATCGTAGGGATTGGACATGACGGTAACGCGGTTCAGATCCTGCGCGCTATAGCCTTGCGCGAGAAAACGCGAGAGAATGCGCTGTATGAATGGGTGCTCCAAATGCAGGTGAACCCGGTCCTCGCCGATGCGGTCCAAGGCTTGAAAGACCACCGGCTGTGGCGCGCGTTTGCGCCACTCCCACTCGGGCTCGTCGCTTTCGCGCGGCGGGCGCAAACTATCCAGCGTGCGACTCCAGCTTTCGGAAAGCTCACCGATTGCGTATGCTTGCTGGGCGCCGACCGTTGCGTCCTCGATCGGTTGCAGGGCCGGCGCGCCTGCGAGCTCTAATCCCACGTTGACCGCGTCTCGCAACAGCTCCGGTCGGAAATCCATCACTTTGGCTGAACGGTTTAGAATGACCGCTGACTCGTCGGTCTCGGTCCGGAGCTTGTCCAGTTCGCGGCGTTGCGATTCGAGCTCGCGGCGTACGGTTTCAAGCTTTTGCCCTTGAACTAAGTCGCTGTCCGCGGCGTCGATCGCTTGCCCGGTGCTCTGGTCGATACCTCTTTCCAGAACCTGCTCGACGCGTTTCATCACCACATCGCCGAGCGACCCGAGCTCCTTTTGGATCGTTTCAACTTTACTTACAACTTTTTGTAGCACCAGGTCCTCAGCGCGCTGGGGATAGACAAAATAGTAACAGCGAACCTCGGGCTCAGGTTGAAGCGTGCGGTCAATGCGACCGTTACGCTGCTCCATGCGCGCCGGGTTCCAGGGCACGTCGTAGTGAAAGAGATCCTGGCAGTGATTCTGAAGGTTGAGCCCCTCGCGCGCCGCGTCCGTGGCCAACAAAATGCGTACGGGGTATTGCGCGGGGTTTCCATTGAAATGCCGCTGTACCTGTTCGCGCTGCTCGTCGCTCATGGCGCCGTGAAAGCCCATGATACGTTCATCGCCTCGATGACTCCCTTCCAGTGCGGTCCCAATAATACGCGTAAGATAACGTTTGGTATCGCCGTATTCGGTGAAGATGATGACTCGGCGATCATTCCATTGGAGCGCTTGTCCTTTGCCTTTGGCTCCACCGAGCTCGACCGCGGGGCACTGGTTGCGATTGATCCAGTCGATCAACGCGCGCACCTTGGCGTCGGGCTGATTGCGGTGTTTGCGGGCGAGCTCCAACATCTGTTCGAGAAGCGCGTGGGCGCGACCCTCTGGAGTCTGCAGCGCGCGCGATTCGCGCGCGACCTGGGCCGCGTCTTCTCGATCGAGCTGGTCGTCGTCCGCGCCATAGGTTTCCTCGTCCACTGCGGCGAACCGATTCAGGTCGAGTTGAACATCCTCGTAAAAGTCGCCGCTTTCGATACGCGACGCGTGAGCTTGTAGCGTTCGGTAGAAAGCTTCGATGCTACTGAGCAGCCGTTTTTGGAGATTGATAAAAACCAGCTGACCCTTACCCTTCTTCGGCTTCATCAAGGCGGAATACTCGGCAAGCAACTCCGAAAGCTGAAGCTCAACCGCCGCTGATTCGCCCAAATCGATCGTGTCTTTTTCCCCAAAACTGCCGGTCCACTTGTTGTTTGTGTGCTCTAAAGCAACTCGCACGACTTTTCGCACCGGGAAGCTTTCGATTTTTGCTTCTTGTAAATCGCGCTTGAGGCGACGGACCATCACCTGCTGCAACGCGGTCGAGCCCGCCTGGATATCCACGCCTCGGGTAAAGCGCTGCGGATCGAGGATCTCCATCAGCGCGGAAAAGCTGTTGGAGTGACCGTTGTGCGGGGTCGCGGATAAAAACAACCGATTCTCGAACTTGGGCGCCACATCGCGTATCATGCGCGTGACCCGCGAATCGATGGCGTACTTACTGGCCGAGGCTGGAGCCACGGTATGCGCCTCGTCCAGAATCAGCAGGCTCTTCTTCGCCCGCGCGCCCATAAAGGCTTCCAGCGGCTCGCGGTACTCGGGGCGGCGCAGGGTTTGATAGGAAATGATGAAGCGGTTGTGAGTCGTCCACGGATTGACCCCAAAGCCGCGCTCGCTTCGCCGGCGGGCGACAAACTCACGGTTGTAAATCTCGAAATGCTGGCCAAAGCGTTTTTCCATCTCCGAGCGCCACTGCAGACAAATCGCTGCGGGACAAATGATGAGCACGAAATCGACCCGTTGACGCAGCTGTAATTCTTGTAGCACCAGGCCCGCCTCGATGGTTTTGCCCAGGCCTACGTCGTCGGCGATAAATAGGTTGGCGCGCGGCAACTCCAAGGCTTTCTTGAGCGGGGTTAGCTGATGATTGAGCAGTTTGATGCCCGCTCGAAAGGGCGATTGAAAGAGCCTGGACTCGGTAGCCGTGACCGAGTTCCATTTCAGCGCGTGTAAATAGGCCGCGAAATAACGCGGTGGGTCGATATCAGCGATACGACCCAAACCGTGCGTTTCCGGTTGAAGCACGCTGGCTCCCAACTCGAGCTCCCAAAGCACCTCGAGTTGCCGACCCTGATTGTCATCGTCGAGGCAAACCAAAGCAACGCACGTCGCGTGTCCGTCCTCGGGAGGCGGGGTCACCTTTTCGACCAACCACTGGCGATGCCTGACTTGAACGATATCGCCGGGCCGAGGCGCGTATCGTGGAATGACATTCGGTTTGAACAAAGGTTGCGGCTGCAGCGAGTCGGTTTCGCCATGCGCTTCTAAAAGACGGGAAGCGAGTTTTTGTCGAGCGCGGCCCGAGTCGTCCAGACCGTGGATGCGACAGGCGGTTTTGAGCTCTGAGCGAACGAGAATACCCAGCAAAGCTCGAAATCGAACCCGACCCGAATTCACCAAGTTAGAAATCTGAGTCTCCTTGGTAAGATTAATATCCATGCCCAAGTGAAACGTCCGGCCTACGTCGACCAACCGCTGCTTGGAGAGGATTCTCAGCAATGAAGTAGTTGTCGGCTGGATCGGATCGGTCACGGTTGTTCTATGGTTAAAGCAGGTGATGAGGGGTGTTTTCGCGTTATTGCACGTGTACGTATTACGATAGACGGGATTAGCCCCGCCTATCGGCATCGTAATCGATCCGATTGATTTGAGGAAGAGACTACGCGTTTACTCGCAGCCGGTTGTCGGACAGACCGCCTGGTCTCCCAAACAAGTGAGGGATGTATTGCACACGCTTCCATCGACGGTCGTCGTGCACGGATCGCCTCGACCTTCGCAATCGCTCTCAGTACACAAGCCGAGTCCTGGTTGAACAGTGGTACATTCCGTCCTTGTTCCTGTGTCGCAACTCGTGTCATCCGAACAGCGACAACTATCCTCTAAATAAGTGACCGATAGTAATCTTACCGTACCCGCGTATGAGCCTTCACACGCCGAGACGGTTAACATGATATTTGAGTTGCCGTATTGAAAGAGGCAATTTCCATTCGAAATATAGCCGCACAAATCCCAACACTGACTGGACAAGCCGCCTATTTCACCAAAGCAAGCATCTTCAGGTTCGAAATAGCGGGTATAACATCCAGGAGATTCACCTGGCGAAGATAGGATGAACTGCTTTCGTCTGTAATCCGCTCCGTACCAGACAGCAACGACACCATCAATCGGCTGATCAATACAGTACCGAATCTCAACGATTCCTTCGGCCTGAGCATTCGCATCGAAAATCGAGAAGTCTTGGTTTTTAGCAAAGATACAAGTCGACCACGGGTATGGGGATGAACAGATGTGACATACGTCCATGGTTAGAACACCGTCGGAATCTATCTGACAAGTCGTGTCTTCACATAGGTTAGAACCTTGATAGGTATTGCCGGGACCGTCTAAAACGATCGGAAAATCGAAATAGTCGCACGAACAGACCGATTCTGGGATTCCGGTTTCCGGATTGATTCTATAATCGATAAATCCGTCACAGTCGTCGTCATAGCCAGTGCATGTTTCTTCAACAGGTGTCCCGGGTTCAGCGCTGCATACAGTTGATGTTCCGTCTTCTGAGCACACCATATTCCCTTCTGCATTACATTCTCCGGTTCCAACAGAACAAGCCCCACCTAAATCAAACCCCTCGTCGGTTTGATTATCGCAATCGTCGTCTTGATTGTTTCCGCACAGCTCGGCAATTGGCGTACCGGCAGTAGCGTTACACTCTCCACGTAAACCATCTGCGGCGCAGACATATTGGCCGGTTCTTCGGCATGCGCCTTGGCCAACCGAACAGGATGTTCCTAGATTTGTAAACCCTTCGTCGGTTTGCCCATCGCAGTCGTCGTCTTGATTGTTCCCGCATCGTTCCGCCGTCGGCGAGCCGGCGGTAGCGTTGCATTCCGCTCGCAAACCGTCCGCAGCGCATACGTATTGTCCAGTGACGCGACATACACCTTGGCCAATAGAACAGGATGTCCCGAGGTTCGTGAATCCTTCATCGGTTTGTCCGTCGCAGTCATCGTCTTGGTTGTTACCGCATCGTTCGGCCGTCGGTGAGCCGGCGGTCGCGTTGCATTCCGCTCGGAGACCGTCTACGGCGCATACGTACTGACCAGTACCGCGACACGCGCCTTGCCCAACCGAACACGTGTTCCCTAAGTTCGTGAAACCTTCGTCGGTTTGTCCGTCACAGTCGTCGTCTTGGTTGTTACCGCATAATTCTGCAGCAGGAGCTCCCACGATAGCATTGCATTCCTCTCGCAAACCGTCCGCAGCGCATACGTATTGTCCAGTACCTCGACACGCGCCTTGCCCAATAGAACAAGATGTCCCTATATTTGTGAACCCTTCATCGGTTTGACCATCGCAGTCGTCGTCT
>JAFGIB010000236.1 GCA_016929805.1 Deltaproteobacteria bacterium | reverse complement strand
AGGGTAGCCTCCTCGTTTCTGACGATTTCCCCGCTCTCTACCCCCGCCCCGTTTCGGCCGCTTGCATCGCTGCCGAAAGGACACGATAAACCGATGGCGTCGTAGCTGATCCTTTCGTTGTAGACGCACCGTGCGAAACCATGCCAAGAAGTTTCTCGCTTCCTCGTCGCCCAGATCGGTCCGGATTTTTTCCAGCATTGACGGCATCTCGTCGAAGATAAAAATAAGGATAGGTTCTGCTTTTTCTAGCTCGCGCATGAGCGTTTTCGCGTTTGAGCGCCAGTCCGGCGGCACCGCGACCTTAAACTTCACTTTCGCCCCCTCGAAACCGACTTCGTCGAAAGTATCAGTGATCCATTCCTTCAACTCGCCGGGTAACGCGCGCGCCTTTGCTAGCACCTTGCGCAGCTCACTGTGGGCCAGCACTTCGCGACTAAGTCGCCAGACAAACTCAGCCGGTGAGTCCACGTCCTCTAACTCCAGGTACACCGGTAACCAATCGTCTTTTTTACGCTCGAGAACATGGTTCATCACACCGGTTTTTCCAAAGCGGCGTGGGGCTAGTAGCAGGATGTTGTTGCCCTCGAGCTGGCGCCAAAGATGTTCGATGAGCTCGTCACGGCCGTACAGCTCGTTTGGTTCTGGCACATTTCCAACGATGTTTCGGATCTTCACGTTGTTCGTCCCGATCAGGAGTTTCTGAACTACGCTCACCGGGTTTCCCCGTGGCTACTATAGAAACGACATCGGTGTCATTGTCAAGTGTTGACCAATTAATTTTCGTGCCGTGCGTAATCACATCTGGGTATGACTACGCACCCGGGTCGAAAGCCGGCGCGCCACTTTAGGATTCGGGGAGTAGCTGTTGCCGCCACTCAAAACTCATTGATGATTCTAAGAGCCGCTCCGGGACGCGCGACTATTACCCGCTTGCGGGGACCGTTCACATTCTTAATGCTCATGGATTCAGGCCGCGGTCCGGGGCGAGCGACGTACGACGCGCCCATAGAGCGTATGTCTTAATCTCGACGAATACCTCGATCAAAACAAACGGCGAGTCGAAGTAAACCGGAAACGCTTGCTCGGATTCACGTCGGCACTATTTTGCGGGAGAACGCCGCACGACGCGCCCTCCGATTTCATCGGGTATTGGTAAAGAGTCGCGATTATCCCCTCGCACGCTCTGCCCAGGGTTTCCAAAAGGTTAGATCCGGATTTTGAGAAAAAGCCACTTTACATCATAACCTCCATTCCGTCGAACCAGGCTTTTCCTGGCGCACAGTAAAGCGCCACCCCTCTACTCGATAGATTCGCCGCTCGCGGATTACGGCATCCAGTCTTTGCCGGTCTCGACATCGACGTGCCGCAGTGACAGCTTGGCCGCCACGATCTCGAGCACACCAAACACGATGGGTAGGTGCATCCGCCGTGGCCCAATGGAACCCGGATTGAAGACCGTCAGCCCTCGTTCACGGCCGATGAACGGCACATGCGAGTGGCCACAGACGATGAGCCTAGCACCGCTCACAGCGGTAAGCCTAGCAGCATCGGCGCGGATCTTCGGGCCATATACCGCGATGTGTATCAAGAGCAGCTTCATGACACTCGCGTCGCCCGAGCGAACGTCGATCGTCACCGCGTCCGGGAGAAGGGGTGCACGTTCGTCAATGTTGCCGCGCACCGCGATCACCGGTGCTATGCGCGCGAGCTCGTCGAGCACGACAAGATCGCCCACGTCGCCCGCATGCAAGATCGAATCGGGCGAGAGCGCCGCGATCCATTCGGCTGTCTTCGGGTGAGGATGACTGTGCGTGTCAGCGACGATTGCGAGCCGAAGCGCACCTTGATCGCTTGGCGAGAGCGAGGCCTCGTCGTGAACGAATCGGCGAGCCTTCTTCGGCTTCTGGGTGGACACAGGATTGGGGCAGCATACCAAACGCCGCGTGCCGCGCTCCACTTTTCGAATAGAGTAATAGACTGAGAGCCGCTTAACCCGCTGGATCGCGCCGCCCGCCGTGTAACGCCGATCTGAATGACTGTTTTAGGAGCCGCCGATATTCGAGGGATCGTAACGATCGACGTGACTCGACGGACTATATCGGGCTACGCATCGACTGATGCGAGATTGATGTTATATATCAAGGAAACACGGTTCGCGAAAGCTGGTCATCAACAAAATGGTTGTCGGTAGGAAAGCGTTCGTTGTACTTGCATTGGCCGGTATCGTATTCGTCGCGATACACTTCGAAATATTTAGTAGTTCCCCAAAGGTTCGTCCACTGGCTATAAACGATAGCATCGTCGCGTTCGGCGATAGCATTACCGCCGGCGAAGGCGTCGCGTCAAACGAAAGCTATCCTTATCTTCTACAGACAATGCTAAAACGTACGGTCATCAACGCCGGAGTGACTGGAGAATTGTCGTTTGAGGGTCTGCAACGCTTACCGAGAGTAATCAGCGAGAACGAACCGTCTTTGGTGATTCTATGCCACGGCGGAAACGATATCTTACAAAAAACAGGGAAAGAAGAGGCCGCGAAAAACATCGAAGAAATGGTTAAAATACTTAAAGCACGAGACATTGACGTTGTGATAATCGGTGTACCCGAACGAGGGCTGATCCTTTCCTCGGCTAACTTTTACAAGGAAGTCGCGGATAAATATGGACTGCCCTACGATGGAGACGTGCTTCCAGATATCGTTTCCGATTCTTCTCTAAAGAGCGACGCGGTCCATCCCAACGCGAAAGGAAACCGACTATTGGCCAAGTCTTTGGAAAAGCTGTTGAGGCGTGCGGGGGCAATCAAACGCTTGAACGATCTTTCTCGCGTCGCCGGCCGCGCCCCTCGGGCGTCCTTACATGTTTCGACAAACACCCCGATCATAACAACCGGCGAGTTGTAGCAAACCGGAAACGCTCGGGATGATTTGAAACGCCTGATTGGTTGGTGAGCGACGGACGATGCGCTCTTCGTTTCGAATTGACTCCGTGTCTTAGAGCCGCTGACAGTCTCTGGCTCGCAACCAAAAAGATATGTAATTATGGGGAGTTGCATTTGCGTATGTAAAATGTGAAAATGTCTCCGTATGGTACCGTACGATGAATTTTAATAGTAAGGTCTGTATGGGCAGCTCGGTTGTCGCTATGAATAGCAAAGTAATCCGAACACTCTGGTTATTTATGACTATTTTGTTATCAACATGCGCCGGCACCGTGAAGGACTACGGTCGCGGCAAATGCCGAGAGTACAAACCTATTGGGTGTATTGAGGGCAACCTTACGTGCACCGTCGACGAACGCGGATGTCAAATTTGTGGTTGTTCGTGTACGGGGCGTTTCGGATGTGGTCCATAAACGCGTCAAATCTCGCGCTCGACTTCCACTATTTAAATCAGCTATTTATTCGAGAGCCGCCCAGTCAGTCGCCTCGCCCCACCCGCCACGCCCCCAGTTCACATTGGCTATTGGCTTCCGAATCGCCGCTTTTCCGGGGCGAGCGCCGCCAGACGCGCCGTTCGTATCGGCTAATGGTCTGGTTGATAAGCGCAACTATTCCAAGCTCGCTACGCTCGCGCCGCCCCCCGCGCCCACCGACCGTATTGCGGTCAGAGAGAATGGCGGCGGGTAGCAATTGAGTCATAGTTAAAATGAAGCATTTCGCAAACTCGCGTCCCCTTTATTGCGGTCGCGGAGAATGGCGGCGACGAGAGAGATACGCGTTCATAATCAAGCCGTCCAATCAAAACGGTTCGCGCCGCCTGACGCGCTACTCAGTTCAGAATGACTGTTGGTTCGAGAGCCGCCGTTATTGACGGGATCGCAACGCTCGGCGCGCCGCGCCAATATCATCGGCGGGAGTAGTACGGCGCCTCCTTTCCTATCACTCCTACCTTTACATCTTAACGATACAATTCTATTTCGTACGGCATTGCTCTTGGTTTTAAGTTGACAAAGAGTTAGCGTTGGCTAGCCGACTATTAAAGCACTCTTCGGTATATAAATGGAGGAGGCACAATGAACGATCTTACGAATATATCGCAGACCCAGCTCGAAGGTGAATATCGTACCGTTGGTCTATTTATCGATAACGCGAAAACCTACGTCCAACTCGCAACGGGCGCGCTCTTGCTTTCGGTGACTTTCTCGAAGGAGCTCACTAATAGTCCTACGATTCCCATGACGGACGTCTATCTATTGGTGCCATGGATATGTTGGCTCATAGCGATCTTGGCAGGAGCTACCTATCAGTACTGCGCGGCGAAGTATTTGGAGGAATTGGAGCAGAAGAACGGCTCCTTATATAATGGACGAGTTGAAGTATTCGTCATCCTGCGTTATTGGGTGTCTAATCCGTACCAGCTTTACGGTGCTTTGATGTTTTTATTTTACATTGGAACCCTATGGTTTGTGATTACTGCCATCTGTCAACTCATGGGCCGCGTCCCTTAAATCGCGTTGCTTACCGCCGCAGCGATGGAGATTGAATCTTCTTCTGCTTATCCGCCATCGACTACAAGTGGCCGGTAGGGTCAAGGACTAGCGCAGTTTCGGTAGTCTTCCATTGTCAATTGTAGTTTTAGCCAATGCCTTAATTTGTGGATACCAACTAAAAATTTCGAACTTTCCGGTCAAGAGACTACCCCTACCGGCCGCCCCCCGACGATCTTATCGAATAATATTTTGGACACTGCCCCTTTCCTAAGGCTCCTCGCCGCCCCCCGACCGGATTGCGGTCATTGAGAGTGGCGGCGGAAACGAGAGATATACGCGCTCATACTCAAGCCGCCGCGGGCCGATGCAAGCGTTCGTCGCCTCATTAGACTGCCGCCGCGTTCCGGGGCGATCTAGGCCATGCGCCACTCGACAATTCACTATTCAAAGAACAGCCGCGTTCCGGGGCGAGCGACCATCGACATCTCGTGTAGCTTTAAGGGGCCGCCGCGCTCCGGGGCGAGCGACACCCGACGCGCCACTCACACGTGTTTTGATACTTTAGGAAGGCGCGGTCCGGGGCGAGCGATGCTCAATATGTCGGTAATATCAAAGAGCTGCGGTCCGGAGGCGAGCGACGCTCAACATAGGAAAAAATGCCGCTGTAGTTCGGGGCGGGCGACGGGCGATGCGACCCCCGACCGTATTGCGGTCATAGAGAATGGCGGCGGTGAGTAATGAAGATGCTCTCATTCGGATTCAAACTGCCCAATCAAAGCGACCCGATTAAGGCGCCGAGCGCCGCTGGCCGCGCCGCCAGGCTTCCTGAGCCGTAAGCGGCAGTGCCTGGGTTGAAGAGGAAATCGGCAGGGCGGAAGATGCCGGGACGCGACGATAATGCTGCATTCAAAACTATCTTTACGACCATCAGCAAAAAGCGTCTATTTTTAGTCTACTTCCATGTTATAAAGGGGAAGTAGACTAAGCTATTCGAGAAACCGTTTGAGAACCAGAGATGGATAAAGACCGAGAATACGAGGTGCTCGCTCAGCTTGAACGTGAAACAACGTCAATAAGACATACGACGTTCACGGCTATTCTTGGTATTAGCTTCGTTCTTCCCGGCTTGGCCGTACAAGCAACCAATAAAAGCCCCATATACATCCTCGGTCTTAAAACGGATATCTGCGCTCTAAATCACCGATCGCGATTCTCGGACATTTACATTAGGCAGCCTTCTTGAGGTCTATCAAGCGAAGAGGT
>JAFGIB010000235.1 GCA_016929805.1 Deltaproteobacteria bacterium | reverse complement strand
TGACCCTCAACCCCAGCGCCCGTCAGCTCCCTCACGAACCGAAGAAAAACGAATGATATGTGATGAATCATCAGAGCGCTGCTATTGTATCGTCGTCGCTCGTTGCAGCCGGGGTCGTCGCGCTCCGAAATACTTCGGGAGGATCTATGGGACGGGCTCTACCAATTGCTTCCCACGTCCGTACATTCGGCTTCGATACAACGGTAGTTCCATACACCGCTAGCGGGACAGTATTCATCTTCTCGACCTTCCCAATAGAGAGCATTATATTCAGAAATGAGAGTCAGAAGCTTTTTCTCGTCTGTGACGCGCGGAGTATAAACAATAAAATCGCATCCATAACTGACTTGGACACAATCGTCATCAGATGCACAGCTATCGAGCTTGGCGCAATCTCTTATCTGTCCGTAAAGAGAAGCCAACTTTTCTTGGTTCGACGAGGAATCGTTCGACCCATCTTCGCCGTCTTTAATGGAGCGCTCGGCGCTGCTGTCTTTTGAGCTCCCACTATCGCCGCCGGCATCACCCATTGCCGTAGAATGTCCGCTATCTTGCGCGCTACTCTCATCGTCCTCGTTTTCGGAGCAGCCCCCGACGATTAAGGACAATAGGATAGTTAATACCCAAAACCGATGCATTTCCCACCTCTTGTTTTATAGCTAGAGATATCATACACGGTGTCGGGCTTAATAGGTACCCCTATGAAACAACACACGCTCGAGCTGACTCGAAACCGGCGATTGTAGCGGTTTCAAACAAGAAATCCTCAATCTCCAATAGCTTTCTTACTCAGAAAGCTTAAGCTTGATCGCCCATATTTTAGGTTCCAGATATCCGTGCCCGGAGAGCGGCCTTCCACCCTTGCCGACCGCTTCTCGCAAGTTGCGCGTCTTGACCTCGAAGTCCTTGTTCGCGTCGAGCTTCAAAGCTCTCTCCATATCCCCGTCGCAAGCAAGTAGCTGCGCGTCGAGCAGAGCTTGACCCCCTAAGCGGCCGGTTTCATCGACGACGAATGCCGCTCCGCACTGGCAGCGTCCGCCCTGACACCCCTCGACGCTGAAAAGGTCGTACCGGGTCTCGGCGGCGGGCAGCCACTCAAAGCAAAAAGGACAACCGATTCGGAGTGTTATCGCCCGCGGTCGCGCCGGCGCGCGTTTCTTTTTCAATAATGACACGGCAAACCTCCGTGTCCCTCGTACGAGTGTTGTGAAATCGCGTCAAGCCGTTTCCGGCGATATTCTACCCCTAGCCTCAGTTGGGTAGCTTCATGCTTCTGTTGACAACGCCGAAACCCGCGGTTCATAGTCTATCGATATGCTGTCAAGTCGCGCTCAGTCGTTGTAAATCTGACGCCAAGCCCGAAAGCGACCGCGCTCGTTTTTTTCTCGATTCACCCGAGAGCTGACATCAATAGGAGGCCTTAATGAGACTATTTACAATATTCGGCGAAATAAGGATAAACGTTATACGAACGATAGTGCCCTTTTTAGCCTTCTGCTTTCTGATTTCAGGGGGCTGTGACAAGGCCAAGGACGCGATCGCGGAAAAGGCCGCCGAAAAGCTTACCGAAAAGATGATCGAGAAGGAGACCGGTAAGAAGGTGGACATCGAAAGCTCCGACAAGAGCATTTCGATTAAGACCACGGATAAGAAGGGCAACGAAGTCAGGTTAGAAACCGGCGCTCAGCTTCCCCAGGATTGGCCGAAAAAGATTCCCGTATACCCCGGGGCCGAGATAGAGCATAGCCTGGCAGTGTCTAAGAGGAACTATACGATTTCCATGCTTACTTCCGACTCGCAATCAAAGGTCATCGAGTTTTATCGATCGAAGCTCTCCGAGCTGAAACAAGAGGCGCAGATGGACATGGGCGAACAAAAGATGCTGCGTCTCAAGGGTACGCTGGAGGGCGAGGAGATGGTCGTTACGATCGTAGCGAACCGAGACGCCGATAAGAACAAGACGATGATCATGATAGCGATCGAGATAAAGGCGTCCGAGTAAACCTCAACGTAGCAAAAAACGTCGAACGGAAACGCGAAAAAAGTTCGCGCGATTTTTCGCGAGCGAGGCGCTTTACGCCGACGGATTTTTCGCAACGTTAAGGTAAACCATAACGTTACAAAAAAACTGACTTGACACGCCTACTCCCGAAGAAAGCGAATCGTTTCGCTCTCCTCATCCGACCACGCGCTCGACGAATTCCTTAATGTTATTCAAGGCTTCTTTAGATTCCGGTAACTCGTATAACCCATGGTGCTGCCAGACGTGCATCAGGCCATCCCATTGCTGCAGCGTGACGTCGACGCCTGCCGCCGCGGCCCGTTCAGCCAAACGCGTCGAATGGTCGTAGACTATTTCATTTGTCGTAACTTGGATAAGAAGCGGCGGAAGCCCGTGTAACGCGGCGTGAACCGGTGAAATCAGCGGATGGCGGGGATCCGCGCCCGCCAAATAGGCCTGGTCCCACCAAAAAACGCCGACCGATGAAAGGTGGTCGGTTTGTCTATTGGTATAGATCGTCTCGCATTCGGTCGTGTAGTCGATAGCCGGCGACAACACGAACGCGCCCGCGGGCGATGCGATTCTCGCGTCCCGGATCTGTAGGAGCGTGGCGATGGCTTGATTGCCGCCCGCTGAATCCCCGCCGATGACGATGTGCTCGGCTTGGACGCCTTGCTCGAGCAACCAGCGGTAAGCGCGGAAGCTATCTTCGACGCCCGCGGGAAAGGGATGCTCTGGAGCGAGCCGGTACTCCACGCTCAGTACTCTCATTCCGGTGATTTCCCCCAACTTGGCGGTAAGCCAGCGGTGCGATAGGGTCGATCCCATGACCTGACCGCCGCCGTGAAAGTATAGCAATACGCGATCGGGCTCCGAGCCCCCAACCACCTGCCATTCCGCCGGAATGCCGTCCAGATCGACCTTATCGATGCGGATCTCCGGCGGAAACCCCGGTTGATTTAGGTAATAATCAGCGAGGCGGTCGAAGGCGAAGCGGAATAACCGCGCCACCTGCACCATGTCGCGGTGCGTCAGCGTATCGCGGAGTTGATCGTGCGCCGGCCTTCCGTTCTCGAGGTTCTCGAAGTACTTCTTATTTCCTCTGACGACTCTACGCATACATTCTTGAAGATCGATTCCCCGCAGATCGCTTCGAGCCGCGTATTCAATACCCGCCTCCGCTTGAATCTTCAGATTTCGTTCGATTATTTGAAGTACGTCTTTTCGGATTTTGGATTTGTCGAAAATCGGCATGAGACAGGTTTTCCGTAACCACGGGCTTTCGATCGCGAGCTCGGTTCGATTCGCTTTATAATTGAGATCGCGATAGCTTGGAAGCGGTATCGATTCGAGGTTGGTCGCTCGCCTTAAAAGCGTTGGTTAGAGAAAAACGTACGACGTTTTTTGTCAGAATCAAGCCGAACAGAAGCTAGAGATTCCTTATATACACGGCCGGTCGGTTTGGTGTTAGATTGGATCCATGCTGGAGACATCCATAAGAAAATTTCACTGTATGAAATGTGACTATCGCTGGGAGGTACCTTTTGGAGGTGGACGGCAGATCGTTTGCCCCAAGTGCGGCAGCATGAGCATTCACAGGACGAACCCCGAAACAGCTCCGGCCGGACGGCGGAGACGCTGGCGTAAACGCGCCGGAGCGCGAAACGGGACCGAATAACGAAATGCAGGATCACGCCAAGGTAGCCATCTATTCCTGTCTTGTGAACGCCTTATTGATGGCGGTCAAATACGTTTTGGGTGACGTCGCGGGCAGCTTGGCCCTCAGAGCAGATGCGATCCACTCGCTGGCAGATATAATCAGCTCTTTCGCGATATTCTTAGGAATCTTTATTGCTGATAGAAAGACGAGGACCTTTCCCGAAGGTCTGTACAAGGTCGAAAATCTCGTCGCTTTAGTCTCTTCCTCATTTATATTTTTTGCCGCGTACGAGATAGCTCATGAAGCGATCAAAGGTGAATCAATAGGTCAAATTAAGAACGTCGAATACGTAATTATCGGAATTGTTTTCATCGTTACAGTCGCGTTTCTGTTCTCTCGCTATGAGCTTAGAGTGGGATTGAAAGTCGGTTCTCCCAGTTTGGTCGCGGACGCTAAACACATAACGACAGACTTACTTTCAACGCTCGTCATTCTTATCGCCGTGCTGGGGTCTTATTGGGGCTACGAGCTCGATAGGTACGCGGCGATTATTGTGGCCGCTTTGGTAGCGAAAATGGGCTTTCATATCATGGTGGATTCGCTTAAGGTGCTTCTGGATGCAACGCTGGATTACGCCACTTTAGACGATATTCGAAAGGTATTCATGAGCCACCCTGACGTCAAGCAAGTCGTTTCGCTGGGCGGTCGGAACTCCGGAAGATACAAATTCGTGGAAGCCTTGCTGAGAATGGATACCAGGTTACTTCGCGACGCGCACGAAATTATCATTCATCTCGAAGAGGAAATCCTCGATCGCCACCCCAATATAGACAAGCTGCTGATCCACTATGAACCTGAGCTTAAAGACACCCTGTCGATTGCCACCGCTATTGACGTTCCCGCGAATGAATATCCCGACGAAAACGCCAGACTCTCCGATCACTTCGGAGAAGCGCCGTATTTCGCAATTCTATTGAAGGATAACCGCAACGGAAGTGTTTCTATCCAAGACTACCTAAAGAATCCTTTTATTGATCTGGAACGTCACAGGGGCGTGAAGGCAGCAGAACTTTTGGCGGAACGAGGCGTGGACGAGGTGATCACTCTGTTGGACCTTCAAGGCAAAGGAGCTGGATACGCGCTTGAAGCTTTGCAGATCGACGCGTTTATGACCACCGCCAATACTCTGAAAGAGCTCATGAGTAAAATTCAATATCACGTGCATCCTTTCGGCGCGTCGGCAGCCGGGCTGTAGAAAAAAAGCCGCATGTCCGGCTTCGACCCTACTCGGATTTTCAAGATGGCGACGGCTTGTCACCGGATTTTTTACGCGAAGATCTAGAGGCTCGTGAGCTTTTTTAAGGCGACAAAGGCGCGCTTCCCCCCGTCGCCCGCCGGCTGATCAAAAGCAGCTTAAGATCGTTTCTAAAAACTCTTCAACCGAATCCGAATGAACATCTGTATCCCCCACTCGGTCCCTCCTTTTATCACGCCACGGCCCGGCGCACGAGCTCGTCGTACTGTTCCGCGATAGCCTCTTTGGAGTATCGCCTATCGACGTACGCGCGGCCGTTTTCTCCCTCGGCCGGCAGAGCTTCCCTTTGCTCATACGCGCTAAGGACCGCGTCGGTGTAAGCTCGCGGGTCATCAGGAGGAACGACACGCCCGCAGCGCGATTCGTGAATGATGTGGCTTAGCTCGGAATCTTCGTCCGCGGATACGATCGCCGGCTTGGCGCAGGCCATGATCGTGTAGATCTTGGAGGGAAAGGTGTCTGAGGTTGTCGTGGCTTTCATGGGAATCGTGCCGATATCGCTGCTAGCGTTGATAAGGGGCATCTGTTCCCGGGAATGATAGCCGAGCAAAAGAACGTTTTTTACCGCTAGCTTTGAGATCTCGTCCTTGAGCCACTGACCTCGCGCACCGTCTCCGACGATTACGAACTTGATCGGCAGCGAGTCGAGCTCTCGCGCGGCGAAGAGCAGCGACTCCCAGTCTTGGCTTAGGCCGATATTTCCGCCGTAGAGAACCACGAAATCATCGTTCAAGCCGTGCTTTTCGGAGAAAGCGTTTCTGCGCGGCATAGGCCGATATAACTCGGTATCGACGAAATTCGGGATCACCACGAGCTTTTCCCTCGGGACGCCCCGTTCTTTGATCGTGCGAGCAAACCATTCGGAGATCGGAACGATAAAGGCGGACTTCTTATACACCAATTGCTCGATACCGCGCATCAGGCGAATCATCGCGGGGCTGTCCAGCATGCCTTGGTTTATCGCGAAATCCGGGTAGATTTCCTGCACATTATAGACCGAAGGGGCTTTGTATCTCATCGCCATGAGCCAGGAGATAACGCCGATCGTCAGCGGCGGGGAAGGGGCGATCACGATGTCGAACCGTTCGGTTACCATGAGCCCGGCCAAGAGCGATACCGCGTGAAATCGCATGAAGTCGAGAAAGCGGCCCGTGGTGCGCTGGCCTTTTGCGGGCATCTTTACGTGCCAAACAGCAATGCCGTCAAACCGGCTTTTATAGAGCAATCCAGGCCAGACGCGCTCCAGAGGCTGTCGCCTGAGCGTGCTTTCGTCCAGATTGTAGTGCGGCGTGGTTGTCAGCACGGTTACCGAATGTCCCAAGCGGTTCAACTGACGCGCGATGTCGTTCATGAGGTACGCGGTGGATACGCCGTCAGGCGCGAACACCAGGGTGTGAAGTAGGATTCGAGCCATGGCCTCTTTTACTTTTTTAAGCGTTTCTCCTCGGCGTGGATCATTTCAGCGGTGATGTCTCGAAGCGACCGGGTGATATCCCACTCTGGGTAGTGCGATTTCAGCTTGCTCAGGTTCGAGATATAGCAGATGTGGTCTCCGATTCGGTTTTGTTCTTGGTACGACCACTTGGCCTTGTAGCCGCCGATTTCTTCTATCAGTTGAATACACTCTAAAACCGAGGCGGCGTTCTCCCGTCCGCCTCCGATGTTGTAGACCTCGCCGGGACGCGGATCGCTCGCGAAAGCCTCGAAGGCCTGGATCACGTCATAACTATGGATTTGGTCGCGCACCTGCTTTCCCTTGTAGCCGAAGATCGTATAGGGCTCTCCCGCGACCGCGACGTGAACCAGGTAAGAGAGAAAGCCGTGAAGCTCGACCGCGGAGTGCGCCGGCCCGGTTAGACAGCCGCCTCTGAATATTCCGATTTTCATTCCGAAATAACGGCCGTACTCCTGGGCCACGATATCGCCGGCGGTTTTGGACGCGCCGAAGAGCGAATGCAGGCAGCGGTCCACGCGGCAGGTTTCATCGATCCCGTCGCGGTCCTCGGGGCGCGAGTAATCGTAGCGGGTTTTCGTCTCGACCATGGGTAGCTCGTTCGGGGCGTCGCCATAGACCTTGTTCGTGCTCATGTGGATGAAAACCGCGTCCGGGCAGCGCTGTCGCGTTGCCTCGAGCAGGTTCAGGGTGCCGACCGCGTTGACGTCGAAGTCGATAAAAGGAATCTCGCACGCCTTGTCGTGCGAGGGCTGAGCCGCGCAGTGAATGATGAGGTCGAAACGGCTCGCTTTAAATAACGCCAGCACGCCGTCTCGATCGCGGATATCCAGATCGACGTGTTGGAACCGATGGGTGGCGCGCTTAAGGCGTTCAAGGTTCCAGCTCGTATCTCCCTTTGGTCCAAAAAAGTCGCGACGCAGGTTGTTGTCGATACCGGTGACTTCGTTTCCTTGGGCGTCGTAATACTCGACGGCTTCCGAACCGATTAAACCACTACTGCCCGTGACGAGGACTTTCATGAAATCTCCCTGCCGCAGCGTTGATTTGTGTAACTAGCGTCCAGCTTCGAATCTTTCAACCAATTGGCGGGCAATCTTACCCCAAGTTTCTATCGGCACAATAGTTAAGACGCGCTCGCCGGCGCTTCGCCTTCGCGGGACGAAGAAGTAGACCCTGGAAGGCCAAGAAGTAGACCCTGGAAGGCGACGCGCGGTCAGCGATCGTTGAGCGATTCAGAGACGTTAATGGCGACGATCGCGCGCGTAGCCATCAGTTATCGGGTCGGCGACCGTAGCTTAATTAAGGAATGCAGGGCCAAGCTCAAACTTGTATCCGGTATCAGATCGAAGAGCGTTTGGGACGCGGGGGTATGAGTGTAGTAGAACGCGCGTTCGACACGCACAGAGGGCACCATGTCGCCATTAAGCGCTTATTGCTGGATACGAGTGACGAGAAACATCGACGCGAAATCACGCTGCTTTTCGAGCGCGAATACCATACGCTCGTTCAGCTTGCCCATCCGCGTATCATCCAGGTCTACGATTACGGAGTAGACGCAGACGGGCCCTATTACACCATGGAGGTGCTTTCGGGAGAAAGCTTGACCACCCGCGCGCCGCTTCCCTGGAGGAAAGCTTGCGAGCTGATACGCGACATCGCTTCCTCGTTGGCCATTTTACACTCGAGACGCTTGGTGCATCGCGATGTCACTCCGAACAATATCTACTACACCAGCAACGATCGCGTAAAGCTGATCGACTTCGGCGCGATGACCCCCATGGGTTTAACCGATAACGTCGTGGGAACGCCGCCCTTTATCGCGCCCGAAGCCTTGCAGAAGCAGCCGATTGACGGGCGCGCGGATTTATATTCTCTAGGGGCTTCGCTCTACTTCGTTTTGACTGCTCGTCATGCCTATCGAGCGCGTGACTTAAAACAACTGTACAGCGTTTGGCGCACCCCGCCCTTGGCGCCGTCTCACTACCAACCGGAGATCCCGAACGAGCTCGACCGCTTGGTTCTCGCGCTGTTGAGCCTGTCCGCGGTCGGCAGGCCGAGTAGCGCGGCGGAAGTCTTTGAGCGACTGACGGCGATCGCCGGGCTGTCTTCCGACGAACAGATACAGGTGGCTCAAGCTTATCTCAACACGCCCGTTTTGGTCGGTCGGGAGTTAGAGCTCAAATCGGTGCGCCGCCAGTTGAAGCGCGCTTCCAAGGGGCGCGGAGCGGTGGTTCTCGTCGAGAGCGAGGCGGAAATAGGGCGTTCGAGATTTCTCGACGCCGCGGCTTTGGAAGCGACGCTACTCGGCTTTGTCACGATCCAAGCCGATGCGAAATACGCGAACGAGGGCTGGTTCGGCGTGGCCAAGCATCTCGTTCAAGAGCTATGCGCGGCAGATCCCGCGCTATCGAACCGCGTCGATGCGCCGGGTGTTATTAATGCAATAGAGAGCGAGGACAAGCGAGATAACAATCCGCGGGGGGGCATCCGATCGGAGATAATCGAAGAGCTTTGCAGGCTGATGCGCGAGGCCGGCGCTCGCTACAAGCTCGCCTTGGTGGTCGACGACCTGCATCTGATCGATGAGCCGTCGTCGGCTTTTCTCGCAAGCCTTTCGGCCGATATCGCAAGCCGGACGATACTCGTGCTGGTCAGCGTCGAGGCCGCGGGCCGGTCTCAACCGGCTTCCGCTCTGCAGCTTTTGTCTCAATCCGCCAAGCGCGTTAAGCTCCGAGCGCTCAGCGAGAAGGATTGCCGTTCGTTGCTCTCCTCGATGTTCGGAGAGATGCCCCAGCTGGACTCGCTGAATTTGCTCGCCTATCGCAGTTACGCCGGCGTCCCGGGGCAACTGATCGAGGGGGTACAAGCGCTGATCGAGCAGCGGCTTTTGCAATACGAGGGCGGACGGTGGCAATTGACGGATGATAGGCATAAGTTGGAACGGATCTTAGAGCGCGGGCGCGATATTCAGAGCCGTTTGAGCGGATTGTCAGAAGACGCGCGCGAGTTGCTCGCCTTGATCGCCTTGGATCGAGATCAACTCATGGAGCCGGCCGATTACCTCGCCATCAGCCGGCATCGCGACAACGCGCGGCTGCTGCGCGCTTTGAACCAGTTGGTTCAAGAGCGGCTTTTACTACCGGTGGGCGCGCTTCACTATCGTTTTTCCCAAAAGGGCTTACAGCATCAGGTGGCCGAGGGTCTTGATGAAGCGCGCCGGCGGGAGCTTTGCCTGCGGCTCGCGGAGCGTTCGCTCATCAAGCAGACCAATCCGATCTATTCATCGTACTATTTTTTAGAGGCAAAGCAGCTATTGTCAGCGCGAGATACCATGCGAAGATGCTCAGAGTTCGCCTTTCAATTCCCGAATGCCGAGATCATCCGCAATCCCATCACTCTTGATACATGCAGGATGTACGTTGAACAAGCCGAAAAAGAGGGATGGGAACCGACTCATTTTATCGATGTCGGCGTGGGACTAATTCTAAACGCGACCTACTGCGGCTTTCCAGAGTTGTCGGAACTTTACATTCGCAAGATGTTACACGCGCTTACGCAGTTGAGCGGCTTGGCGGATTACGCCGGCCTGCAAGGCTTGGACGACAGCCAACGCCTACAAGTCGCGTTACAAGGCGCTCAGAAGAGATGTCAGGAGGCCTCCGGCAACGGTGAATCGTTCAACGTCATAGTGGCTATAAAACGGCTCGCGCAGACCTGTATACAAACCGCCATCGTTTCTTATTACCTGGCATCTCCGGAGCTTTTGGAAGAAATCCCGGATTTATCCCCTTTGACGTCGTTGTCGCCGGCCGTGGATTTGGTCCAACGCTTGACGCGCGCCACATCGAAAATCGCGAAAGGGCAGGTCTTCGAAGGTTGGAGCGAGTTTAAGATTCTGTACTCCTACGCGGTCAAGCTTGATCCGACTCAAATAGACGCCATGACCCTCGCTTCACTAAAATGGAGCGCCCTCGGTTTTTTGTGCGCCCATGAGTCCGAATACGCGGCGGCGAGCGCGCCGGCCTATATAGACGAATGTCAGTCGCATTTGCCGACCCTGGCGCAGAGCTGTCGAGTTCGTTATTTACACGCTCTAGGCGATGCGGCGGCGACGAAGGAGGCGTTGCGCAACTTTGAGATCATGTCGGTTCAAGCCGGGGCTCAAGACGAAACACGAAACTCGCTGTTGGCCGCTCAAATCAGGGCGTTCATCCTGTCCGATGACCTTATGGGGCTAAAGCAGTCGCTGCATAAGCTCGAAAAAATAGTCGAGACAAGGCCGGGTTGGAAATACCGGCTCGCGTTGACCAACGCGAACTATCTCAGGTGTTGCGGAAAACTGCAGCCCGCTTTGGCGGTCATCGAAGAGTCCTTGGCCGACATGAGCGAGACCCACCCCGACTGGGCACTCAGCGCGGCGACGCGTGTCATTCTGTTAACTCTGCTGGGGCGGTATGAATCAGCGCGAGATCTGGGCTTTGATTACCTCGAACGCTCGAAACAACTGAACGTGCCGAGCGTGCATATCGATCTCGCTCTCGCCTTGTGCTTATCTAGGCTGGAGCAATACCCGAGCGCTCAAAAATGCTTTGAAAGCGCGCTCGTAGAGCTCGGTCAGCGCGGCGTGGGCGGGGTGCTGTTGGGATATTGCCATGAGGTAGGGGCTCGCGTCGCCATACGGAAAGGCGATCTTCAAGCGTTTGTCGACCATTGCGCGAAATGTCGAGAACTATATAAAATAGAGACGAATTCCGTGCTCGCGCTCAAATACAGCGGGCTGATGAGGGAAGCCGAAACGCGCGAGCAACTCGGGCCGGCGAACGAGCTCGAAGCGATACAAGGCGTTTGCGGCGCGCGCTCGGACGTGGATAGAGAGATCATAGAGCGATTGACGGTCGTCTCGACCTCGCATGGGGCGCGGGATCTCTATGAAGAGGCGTTGGCTATTGCGGTGCAGCGGACGGAGGCGCGAGGCGGGCTTTTGTACCTTTGTACCGGCGAGGGGCTGAAACGCGTGTGCGCAACCGGCGGTTTGAAAATCCCCGGGTTAGTCGACGTTGAAATTACGCGGTTTTTTACCACCGAGACGAATCCGCATGAAACCGTAGATAGCAACGACTCGCTAAACACCGAGAGTCAGCAGACGAGTCGAATCACCGGCGCGCCGTGCGAAGATCCGCTATTGCCCGTTTTGTTGGAGTACCAAGGAGAGAGCGGACTCAGCGCTTGCGGCGTAATCGCGCTTGCTATCGATAGAGACCGATTCAGAGCGGATCGCTTGGCGCATCTCTCGACGCTGGCGCGTTTTTTGGCCGAGAGACGCGAGGTAACGAGTATTCGGTTGGCATAAACGGCATCGGCCGGCCCGTGATCCCGTCCGCGCGTCGCTCGTATCGCTTCCCCCTTCGTTTTTCGTTTCGACCTCCGGCTTGACCGACCGGCCGGCCTCCAGTCTACATCCCATGGGAACGAGAGCGATGACCCACGTACAAATCAGAGCTCTTTGATACGATAAATATCGAGTCATTTTTGTCCCCTCCAGATATTTGTTTTAAGTCACGACGAAACCCGGATACCGATATAATAATAGTTTTTGATCGACGAGCGCGTCAAGCACGCCGATCCGATAGTTCCTCGTGATATCATCGCCCGCGAAAAACGCGTTGACTTTTTCTGATGCTTTATAGCGAAGCCGGCACGCGGTACCTACTCGTGTGTCCCCTCTTTACAGATTGACAATAACGCTTTAGATTCCTTGTATTTTATAGAATCCTAATATTTCCGAATGAACGTTCGTCAAAAAATTTATATCTAGCGTCCTCGGGCGTATGCTCGTCGTACAATCGAGCCGGCTCGCGAGGCGCGCAGGCTTGAAGAAAGGCAAAGACAATGAAAAGGCACAAAATACTCGCAATAATGGCAATGTTTGCCCTGGTCTCGTTGGCCGCGTGCGGCGATGATGATGACTCGGGGAACGAGGATCAGAACGCGGACGATGGTCCGAGCGCCGGGTCCGGAGCGGGCACCGATACGAGTGCGAGCGGAGGCACCGGCGGTGAGCTCGACGCTGCAACCGAAGCAGGGTCGGGCGGAAGCACCGACGGCGAGCCCGATAGCGGCGAAAGCTGTTGGCCCCCCGATGGGGTCGACCGCAGTCATCTCAGCGACGTCGGGACCACCGATCCGCTCGACTACAGCGACCCGGGGTTGTGGGCCTGCCACCCGGACCACGACACGGATTACTGCCACACCAATATCGACGCGACCGAGGTATTGAAGGACGGCACTTATAAGCCGGCGCCCCACGCGAGAGCCGCCGATCCCGAATTCGACTGTTTCTACGTCTACCCCACCGTATTGCTCTCCGGCGAGCCCCAACAGACCGATTTCTCGGACATCGGTATCGTCGCCGACCCCTTGATCGCGCAGGCCGTGCCGTTCACGAGCGTATGCGAAGTTTACGCGCCCCTGTATCGCCAAATCGGGTTGAACGCGACGGCCGAGGCGGTTGAAGGCGCTAATCCCGCGCTGGGTTTGCAGGACGTTCGGGACGCGTTCGCGTACTACTTGGAAAATCTGAACCAGGGTCGCGATTTCGTTCTGATGGGTCACTCGCAAGGAACGGCCATGATCACCGCGATGATGCAGCGGGACGTGGACGAGGCCCCCGATGTTCGAGCCAAAATGATCTCGGCGCTGCTGATCGGAGGTTTTGTGACGGTTGCTGAAGGAGAGCTCACGGGCGGTACCTTCAAGAATATTCCGCTGTGCAGCGCTCCAGGGGAGACGGGTTGCGTTGTCGCTTACGTGAGCCACGCCAAGGAAGCCCCGCCCCCCGCGACCTCGCGGTTCGGCACCACAACAGAGGAGGGCCAGGAGGTAGCGTGCACCAATCCGGCGGTACTCGCGGGAAACTCGGGTCGTTTCAGAGGCAGTTACCTGCGCACGTCGTTCTGCAATCCGACATTCGCGCCTGATAAGCCCGTGCCTGCGGAGATCACGACTTCCTTCGCGCTGTACCGGGACATCATCCGAGGCGAGTGTGTCCAGAAGAATGGTTTCAGCTATCTCGAGATTTCCGTGGAACAGAGCGAGGACGACACCAGAGAGCCGCCGGGCTATCGCACCACTTTGGTCGAGGGCATCGGCATGGGTTTACACCTGGTGGACTACAATTTGCCGCTGGATGATCTCGTCGATACGGTAATAAAGCAGGCCGAGGCCATGCCGTAAGCCCGTGGTAAGCCGAAAGCGCGCCGCTCTTCGGGCGTGCCGGGCGAAAGATCGTTAAGACCGCTTGGTGCTCAAGAGCACCGAGCGGTCTGTCTTTTACCGGGTTTACGTGGCGGTTTTTTTTATCGAATTATCGCTCAAATCGGCGGTGACCGTGATTTGCGCCCGTCGACGTAGAATCGAGATAGTGCCCGTGATATAGATAGAACATGTCTATCCGGAGTTATCTATCTTTTTTGTTTTTCGTTTTAGCCGTATTCGTGGCGGGATGCGAATCGAGTCCTAGCGAGCCGAAGGATATGGGACGTATCGTTCGAGTCCAGCAGGCGCTCGTCGAGCAACTCGAGCATTCGGACGAATTGGTCGATGTGATAATTAATTTCCGAGGACCGGAGACTGGTTTTCGCGGTTCGCGCCGGGATTTCTTTCGCCGCAGAGCCGAGTCTTTGATCACGCGTCATCGCGAGGGGTTGTCGATCAGGCGGCGTTTTATGCACGTCCCGGCGTTTGCAGCTCGTATCACTCGCGGCGCGTTCGAGAGACTGCGAAGCGACCCGGAGATAGAATATCTTCAACTTGACGGCAAAGGCAGAGGCGGGCTTGCAGAGGCCGTGCCGGCCGTTGGGGGCGACCAGGTCGAGAGGATGTACGGTGTAACCGGCGCGGGTGTTCGCGTGGCGGTGTTGGATACGGGCGCCGCGGCCACGCATCCGGACTTGATCGGCAAGGTGGTGGCGCAGCAGTGCTTCACGCAAAGCGCCTGCCCGCCCCTAAACGCGCGCGAGGGGGAGATCGCGGAGGACGATCACGGGCACGGCAGCAACGTGACCGGAATAATCGCTTCTACCGGAGTCGTCGCTCCGGCTGGATTCGCGCCGGGAGTCGAGCTTATATCAGTTAAGATAAACGATCGGAACAATTCCGGAATGGTATCCGATTGGGTCGCGGGTCTTGACTGGATTTATGACAACTTGGCCGACCTTCAAGTGGATATTGTTAATATGAGTATCTGCACTATCGCGCTTTATTCCGACGCGGCGCAGTGTGACCGCGGCGAGCCGGCGATGGCGGCGGCGGTCAACAACCTGGTCGGCGCCGGGGTGACGCTTTTCGCTTCCTCGGGCAATTCGGGCCTAACCGAACAGATGACCGCGCCCGCTTGTAACACCGGTGTCGTCGCGGTAGGCGCGACCTATGACTCGGATGTCGGCCCGCAGCCGCCGAGCGGGTTGACCTACATGTTTCAATACGGCTTCGGCTTGGCTAACTGCGCCGACGGCACCACCGCTTTCGATCAGATCGCCTGTATTACCAACGCGCCCGAAAGATTAGACCTGGTCGCGCCCGGTGCTCCGATAATTTCCGTCGGACTCAACGATCGAGTCTCGGAATTCCGCGGCACGTCCCAGGCGTCGCCGGCGGCGGCAGGGGTTGCGGCGCTTATGCTCGAATGTAATCCGCAGCTTACGCCGGCCGAGATCAAGCAGATCATGCTGGATACCGGCGAGCAAGTCGTTGATCCGAGAACCAATCGCTCGTTTCCCTCGCTGCGGGCGCTCACCGCGGTCGAAGCGGCGTGTAGCGGCGATATCGAGCCGGTGGACAGCGGCGTCATATCGCCGATGGATGCCGCGATGGGCGACGGTAATTCCGGCGGAAACGGCGGATCCTCCGGGGTCGCCGGCGACAATGACGCGAGCGGCGCGCTCAGCGGCGGTAGCGGAGGCGGCTTGATCGACGCGGGGGGCGCGTCAGGTATAGGCGGTACAGGGGTGATTGAAAATCCCGACGTCATCTCGGGCGGCACCGGCGGGATGTCGATTGCGGGACAACCTGCTGCCGGTGATTCGAACTACAATGTCGCGGGCGCGGCCGCTACCGGGAGCGGAATCGGATTCGGAGCCGGCTCCGACGACGGCTGCGGCTGCCGCGTGCCCGGAAGCGGCGGCCGTCAATCCGGTATCGCCTCGTCGCTCGCGTTTTTCGCCTTATTGTTTCTCTTTTTATGCAGGCGAGCTCGATTGCCTCGATAAGATGATATGATCTGTTTATTCCATTTCTTAAGAACGCCGCGCGGGGGTGCCTTGGCCGCGATGCAATTCCACTTGCCTTACACGGCTATAGACGGATACCCCGAGTCTCCGTTCTCGGCCGCTCGTCTCGCGGAGGCGTAATTACCCGTGTAATCGGGCTTACTTTCGCGTTCTTGGCGCTCACGCGCGCATCGGGTTTTCGCTTCGGTCAGCGGCGAGCTCGATCGGCTGCGGGAGATACCTTTCGCATACGCGACGGTGAGCCTTTGAAGCTCGTATGTACCGCGGAAGTAGTCTTGCGGCGTACGAGCCGGACCTTCGGCAAACTTAAGCATCTCTTTTACATAGGTATTATCGTAGCGTTGTAGCTGCTCGATGATGCGTCGGCCCGGCCCGATTTCAAGGTAACCCCGGTTGACTAAAAATGTGTAGAACGCTTCTAGGCTGATATTGAAGTTGCCCGTCGAGATATCGTCGAGTTTCAATCGGTTATTCAAAATTTCTCGTTGAAAACCCTCCACGTCGAGCTTGGCCCAGCCCGGTTCCGGTTGTTCGCGATTCCAGATATAGTCGCCGGTTATCTGTACGACGAATCCAAAATAGAGCATCGCGGATTTGTTACCACCGGCCAGGTCCGCGCTGAACAGATGCGCGAGAACCGCGTTGCCGCGAGTCCAACTATCGAGACGCGGGTCGATCCAATTTCTACAGCCGAAAAAGCTCTCGCGTTTCGTCTTAATATTCAGTGGATTTTGTCGTTTCCGATTCATCTATTCCTCCGTTGCTAATCTAGCTATCGACCATTCGCGCGTCTCGTTGCAGATTTTTTTGAACGCAGCGCTTTTGACCAAAGGAATCGTGAAAGGCGGCTGGTTTTCGAAGCGAAAAAGAATGGGCAAGAGGCGTGAAGACGACGGTGAGAAGGTTCCGGAGAGCACAAAGAGGTTTCTACCTGTTCGGATCTTGAGTTTTTGTTGTACAATCGAAGACAAAAAAGTCGGCGATCGCCGACGCAACTTGGCGAGGTAGCTCTTGGAAACTTTTAACGAATCGACGAAGAACCCGAGCGGCGCGGCCGTTGCGGCGAAACCCGTGCGATGGTGGAGGAGACCGGCCGGGATTATTTTGATAGTTTTTTTATCGTTTTTCTTCCTCTTTTTCGCGGCCGGCATAGCGGCGATCACCGCCCTGATTCAAAGCGCGGGACAGGGCATCGCCGCCGCCGAAGAGCTTAGGGAAGAGCGCATCAGCGGTAGCGGAAAGACAAAGGTCGTGATGATTTCGATCTCGGGAGTAATTCTCGAACGGGTTCGAACACCCTTTTTCGAGGGCGCGGTCACGGCGGATCGCGTGATCGAGCAGCTTCAGATGGCGGGACGTGCCGCCGACGTCGCGGCCGTGCTGATGCGCGTGGACAGTCCGGGCGGAAGCGTGACCGCGAGCGATCGGATCCACCGGGAGGTTGAAAAGCTGCGGGCGAAGAAAAAGGTCGTCGTTCTGATGGGCGATACCGCTGCCTCGGGCGGTTACTACGTCTCCGTGGCCGCGCACAAGATCTTCGCCCATCCGACCAGCGTCACGGGAAGTATCGGGGTGATCGTCAACAGCATCAACGTGCACGATCTGATAAAGCAGTTCGGCGTTCAATCCGTGACCATCAAATCGAGTGAATATAAAGATCTCCTATCGCCCTTTAAATCGCCGGCCGAGCTTGAGGCTGATAAGGCCGTGTACCGGCAAATCGTCATGAAGCTTTATGATCGATTCGTCATGCTGGTCAGTCGGGGTCGAGGTATTCCGCTGGACAAGGCTCGCGCGCTGGCCGACGGAAGGATATACGATGCTCAAAGCGCGTTGAGCAACGGGTTGATCGACGAAATCGGATACCAAGACGATGTTTTGTCATGGCTGAAGAAAAAGCTTGGTAAAGACCGGTTCACGTTGATCGAGTACACCCGCCCCTTGGGGATTTTTTCGCGCCTCTTTTTAGAAAGCGCTCAGTCGAAGGCTCCGAGGGTTTCGTTTTCGGACGCGTTGGGCTGGCTCGAGCTCGGCTCGCGTCCGATGTACCTGTGGTTACCGGGGATATAACCCGCGAGAAGTCATATTCACCTAAACATTGAAAAAATCCGTCGGCGTAAAGCGCTTCGCTCGCGAAAAACAGCGCGAACCAGAGGCGTTCTCGCTTTCAAGGTCAACTAACGGTTTAATACACCTTAACGTTGCAAAATTATGGCATTCGGATTTAGCGCAGACGACGACGAGAGTTCGGAGACCAACGACGAAGCGCTAAAAGAGCTAGGCTCAACTATCCATGATGCGTAGAAGACATCGCATTTATAAACTATCTACATCGCCTCGGATAGGACGACTTGCTCGAGGTGTGATTTTCTACCTTACGGTTGTCGCGGCATTCGTATTTTTGATTAACGCATGCTCGAAGTCGAAGAACAGCGGAGTTCGAGAGCTCCCCGACTCCGGCGACGCCGCGTTAGAAAGCACCGATGGGTCGGTGACCGAAAAGGACGTCGGAGAGCTTCCTGACGCGGAGGATTTATCTGATGCGGCGACTAACTGTACGAGTGAGATTACTCAAATCACGTCTCCTATCCTGCATATCCCGGATGAGGCGACCGTGGTTAGTAGTGTCCCGATTATTAAAGTGAGCCCCACGGATCTTTACTATCTTTTAAGTTGTTTCATCAAAGGTGACGACACGCCGTACGGTTACCTTATGCGAGTGCCGATTCGTGGAGGCGAGTCGGTTCGTATGGCGGTTGTTTCAGGCGGTGGACTCGGTAGTCAAGAATTGGCGGTCACATCCGAAGCGGTTGTTTTCAGCGAGAGCCGCGACGGCATCGAAGGCGCGATAGGCCGCGTGCCGTTGGAAGGGGGCGAGACCACTACAATCACCGGAACGAACGGCGTGTCACGCGCGCTTGTTGCGGATAACGAGAACGTTTATTTCGTAGACGAGGAGGCGACAAAAAGAGTTTCTCTCGACGGGGGAAAGGTTCAGACGCTCACCTCGGAGAGACCGTACTCTATAGGCCTAGTAGGACAAAATTTATTGCTCGCGAGCCCTGGAACAGCACCGGGCTCCGGAACAGTTTCGTCAGTACCGATTGAGGGGGGACAGGTTACGGTGCTGGCGCGAGAACAGCGCGGCCCACTTTTTCCTGTAGGGTGCGGTACGAATATATACTGGGTAAGCATTGGGCCGTGGACTAACGGACAATTGATGCAACTCAAGCCCGAGGGGGAACCGATTGTTCTGGCCGAGGGCCTCAATACAACACGCGATATTGTTTGTGACGGGGAGAATTTATTTGTCGCTTACGGCTCAATAGTTCGGATACCGTTAGACGGCGGCGATCGGGTTACTGTCGAAACCGAATCTGCCGCGGAGGATGTGGAGCTTGACCGGCACTGCATATACTGGTCCAACCTAAACGGCATTTATAGCCTTGCGCTTAGCGTTGCTCGCGGCGATGATTGATGCGCCGACGTAATCCGGCTTCCAACGCTCCGGTAAATCTCAAGACCCGCTCGGTTTAGTCTTTAAAAATTCTGACCGAGCCTTACCAGAGCTCGCACACTTTCTCTCCAAACAGCCGCTTGAGACTTTCGAGCACCGCCTCCGATGGGTCGACCTCAAGCCCGCGCGCGCCGAGACCGAGTCGATGGTCACGCGACACGCTCCGGGATGCTTTTCAAAAACCTCGCGCACCGTCGGCAACTTTGACTTGTCTATTATATTAGCGTGAACTCTGATAGGGAGCGGTTCATGAGTACACCTCAACGTTGCAAAAAACGTCGAGCGGAAACGCGAAAGAATCTATGAAAAAATACATAATTGCGCGCGGAATTTTTTGGTATCCCCCGTAACGGGAGACACATGATCGATTTTACCTTCCGCCGTACGGTTGTCCTCGGCAAAGCGGGTTTGGTGAGTATCGTCTTCACGATTCTATCCCCTTTGGCGAATCCGTACCAACATAAGACAGAGCTATGGATCTAGTTCAATCGATCGATCCCTTCGAAAATAGGCTTTTTCCAACCCACGTGACTCCTCCTTAACTTTTTGGCCGCTCGGAATCTTTTTCTGTTTTATTCGACTATCGATGTTTTTAACCGATCACAAATGAGCTGATGGATACTCTCAAATAGATAGAGTATTTATTACTTTTTACCGGCTTATTATTACTCCGCGAATATCAACGACGAGGAAGTTATGGATATAAAAAAGATCACGCGTAGAGACCTGCTCAAGTTGGGCGTTGGTACTACCGCCACTCTCGGTTTCAATAGCTTTTTGGTAGGCTGCCGCGGTGACAGTGATCGCGAACGACCTGATGCGATCGATGGCGGTCTCGAAGACTCGCGCATGTCGGATGCTTATGCCGAGGACGCCTCTCAACCGGCGGCAACGGTGGCCACGATAAAAGGTAATGATCTTGACGCCATGACCCGAGACGCCCTTGAAGCGTTGGGAGGAGTCGGGCGAATCGTCATGGAGGGTGATACTGTTTTTATTAAGCCGAATATGATAGCTTTACCCTCCGCGAGCGTATACGACGGCTTCGGGTCGGGCGAATGTACCAAGCCGGAAATTCTTTTGGCCGTGGCGGAAGAATGTCTGAAAGCTGGAGCTCGAGATGTCATCATCGGGGACGCGTCGCAGAGAAAAACCTTCGATTGGCGATACGCGCACACCCTGGATCGATCGACGAATTTGGTCGACCAGGCACAGCGTCTGGGATCTCGATATTCGGGTAAGATTCGTTTCGCTTGCCTCGGCGAAGACTCGCAACAGCTAGTGGATATCCCTACAAGTACCAGTTTGGGAACGATTTCGATAGCCAGCTTGGTCGCGCACGCGGATCGCATCATCTCGGTTCCTGTAGCGAAAACCCACATAGTCGCGCAACTTTCCCTTTCCTTGAAGAACTTTGTCGGGGTAACCGCTTTAGGCAAATATGCCTCGACGATACCGATTCAGGCGGCGGACGGCGGGGAGGCGCTTTGGCGTACGCCGGCTTTTGACCATAGTAGTCCTGAAGCAATAGCAGCGATATATTTGGATGTGGTCGAGGCATTGAAACCAGACCTTGCCATCATTGACGCGTCGATAGGCGTCGAAGGTAACGGCCCGGCTATCACTTCCGGGGGTACGACCGTAAACATGAAAGATCGGCTGGGCTCATGGCTTTTAATTGCCAGCACTGATCTCGTGGCGGCCGACGCCACGGCCGCGCGAGTAATGAGTCACGATCCCGCTGACATTAAGCAGATCGGTATGGCCTCGCATCGAGGGCTAGGCGTTATGAACTCGGAACGGATAGAGATAGTCGGCGAAAGACTCAAAGATATTACCGTGCCGTGGAAGAAAGCAACTTTAACCTCTCTATAGATCTACGATTCTTTTCTAAGAGCCTATCCCGGTAGGCCTTGTCGCCGGCGGCCGATCTCTCGTTGCTTTCGACCACCTCGGCGCCCGTCGTGCTCGGCTTAGCGCTGCTAGGCCTCCGCGCGCCGTGCGCCGATCCGCCGCGAAATCGACTTCGGTTTCGACCGCCGACTCGGGCGGCCTATTGGGATAGGCTCTAGGTATCGTGTTAGGGAATACTCTGACGTAATCTGTCGCCCAACCGCGGCCTCGCTGCTCGTATCGCTAACTTTACAGCGCTATGAAAAACTTCAGATTTAGTTCTCTTAGAGCGTGTTTAATAAGGTCCGACCGAGTATTTCGGAGCGCGACGGTGCAAGATGCAAGGAGCCGCGACGAAGGACTAGCAGCGCTATTTCGAGGAGCGAGCGACGCCGCAGATTGGGCCGTCCCGCCCG